>NZ_CAITNG010000119.1 GCF_903893715.1 uncultured Mucilaginibacter sp.
GACTCAGAACTCCCGACTCCACACTCAGGGCTTCCATCCTCCACATCACCCACGCCGTTGTTGGTGTCCCGATAGCTATCGGGATCACCAACAACCGAAAAAACCCCGTCATCATCAGAACTCTGATCGCCGACATCCGACATCTGACCTCCGTCCTCCGACTTCTCAACCACAGTCTCTCCCATATACCACCCCGCGGCCCTCATCTTGTCCCCATCACGCTCCAGCAATTGTGCATACAATTCGTCGCTCACCTCTTGGGTAAAAGCCGCGCTGGGCCGTGTTTGCCCGTGCTCCGCTTCAAAAGCAATATCCTCGGCCGTTTCCGTCCGGTCAACCTCGGGCAAAGGCTTCCAATTCGCTTTGTAAAAACCCGTATGTTTACAAAGCCTGTCCAAAGCCGCCATTTTGTTGTGGAGTTTTATTTTGACGAGTTCACCAAAAATGTGCCCGTCCTGGTAGCACATATCCGCCCTCTGGTAATAGCTTACCGCCGCTTTTTCTTCGTCCGTCAACTGGTGCATCTTCTTAGGTAGCCCATAATCGTCATAATAATTACCCATATTACAAAATGCGATTTTCATCAGTTCGCGTAGCAGCATATCATGCGTCAGTTCCGCACGTGCCGCGCTGCGGCTCATCGCCGCCTTTAAATACGCCTGTATCTTGGGCACGTGCAACAAATCGCCCTTCAAGGCTGTGTTCTCGCTATACCCCGCCGCCACTGCGGCCCGGTAAGCGTTAAAACTCAATAGATACTCCTCACAAAATTTTTGTTGTTTAAACGATAGTTCCTCTAAAATTGCCATAATGTTGTTGTTTTTGGGTTTGATAATGAATTAATGTTAAATACCTAAAATTATGTTCGCACCCAGTCGGTAAATAAGCTTCGGCCAAAAGCAGAGAAAACTATGGTGGCCTCGCGCGTTGGCAGGGCATAGCAAATTTTGTCCGAAGCATGGGCCTTGCGCACAATAGCGACAAAAGATTGCAGCACAGGTTTTCTCAGCTTGTGTGCGAAGGCCAAGAGCGTAAAGAAGCCTATTTCCCGACTTGATTTTTTGTTTCTTTTGTATCAAGACAAAAGAAAAAGAACGACTTACAAATGTCGGAACAATTCACATCAAATTAAAGAAATTTCGGAAATTTTTTTTAGTTAAGATATTGAATTCCAATAACTTACTCGAATTCTAAAAACACTGATAAGCTACCACAAAAGTCACCGTTATAGCATCAGAAAATAAAAAAAATTAAATAATCGAAACCAACGATGAGTATAACTGAAACTTAGCATCCGAAGTCATAATGGTAAATTTCTCGTGTTGGGCAACCGCAATCAAAAAGCGGTCGAAGGGGTCTTTATGTTCCGAAAACAGCGGTAAATGCTCATACAAAAATATATGCGTATTGGTCAACGGCAGCAGTTCAAAACCATTGCGCAACAATTGCTCTGTTACGGTTTTAATATCAGGCACAAAACCGGGCAATTTGTTGATGTTCTTTTTGATGGCAAGCTCCATCAAGCTTATCTGGCTTACAAAAATTGTGTTCGCACTATCCTCAAGCAATTTCCGGTGCGTATCGCTTAGCGGCGAATATACATCGAACGACCAAACAAGTATTTGGGTGTCAACCAGGATATTCATTGGCTACATATAATCTTTCAGGTCGTCCAACGGCTCGTTAAAATCCTCGGGAATAGCCACCTTACCTTCCAAACCGCCCAATTTCCTTTTCGGTGACGGTTTTACTACGGCCTCTTCAGTCAAAAAGGTAACCATCACCTCGGTTTTCACATCAACCGGGGGCTGTTCCTGTAAAACGATTTTGCCATGGTCATAATAACCCTTTATCGTGGTCAACATACTGCGTCTCTTTTTCGTAAAGTAAAAATACAAAATTTTTGGCTTTTATAATAAGGCAATACTGGTCGATGTTTAGCGGCAGCGTAAATCGTCCAAAAATATCGAAAGCATCCTGCTTGCATAAACACCGCATTTAATCAACCCCGCTGTTCGATTCTCCGACCTCAAACCCCTATGCCTGTTTCTGCGACTACAGCCTCCCTTCCCACAATTTTCAAATTTATTTGCATTTCAAATTTTTATCATCGTATATTTACGATATATAATTTGATACCATGGCCATCAACAAAAAAGAAGCCTTTACCGATACCGACCAAAAGCTGGCCGACCTGGCCAAAGCCATGGCGCACCCGGCGCGTATAGCCATACTGCGCATATTGGCCCAACGCAATACCTGCATCTGCGGCGAAATTGTCGAAGTAATGCCCCTGGCACAGGCCACCGTATCGCAGCATTTAAAAGAGCTTTTGAACGCCAACCTCATCAAAGGCACCATCGACGGTAAAAAATCATGCTATTGCATCAACTGGGAAACCTTTAAAAACTTTAATGCCGACTTTAATACCCTCTTTGGCGATTTGCAGGTTTCGGCCGCCAACCAGGCTTGTTGTTGATTTTTTTATGAACTGATATTCATCCCAAATAAAATGGAAAACGAAAAAGAACTGAAGGAACTGGTGAGGCAAAAATACAGCGAGATTGCTTTGCAGGACAAAGAAACAAACGAAACCTCCTGCTGCGGCTCGGGCTGCTGCTCAACCGAGGTGCACAACATCATGAACGACGATTATAGCGGGCTTGCCGGCTATAACCCCGATGCCGACCTTGCTCTGGGCTGCGGTATGCCTACGCAATTCGCCAAAATAAAAAAGGGCGATGTAGTGATTGATTTAGGCTCAGGCGCAGGCAACGACTGTTTTGTGGCCCGTGCCGAAACCGGCGAAACCGGCAAGGTGATCGGCATCGATTTTACCGAAGCCATGATCAACAAGGCGCGTTATAATGCCGAAACGCTGGGCTTTAACAATGTGGAGTTCCGCTTTGGCGATATTGAGCACATGCCCGTTACCGCCAACATAGGCGATGTGGTGGTGAGCAATTGCGTGTTGAACCTGGTACCCAATAAATCGGCCGTGCTTAAGGACATCTACCGCGTATTGAAACCGGGTGGGCATTTCAGCATATCTGATGTAGTGTTGGTGGGCAATTTGCCCGATCAACTCAAAAACAAAGCCGAAATGTATGCCGGTTGTGTATCCGGTGCCATCCAAAAGGACGTTTACCTCGAACTCATCAAGCTGAACGGCTTTGAAGATATCACCCTCCAAAAACAAAAAGTAATCACCATACCCGATGATATTTTGAGCCGCTATTTAACTGCCGACGAACTGACCAATTTTAAAAATGGCGGCATGGGCATTTTCAGTATCACCGTTTACGCGCAAAAACCATTAACAAAAGCACCCTGCTGCGCACCCGGATGCTGCGATTGAACCGAAATGACAACACATAAAGCAAACCCCAACCGCGATGACGTTATCGCCCTGCTCGCTGCCGAAAAGCTGCCCGTTGATGACCTGCCCGAAACTTTAAACAATTTCGTGGTAGCAACGGATGGCGAAACGTTGACCGGTGTAGCCGGATTGGAAATTTACGGCCAATATGGCCTGTTGCGCTCTTTGGCTGTTGATAAAGCTTATCGCGATAAAGGCATTGCCAACAACCTGCTGGCCCAAATAGAAGGCCTTGCAAAAACGGAAAAGCTATCGGCAATTTACCTGCTCACCGAAACCGCGCCCGATTATTTTTTCCGAAAAGGTTATCGGGTTATCAACAGGAGTTCTGTTCCATCCGAGGTGCAGCAATCCACCGAATTTAGTCATGTATGCCCGGCATCGGCCATCGTAATGAAAAAACCAATCCAATTATAAACACTAACCATTAAACCTATTATTATGATACAGCACAGCGTTTTGTTTGTTTGCATTCACAATTCGGCCCGCAGCCAAATGGCCGAAGCATTTTTGAACACCTTTGGCGGCGATTACTTTATTGCCGAAAGCGCCGGCCTGGAAGCCGGGAAACTAAACCCCAACGTGGTAAAGGTAATGCAGGAAGTTGACATCGACATCAGCCATAAAGGCACACAGGATGCTTTTGAGCTTTTCAAAAAAGGGCGTTCGTTTAATGCAGTTATTACTGTTTGTGATGAAGCCAGTGCCGAAGGCTGCCCTATTTTTCCGGGTGTGATTAAAAGGCTGGGCTGGTCATTCCCCGATCCTTCAACTTTTACGGGTACGCACGAAGAAATATTGGAAAAAATCCGAAAAGTGAGGGACCAGATCAAGGAATCGGTATTGGCCTTTATCGAAGAAGGTAAACACATGGAATATTGGATCAAATAAAAATAACTTTACCCATCACAATTAAATACGTTTAAACCCCAAATGAAAAACATCTTAGTACTATGCACCGGCAACAGTTGCCGCAGCCAGATAGCCGAAGGCTATTTGCAACATTTCGCCGGCGACAAAGCCAAAATATACAGCGCGGGCATCGAAACTCATGGCGTAAACCCCAAAGCCATACAGGTAATGGCCGAAGACGGTATCGATATCTCACACCACACTTCCAACAATGTCGACGAGTACATCAACATCCCTTTCGACTACGTCATTACCGTATGCGATAACGCCAAAGAGAACTGCCCCTACTTCCCTACCACCGCCGAACGCTTCCACTACAACTTCCCCGACCCGGCCAAAGCAACCGGCACGCCCGAAGAAGTGATGGCCGAGTTTCGCCGTGTACGCCAAATGATCAAAACCTATTCCGAAGAGTTTATAAAAGCACATTTATGATGCTGCGTAAATACACCGCCGAGCTGTTGGGCACCTTTATACTGGTGTTTTGCGGCTGCGGCGCCATGGTAATCGACCAGCAAACCGGTGGCGCCATTACCCACGTAGGCGTGGCTATCACCTGGGGGCTCATTGTTATGGGTCTCATATACGCCCTCGGCGATGTGTCAGGCTGCCATATCAACCCCGCGGTCAGCATTGCTTTTACCTTGGCGGGACGTTTTAAGGCCATCCATTTGCCCGGTTATATCGCCAGCCAGTTGGCGGGGGCTTTGCTGGCAAGTATGGTGCTAAAGCTGCTGTTCCCCTCAAGTCCGTTATTAGGCGCTACCATGCCCGCCGGTACCGAAATGCAATCCTTTATCCTCGAACTGTTGCTCACGTTCATCCTCATGCTGGTGATTATGCAGGTGGCCCATGGCAGTAAAGAGCAAGGCCAGGCAGCAGCAATCGCCATCGGTGCCATCGTAGGCCTCGAAGCCATGTTCGCCGGCCCCATCTGTGGCGCATCCATGAACCCAACACGTTCTTTGGCGCCTGCGCTAATATCCGGTCATTTTGAACACTTGTGGATATATCTCACCGCACCCTTCTTCGGGGCTGCATTGGCCATACCCCTTTGGCGATATTTGGCCAAGCAAGACAACTAATACCTAATCTAATCTACCGATTTACAACCCAATGCCCAATGACCAATGACCAATGACCAATGACCCAATGACCAATGACTCAACCACCCATCTTCCCCGCAACCACACCAAACCGGTTCAAAAACTCCACGCCTTCGTCAAGGGCAATACCCTTATACTCTGCATACGAATGTTTGAAATACACCCGTTTTATCCCGGCCGAGTAAATCAACCTCGCGCAAGGCAAACAAGGGGATAAGGTGGTGTACAGCGTGGCACCCTCCAGTTTGGTGCCGTTCTTCACCGCGTACAAAATGGCGTTCTCTTCAGCGTGCAAAGCCAGCGAGCAACTCCCTTTCGAGTCGCGCGGACAACCTGCATCCGGCCATTCTTCATCGCAATTATGCGTACCGGCCGGCGGCCCGTTATAACCGATGGAAATAATGCGCGTATCCTTGGTCAGCACTGCCCCCACCTGCGCCTTCATGCAATGCGAACGCTTGGCCAAATCGAGCGCAAGGTTCATAAAAATATCATCAAAACTTAGTTTGCTCATAGCTTAGTGCGCCTCCGCCGTTTCCAATGCCTCTACATCTACACCCTGTTTCTTCAACTCGCCGCTCACTTTCCAGGCAAAAAAGGTAAGGTAGGCAAAGCCCAATAATGGTACAATGTACGAGTGGTGTATACCGCTGGTATCGGCCAAAAAGCCCTGTATCGGCGGGATAATGGCCCCACCCAAAATCATCATAATCAAAAACGCCGAACCCTGGCTGGTATATTTGCCTAACCCGGTAATCGCCAAAGCAAAAATAGACGGCCACATAATCGAGCAGCACAAACCACCGCTGATGAGCGCATATAAAGCCACCTTACCTGTCAATGCAAGCCCTACAAACATGGCGATAACACCAATGATGGTAAATATGGCCAAAGTACGCGCGGGCTTTTGGTTGCCGATGTAAAAACCAACGATCAGTATCGCCACACAAATAGCATAGGTAAACATGTCCCGTACATCGGTACCGTTAAAATAGTTCACCAGCAGCACCACGCCAAAGGCCACAAAGGGCACTACCACCGTCAGGGTATTCTTCCACATCTTAGTTAGTTTAAACGCGCCTATGGCACCCGTCCACCTGCCTATCATCAAACTGCCCCAATACAACGATATAAACTGTTTGATGTTCGATTCCGCGTAGCTGCCAAAGTCGGGCGTCTTCAACAACGCGCCTAAATTACTGGCAATGGTTACTTCCACACCTACGTAGGTGAATATCGCTATCATACCCAATATCAACTGCGGGTATTGCATAGCGCCCCAGCCCTCTTTGTTTTTGGCTGATAAGGGTATACAAATGATCAGCGACAACAAAATAACCGCCAATGCCGAATACACATAATACGATTTCGATATGCCGGTCGCGGCCGTCAGCGGGTCAGCAGCCATAATCAGTATAAAGCCCAGTAGAATCACAAACAACGGCAGATTGGCTTTATGGCTCGATTCGATCTTCTCATCGCTGGTAACCACCGGTAGTTTCGAAACATAAAAAAAGATAGCCACGGCTATGAACAGCCCGGCCAAAATATAGTACTCGTTATCTACCGCCGAAATCTGAATTTTATTGATATCCGGATTGGTAGCCACGCCAAACAACAATTTATTTACGATAACCGGCCCTAAAATACCGCCGATGTTGTTCAAACTGCCCGCGAGGTTTAACCTGTGCGCCCCCGTTTGCGGCGAGCCCAAAGCGATAACAAATGGGTTTGCCGCCGTTTGCTGTAGCGAAAACCCGATGGCGATAACAAAATACGACACCAAAATAAAGATAAACGAGCCCGAATTAAGCCCCATCACCATCAATAATGCGCCAACAGCCGAAATAACTAAGCCTATGATGATACCATTTTTATACCCCATCTTGTTCAGCAAATCAACCTTAATCAACTGCGAGGCATAATACAACACCAACGAACCGATAAAGTAACCGCCGTAAAAAGTATAGTCAATCAGTTGCGATTGAAACTGCGACAGGTGAAAGTAAAACTTACAAAAAGGGATAAAAATACCGTTCGAGGCGGCTAAAAACCCCCAGAAAAAAAATACGGTAATAATGGTATACAGCGCCGACCTGTAATTAGCTTGCTTGTTTTGTTCCATTGTTGTGCCAGGTGTTATTGGTTAACGTTTTAAAAACCCTAACTTAATTTAAATTTTATAAATATCTAATTTTAAATTTTAAATCGTTTTGCCCTAAAGTTTGGTGTGATATGGCATAATTTGCATATTCGCATTAATAAATACACCAAAGGCTATAATTAATGATAGAAGCCATTATTACGGGCATCGGGTTTGGGTTGGTACTGTCGGTTTTAACCGGGCCCGTGTTTTTCGCATTGATTAAAACCAGTATCGAAAAAGGTTTCCATGCCGGCGTAGCCATGGCCCTGGGCGTAGTAACCAGCGACATGGTCTTTATCGGTGCCATCCTCTTTGGTTCGCAGTTCATCAACGTAAAGGCCGATACGCACATCGTGGGCATCGTAGGCAGTACCATCCTGTTCACCATCGGTGTATACTACATATTTAAAAAAGCCGAGATCAGCTATGCCAAAACACCCGCAAAAATAAACCGTGCGGGCTTCTTTTTAAAAGGCTTTGTCATGTGCATTTTTAACCCTACCCTGCTCTTCCACTGGGTAACCGTTATCGGTGCCGCCAGTACCTTTTACCGTACCGACCTGCCCAACCGCCAGTTAAAGATCGCCATCATGTTCATCACCATCCTCGGCGTACAGTTCTCGCTCGATACCCTAAAAGCCTTTTACGCCAACAAACTCCGCGACCGCATCTCCGAAAAGTCCATCCACCGCCTCAACCAGGTAGCCGGCATCGCCCTCATCATCGCCGCGTTGGTATTGGTGGATAAGCTCATCACGCATGTGGTGTTTGCGGCTAAATGAGCTAAAAGCGCAAAGCTGAAAGCATAAAGCTTTTTTGTTAATTAATTGTTATTTTTGTTTAAGACAATTGAATGTATCATGAGCATTTCTTCCGTTCACCCACCGCTTAGCAACGTACAAGCCGAACTGTTAAAGGTTTTTAGTGCCGATATACCCGATAGCGACCTTGCGGAACTGAAACACCTGATGGCCCGCTTCCTGCTCGATAGGGCACGCGACAAAGCCGATGCCGTCTGGGACGAAAACGGCTATACCGACGAAAAACTTCAGCAAGTGTTTCAAAGAAATTGAAGCAACCGAACTCATGTCAATTCTTCCAAGACAATTAGAAATTGAATTAGTAGACGACTTATTTTTAGCAATACCCCAATTTAAGAATTATGTTAAAAACTGTGACTTTCAATATTCGGAAAAAGTAGCATATCTATTATTTGACGATTTGGGAAGGTTTGTAACTGAATTGATGTTAAAAAACATAGATATCGAAATCACATATAATTGTTTTAACTATATAAATGTATTGGGTGAAAGAAAAAATGTTGATATCGACAATTTACTTGGCGTAACTTTCATCGAATCATTAGCAAGTATTGTTGAACTTAGAACTGCCGCAAAAGCAAAACTTAAAGGTCGTACCCTAACGATGTTTCAAGACGTTGTTGATGGACCAATGTTCAACTCCAAAAGCCGTAGATAAACTCGCTTATTGGTCGGGATTTATAATCCTCGACCCACGTCATTGGGGGATTTGCAATCCTCGTCCAACAAACAAAAACCAATCCAAAAAGCTTTCTGCTTTTAGCTTTCCGCTTTAAGCTAAAAACAACTCACTATTCACCACTCACCAAATCACATATAAGCCCGCTGGTTCTTCCCTTCCATCCAGTTCACAAAAGCGCGGTTAACCACTTTATTGCCGCCCGGGGTGGGGTAATTGCCGCTAAAGTACCAGTCGCCCTTATGGTCGGGGCAAGCTTTGTGCAGATTATCTAAAGTTTGATAGATCACCTGTACCTCAGCGTTTATCTCTTTTGGTGTGATGATTTGCGCAATCCGGTCCGATATTTCCTGGTCGGTAAACGGCGCGTATATCTCCTTTACATAGTTCTCCACTTCCTCTTTCGGCAGTTTCGAGCTTTCCTTGCATTTTTGGTACACGTCGGCAATAATCTGGTAACGGCCGCTGTCTTTCAGTAAGCTTATCGCCGCCTCAAAAGCCACAAACTCGCCCATGCGCGACATATCTATCCCATAACAATCCGGGTAACGTATCTGCGGTGCCGACGATACCACCACAATTTTTTTCGGCTTTAACCGGTCCAGTATCCTTAAAATACTCTGTTTCAGCGTCGTACCGCGAACGATCGAGTCGTCCAAAGCCACCAAAGTATCCGTATGATTCTTTACAATGCCGTAAGTGGTATCATACACATGCGCCACCATTTCGCTGCGGTCGGCGTCCTGGGTAATAAAGGTGCGCAGTTTAACATCCTTAATGGCTATTTTTTCGACGCGTGGTGCCATTTTTAGCACCTCGGTCAGTTCCTTGTCGGTAATTTTATCGGCGCGGTTCAGCAAAATATCGCGCTGGCATTTTTTGATGTGCTTATGTATACCTTCCACCAAACCATAATAGGCCACTTCGGCCGTGTTCGGGATATACGAAAACACCGTATTTTTGATATCGTAATCTACCGATTCCAGTATCTGGTCGCACAATAAGCGCCCTAATTGCTTACGTTCCTTGTAAATAGAAGCGTCGCTTCCGCGCGAAAAATAGATACGCTCAAACGAACATGCCATTTTTTCCTGAGGCTCGCTAAACATCTCCTCGCTTATCTTGCCGTTCTTTTTGATGATGAGCGCATGGCCGGGTTTCACTTCCCTGATGTCATCAATCTGTATATTGAATGCCGTTTGCAAAGCCGGGCGTTCCGAAGCGGCAACCACAATCTCATCGTTATAATAATAAAACGCCGGGCGTATACCCACCGGGTCGCGCATAATAAACGCGTCGCCGTGGCCAAATATCCCCGCAATGGCATAACCACCATCCCAGTTCTTGGCCGATTTCCGCAATATCTTCGCCACGTCCAAATCATTAGCTATCAGCTTACTGATTTCAGCGTTATCGTCCAGGCCTTCGCGCTTGTATTGGTCAAATAAACCCTGGTTTTCGGTATCCAAAAAGTGGCCTATTTTTTCGAGAACGGTTACGGTATCCGCTTTTTCTTTGGGGTGCTGACCGAGGTCGTACAACTGTTGCAATAACTCGTCAACATTGGTCATGTTAAAGTTGCCCGCAATCACCAAATTACGCGTCATCCAATTGTTTTGACGCAGAAACGGGTGGCAATTTTCCACGCTGTTATTTCCGTGGGTGCCGTATCGCAAATGCCCTAACAAAACTTCGCCGGTAAAACTCACATTATTTTTCAGCCATTCGGCATCTGAGAGTTTTTCCGGCTGTTCTTTTTGAATATCTGCAAACTTCTTCTGTATGTATTCAAATATGTCCGAGACCGCGTTCTGCGCCATCGATCGGTGCCTGCTGATGTAGCGCTTACCGGGTTCAATGTCGAGTTTTATGGTGGCCACACCCGCGCCATCCTGACCCCGGTTATGCTGCTTCTCCATCAGAAGGTACAGTTTATTGAGGCCGTAAAGTGCAGTGCCGTATTTTTTTTGATAAAAGGATAGAGGCTTTAGAAGACGGATAAATGCGATGCCGCATTCGTGTTTTATCTGTTCGCTCATGCTGGGTATTAAGCACGCAAAGTTACGACTTTAAATCAATTTCAAAACTTTTTTGAGCGTTCGGGTTAACAATGATTTTACGATTACAAAACATTCAGGGGCCTTTTTGGCCCCCGAAAACAGAAGTGTTTTTTAAAAGTATTTTATGCCAAATTTTGCAAAAAGCAATGCCTGTAAAACAAAATTAGCTAACATAATTTTACAGCTTTTCGCCATGCTGGCTCAGGTCGAGCCCGATAGCCTCATGCTCCGGCGAAACCCTTAACGGCGATATCATATCGGTAACTTTCAACAGCAGCAACGAGCCAAAAAACGCGAATACCGAAACACCAACCAGTGCCTCGCACTGCACAAAAAATAAATGTGTCTCACCAAAAAACAAGCCGTTGCCGGTGGTATTAGCCGGGTTAATTTGCTGATGCGCAAAAACGCCGGTAAGCAGCATACCCACCATACCCCCTACACCATGGCATGGGAAAACATCCAGGGTATCATCAATAGTAGTGCGCGTGCGCCACTCCACCACCAAATTGCTTATCGAAGCCGAAACTATCCCAATAATGAGCGATGCCGGTATCGACACAAAACCCGAAGCCGGGGTAATGGCCACTAAACCGACCACGGCGCCGATACAGGCACCCATGGCGCTGGGTTTGCGCCCCCTGGCCATATCAAAAAACATCCAGCTTATCGCTGCCGCCGCCGATGCCGTGGTACTGGTAGCCAATGCGCTTACCGCGAGCGAGTTGGCCGCAAATGCCGATCCCGCGTTAAAACCAAACCAGCCAAACCATAACAAACCGGTACCAATCATCACATAAGTGATACGCGCAGGCTCATGGGTTTGTTCGCGCCGGGCTTTCAGATAGAGTGCCGAAGCCAGTGCCGCCCATCCCGCCGACATATGCACTACCGTTCCGCCCGCAAAATCGAGCACACCTAACTTATTTAAAAAACCGTCGGGGTGCCAGGTGGAGTGCGCCAGCGGAGCGTATATAAAAACAAAAAACAAGCAGATAAACAACAGGTACGAGTTAAAGCGTATCCGCTCGGCAAACGCGCCGGTGATCAGCGCCGGGGTAATAATGGCAAACTTTAACTGGTACATGGCAAAAAGCAAAATCGGTATGGTAGGTGCCAGTTTCCAGGTGGCGTTGCCCAGCATGCCCCGCATCATAAAAAATGTGCCGGGGTTGCCTATCACACCATGGAACGAATCGCCAAAGGCCAAACTAAAGCCAAACACCACCCAAATAACGGTGATAATAGCCATACAGATAAAACTCTGGAACATCGTAGAGATCACATTTTTTTTGTTCACCATACCGCCATAAAAAAAGGCGAGGCCGGGTGTCATGATCAGCACCAAACCCGTTGCCGAAAGCATCCAGGCCGTATCGGCAGCGCTGATATGCGCGTCGGGTTTCGAAATATCGATAGAGGGGAAAGCCAGGCACAGGCCGGCAATAACAAGCAAAATAGCTACAGGTATAAATCTTTTCATCAACGCAAAGGGGTAATAATTGCGCTAAATTATAAATTTTTACATTTTACCTATAGAATTAATAGAATTATATGATATATATCACATTTAATCAAAATCAAATAAATGTAGAAAGCGAAATAAACAATAACAAAACCTGTAAGCAATATAACTACGGCTTTGTATACGGGGGTGATGGGAATTGTATTAACGGAGAAAAATCCGCCTTAAAAATATCCAACTCAAAAATATCGCCTTCTTCATCAAAGAAGATTGCAAAACTAACCATTATTCCATCCAAATCCTTCAATGAAAACTCAGCGATTTCTTTACCAAACTTTCTTTCCGTTCCGTCATTAGATACGAATCGCAAGCTACCCATTCCCCCATCATCCATTTCCTCAACTTCTCTAAAATGAAGGGTGTCAACGATTTGCTGAGTGTCTGGTTTATCCTCTAATAGGAAGATTACCAAATTATACTCATCATTAGTCAACTTACGCATGATAAAAATAACTTACACTTTCAAAAATTCCAAAATCTGCGGAAAAACCCCTACCGCCAACAAAAAAAAGCTGATAAAGCAAATAAAGAACAGCAGATAACGGTGGTTAACAATCAAATCCTCGGCATGGTGCTCGTTCTTTTTCAGGAAAAGGTGCAGCGGTATCTTGATATAGTAAAAAAGCGAGATCAACGTGGTAGCAGCCCCAACGATCATCAAAGCCAGCAGCCAGCTATTATGCCCCTGCTGGTAAACAGCATATACCGCCGAAAATATCAGCACCTTGCCGTTAAAACCTGCTGTAACCGGCAATCCCGCTAAGGAAATCAAAATGATTACAAAACAAACCGATGGCAGCGGATAACGCAGGCCAACACCTTTATAGCTGTTCAGGTCCTGCGCGCCAATCTTGTTGACGTAGTACGTGCAAAGCATCAGCGCGCCCGCGTTGGCAATGGCATACACGGCCAAATAAAACAACAATGCCGATAATCCCTGCTCCGTAAAAGCCACAATCCCCATCAGCGCGAAACCCGTATGCCCTATACTGGAATAAGCCAACATTCTTTTGATATTGGTTTGCCAGATGGCCGCCACATTCCCTGCTATCAGCGTAACAATACCCACTACCGATAACAACAATCTGAAATCGAACGCTGTCCACTCGGGTCGGAACACAAACGGACTTAAAAAGTTCACCAGCAACCCAAACCCCGCAATCTTAGGCAGGGTCGACAAGTAAGCCGTAACCGGCGTAGCCGCGCCCTGGTAAACATCGGGCACCCAAAAATGCATGGGCACAAAGGATAGCTTAAAACCTATCCCCACCATTACCAGTACCAACGCCAGCGAAACGCTCACCGGGCTAACATGTACCAGGTTTTGGATAAACCCGTCGTTCCAAATATCCAGCGTACCGCTAAAGCCATACAACAGCGATATGCCGTACAGCATTATCGCCGACGATACCGCCCCAAACAGCACGTATTTCATCCCGGCTTCGGTACTTACCCCTGTATCCGACCGGTAGGCCACCATCAGGTACGACGCGATGGACACCATCTCCACCGCCAAATAAATGCTCAGCAGGTTCACCGCCATCAGCATCAAATGCAAACCAAATACCGACGCTATAATGATGGAATACAGGTCGCCCAGTCCTTTAAAATGCGCCCGCAAAGCCTTGTCCCAGGGGATATAGATCACCATCACCAGTGCGAGCACATCAATAACCAGTTTAAAACAAACCGAACTATGTTGCAACAGCAACATGCCGTTAAAAATAAAACGCGACTCGGTTATATTTGATAATTGCAGCAAATCGGTAAACAATACCACCACCACACCCGCAATAGCAGCGTTACGGCTTAAATTGGGGTATCGTTTACCGAAAATAAGGTCCAGCACAAAAACCTTGATAAACAACGCCACCAGGATGATCTCCGGAATGAAGTACCACATACTTTGCAGTATATCATTTAATTGGGCAGGTATGAGCTGGGGCAGGTTGTTCATTAACTATTGTACAATAACTTGTTGATTTTTTGGATATTTTACCTGGTAGCGCAACTCCAGCTTCTTATCGTCGGCCGGGGCCAGTTTCAACACCCATTGCACTTTGCCGCTGTCATCGTTCACCTTACCACCCGATAATTCCTGTTTTTCCACCTCTATCCCTGTATTTTGCGATACCGGCACCTGGTCTTCCACCAACAGGTTGATGGGTTGGTTTTTGCGGTTCTTAACTTCAACTACCCAATCTTTGGTTTCCTTAATATTGGAGCCAATGGCCTGGCGTTGTGTCAAATTCTTTTGCAGGGTACGTGTTACCACGATATTCTTATCCACGCCTAAACTCAGGTTCAAAGTATCGCCCGAAGCACGCGTATCCAATAATGATTTACCGATGTAAGTCCCCTCAAAAAACAAATTCGCCTCTCCCGAAAGGAAATTATACTTGTTCCAATCCACCAACTGGCTGGTCAAAAAAACGTCCGTGTTCAGTTTAGGCGCAACGTAATATTGAAAGGATGCGTTCAAATCATAATTGCCAATTTCCACGGCATATTGTTTGCCATCGCTTGGTATATCATAAGGGTTGGCAATATCAAATTCAAAATTGGTCTGCCTCTCGTTTTCTTGTACATCCAATGGCGTCGAAACCGAAAAGTAGTTTTTGTCTTTAGTGGTAAAGTTCAATATCTTCCTTGGTTCTCCTGTCTTAATTCCCGTCATATTTGCCTGGTCCCCATAGTCGTCAATCACCTGCATGCTCTCAATCACGTCTGCGGGCAAATTCTTCATAGCTGTTGCTACATCGCCACTTGAAAAATCTTTTCCGTTCAACCGTACGCTTGCTATTTGCTGTCCCTGGCGGGTAACTGAACCATCGCTGCCTACATCGAAACCCTCCATTTTTTTTAGCAGCTCGTTTATACTGGTTTTTTCCAAAACCTTATAAGCACTGGCTTTATATTCCACGGTATCCATGGCATAACGGACGCTTATTTGTTGCACCGATTGCACCTGCGAAACCAATATGGCATTCATCGTTGCGGATGTAACACGTTGCTCGCTGGGTTGGTAACCCAGTTCGACAAACTGCAACACTATATTATCGCCTTTGGGCAGTTGGATAGAATAATTGCCGTTGGCATCGCTGACTGTGGCTATGGATGTACCTTTCACCCTGATGATAGCACCCGACAAAACCGCACCCATATTATCCGTTACGCTGCCGCTTACTTTGCCAATACTTTCTGTTTGGAAATTATAGGTAACGCCAAAGTTAAGGTACCAGGGCTTCAACTCCGGCTTAATAGCGTTAACGCTCGGGTTAGCTGTCGATAAGGTCAGCTTTACCCCTTTCCAGTCTTCGCCGCATTTTTGGTATACATTGGCCTTATAGGCGATATTCAATGGACTATTTACATCTTTTGCACGAATATCATAACTGGGGTACCAGGCCGCGTTATGCACCATATAGCTAATGGTAAACGAAGCGAAAACTATTGTTTTTGCAGAAACAGTAACAATAACATCGGCGGTTGTTTTCGCCTCGCCTTTGGTGATATCATCAATTTGACGGTTATACTTTTGAATTTGGGCGTTCAGTTCAATAATTTGGTTATTGGTGTCCTGCTCTTTTTTCTTCAATCCCAACAAACGTTCCGTCTGAAAATCGAGGGCGGCCTTTAGTTTTAAAATGTCAAGGCCGGTGTTCTGGCCGCTCACTACCTGATTTCTGGCCAATAACTGTTCTTCTTGCTTGTAAACCGATAATATATCGTTTTGCATGCCCAGCTTGTCGCGAAGTGTTTTTTGTTGGGTAAGCAAGTCGACTACCTGTTGTAATCTCGTTTGCACGTTCAAATAATTTGCCTGGCTTTTTACTGATAAGATGGTAAAAGGTCCATCTGCATGCACCTGTAGGCTCTCAACATCTATATCTGCCGACAATCCCTCAAACGTAATGGTGGATTGCCCGGCAGGGATACTCACGTTAGCCGAACGTGTTACCTGCGCCCCACCTAAAAAAACGGTCACCTTTTCAACTTTCGAAGGGACCTTCTGGTCGCCGATGGCCATTGCTGAGGCCGACAGCAATAGTCCGAAGAACATGAACATTAGTTTTTTCATCATTAGTTTAGTTTACGTGAATAAATTGAACAAATGCCAAAACCGAATCGTTGATCTTGGCAAACACTAATGATGGCATTAAGCCCAAAGCCAATGTTAAGATAGACAAAGGCACCAATACCAGCATTTCGCGAGTACTGATGTCAACTAAGGCCAATTTCCATACTTGCCCCCCTTTTATTTTTAATTCGCCGAAAAACATGCGCTGCAGCGTCCATAAAAAGTACCCGGCGCCCAATAATATACCCACCGATGCACCCATGGCCATCCAGGTGGGCAGCAGTCCGTTGGCGGTTTGCGAGTTGAACGCACCTATCAAACTGAACAGTTCGCCGATAAATGCCGAAAAGCCCGGCAAACCCAGCGAGGCGAAGAACGCGATCATGATAAATACCGTGTACTTCGGCATCAAATTGCTCAGGCCACGGAAGCTGTAAATGTCCCTGTCGTGCACACGGTAGTAAATAACTCCCACCAAAAAGAACAACATCGACGATAAAAAGCCGTGGCTCACCATCTGCATCATCGCGCCGCTCAAACCTTCGGCCGTTTGCGAAGCTATCCCCAGCAAAACAAAGCCCATGTGCGATATAGACGAATACGCGATCAAACGCTTCAGATCGCGCTGGGCCAATGCATTAAACGCACCGTATAGTATCGATATCATCCCCAACAAACCAATCCAAAACGCGCCATGCGTAGCCACTTCCGGGAAAATGCCAAAGCATATCCGTATCATACCATAACCGCCCACCTTGAGCAATACGCCCGCCAATATGATGGAAACCGGCGTAGGCGCCTCCACGTGCGCGTCGGGCAGCCAGGTATGCAACGGCACCACAGGTATTTTAATAGCGAAGGCAATGAACAAAGTAATAAAGCCAACCGTACGCGCCGGCATACCCAACAGCATATGCGTGCCGATAAACCCGAATATCGAATCCTTATCGTAATTAGCGGGGTTCATCATCTGGATGATGTTAAAGGTATGGTAACCCGTGGCAGGGTCTTTTACCGAGAAGTACAATCCCACCATCACCAGCAACATAAATACCGAACCGAACAGCGTAAACAGGAAGAATTTTATCGCCGCGTACTCCCGCTTGGCACCGCCCCATATCCCGATCAGGAAATACAACGGCAGCAACATCAACTCGTAAAAAATATAGAACAGGAAGAAATCCAGCGAGCAAAATACGCCCGTAATCGCCATATCCAGCAATAAAAACAGCGCGAAATATCCTTTGTGGTTTTTATTAATTTCCCACGATGCCAAAGCCGCCACCACCATCACAACCGACGACATCAGCAACAGCATAATGGATATCCCATCCACCCCCACAAAATAATCGATCTGCATTTTGCCCATCGCGCCTAAGTTCAGCGCTATCCAGTGGAATTTCTCAACAAATTGGTATTGGCCCTCGTGGTTTACACCTGCAAAGCCTGCCCCCGTTTTAAACTGCACATAGAGCCATATACTCAAGCCTAACTGCAGCAAAGTGGCGCAAAGGGTTACCGACCGGTATATATAACGCAGGCCCGCAGGCAGCACCAAAATGATGAGCCCAAACAGGATAGGTATAAAAATGATGAGCGAAAGTATATTCATTTACATAAACGTCTTTAAAACATAAATAACCACAATAAGCAGCAGCATGCTGAGCAAATAGGCCTGCACCCTGCCGGTTTGAAAACCCCGCACAAAATTGCCGGCCTGTTTTACCACCGTTACCAACAGGTTGATGAACCCGTCGATCAGGTATTTATCTATCCAGGCCGTAATCTTCCCGATAAAAATACTAACCGAGCCAAACAGATGGATGATGCCGTCAAAAATATTTCGGTCTACCCATGATAGTACGCTGCCTATCCGCAATACATCTTTGATGATGACCCGGTGGTAAAACCAATCGATATACCATTCGTGGTACGATAGTTTGAACAAAAAGCCCGACTGTTTGATGGCCCTGCTCCTGCTGATATACAGGGTGTAAGCTAAGTAAACTATAGCGATACCAAAAATATTGACAGTCAACGCCACCAACGTTTCATAACTTATGCTGCCGGCTGCCTTTACAGCGATGCCAAAACCTTGAACGATCCATGCCTCGCTATAATCAAACGGATGGAATGAGAACAGCGGGAACAAACTGCAAAGCGCCAAAAATATCATCGGCAGGCTAAACAGCCAGCCACCATCATGCCCCACCGTTTTCAGGTTGGGCACCATCTCTTTTATTTTGGCCTCGCCAAAAAACACTTTGAAGAGTAACCGGCTGATATAAAATATAGTGAGCAAACTGGTGAGCAATGCCGTTACCGGGACAATAAAATGCGGCCAGCTTTTACCCTCAGCCCAGTAAAACGCCTGCACCATAATGCCGTCTTTCGATAAACAGCCCGACGTAAACGGAAAACCGATCAAGGCCAGCGAGGCAACAACACAGGTAACAAAAGTTACAGGCATCCCCTTGCGCATGCCGCCCATATTGTTGATATCCTGCGCATCGATATCGAGTTGATGTTCGTCTTTCAAATGCTGCATTTGATGGATGATAACACCGGCTGCCAAAAATAATAAACATTTAAAAAAGGCATGCGTGGCCAAATGCAGCAAGCCAGACGAATACGCGCCTACCCCCATCGCCATCATCATAAAACCCAGTTGCGATATGGTAGAGTAAGCCAGAATACGTTTCAAATCGTTTTGCGTCAGCGCGATGGTAGCGGCCATAAAGGCCGTAAAACAACCGATACAAGCCATCAAAGTCAACACATCCGGACTAAACATTACATACACCCTGCCCAATAAAAATATACCTGCTGCGACCATCGTAGCGGCGTGGATCAATGCGGATATGGATGTCGGCCCTTCCATCGCGTCGGGCAGCCAGGTATGCAGCGGGAACTGTGCCGATTTCGCCATCGCGCCGATCAAAAAGCATATCCCCGGCAGGGTGATCCATGTACTGTCCGCAGCATTGACAAATGCCGCAGTGGCATGGTTATCAAACAAGGTAACCATGTTAAACGTATGAAAATCAGCATACAAAATCAGGATGCCCGACAACAACGCCACATCCCCGATCCTGTTCATAATAAAAGCCTTTTTATTGGCCTGCACCGCCTTTTCACGCGTGAACCAAAAGCCAATGAGCAGGTAGGATGCAAAACCCACCAGCTCCCAAAACATATACAGCAGCAGCAGGTTATCCACCACCACCAAACCCAGCATGGCAAAACAAAAGAAACCGAGATAAGCAAAATAGCGGCTGTATTTTTCATCGCCCTGCATGTATGCGATGGAATAGATATGCACCGGCAAAGCAATGCCCGTAACCAGCAACAGCATCAATACCGAAAGGTTGTTCAGCCACACCCCGGCACCCACCTGCAGCTTGCCCGCCGTAAACCATAGCCATTGGGAGTGCAGGTCGCCCACATTCCAAACCCTGCTAAAAACAACTGCCGAAAGCACAAAACTGATGAGAATAGCCAACGTACCCAGCCAACCCGATACCTTGCTTTGGTTCTTCACCAAAAACAAATTCACCAAAGCCACCGCAAACGGTATCAGCACCGCTAATAAGGCGAGTTGGATGGTTGGGTCGGTATGTAGTAAAGTTGTTTGCAAATTATTTTTTTGTGGTGATGATTACCATTGGTATTGAGTAGAAACCTGAGTGCAAATCTTTTGTCATTTTAAAGGAAATGTGTTTTATATTTTTATTGATAGTGTCATATAAAAAAACCACGTAATCTTTTGATGGATTTTTAATTAATTCGCCGTCTACCAGGTATACTACATCATTATCGTTTCCATTTTTCTGCTGAATATAGTTGAGATATTTTGAAGATAATTGTCCGAGTTCTTTTTCATATGACAGCTTCTCGCCTTTTATGGTGGTTATGATTACTATCGGTCGCGCCGCCCTCTGCGAATAAATAAGTACGTTAGAATATTTCAATATCTCCACATTTATGATACTGTCTGGATTCAGTCTATCCATATTTTCAGCAGGGACGCCATCGACAACATAAAATGGGTCATTGCCTAAAAGTTTTGGTAAAGTCATCGCCTCAGCTTTCTTTTTAGCAAATTTTTCAGAAGTATAAACGTATACACCGTTAACTCCTCTTGAACCCCATATCGCTGCGGCCTCTGCGCCTCTGACTATTTCAATATTTCGAATTTTGGACGTATCAATTTGGTCTTTCTTAACCACTTTATCATCCAAAACATACAATGGACCATCCATCACAGTAGGCATGTCTCTAATCAATAACTGATGTTGCACAGCTGATTTGGAAGTGTCCTTCGGAACAACAACCACCTGCCCCATTGACATGAATGGCGACAACAAAAAGACAAAAGCTATAATCTTTTTCATCATCAGTCCTTTAATTTCTCCACCTTATTCGGGTCAATGGTTTTATATTGCTTGTACACATTCAGTATTATCGCCAAAGCCACTGCCGCTGCCGCGCCTGCCAACACAATGGCAAACAAAGCAAAGGTTTGCCCGCTGTTGTACAGCTTATCGTATTTGCCAAAGGCAACTAAGTTCAGTATAGCCGCGTTCAAAATAAATTCGATACCGATCAAAACCTGTATAGCATTGCGTTTGGCCAATACCATATAGATCCCGATAGCGAACAGCCCCGCACCGATCAGCAAAAAATTGGTGAGCGTAATCATTGGAATTTATGCTCCTCCTTTCGTGCCAAATGCGCGGCGCCTATCAGCGCCATCATCAGCAATATCGATACCGCCTCAAAGGGCAGCAAATACCGCGTCATCAAATTCACGCCCATATTCGGCACCATATTGTCCGCCGGCTGTATCACATTGTTGTTTTGTGCCGATATTTTTATCCAGGCCATATTATCCACATCTGCTTTGATAATGGCGTTCACCAAAATCAGTAAAAACAACACCGCCACCAAAATAGCCGGTACTTTTTGTATTGAAAAAAACCGGCTGTTGCGTTCCTGCAAATTGTTCAGCACCTCCCTGTTCGACAGCATGAACGCGAACAGCATCAGCACCAACACCCCGCCAACGTATACCACAATTTGCGTTACCGCGACAAAATCCGCCAAAGCGTAAACATACAGCCCGGCCAGCGCGAACAGCGTAACAAAGAACATAAAGATAGAACGCACCAGGTTTTTGCTCACCGCCACCGTTAACGCCGATGCCTGTACCACAAAACCCAATACATAAAATATCAATGTCGCTATGTTCATAGGCCTTCTTCCTTCTTTTTTAGGGCCGCTAATTTAGCGGCTTGTTTGGCTGCCTGCGCTTCTTCAAATATCCTGCGCTTTTCGTCGGCCACTTCAGCCGGCATGTCCGAAAACTGATAGGTCAGCAAATCAAGCTCCTGCACGCTTACATCGTATTCGCTGGTCATGGTAATGCATTCCGTCGGGCAAACAATGGTACACAGGCCGCAATACATGCATTTGGCCATATCGATATCAAACTTGGCCGCGTATAACCTTTTCGGCGAGCCATCTGATGTCAGCCCGATCAAATCCGGCGATTTGATGGAATCTATCTCAATGCAATCCACCGGGCAAACTTTGGCGCACAGGTCGCATACAATGCAATCGTCTATCTCCACAAAAAGCTGGTAACGCCCAACTTCGGGCACCGGCAACTCTTGCGATGGGTATTGTATCGTATTTGTGCCTTTGCCTTGTTGCTCAAAATAATTATCCGACTTTACGGTATCCATCACCCGCCGTTTTTTGGTCGCGAACAAGTGCTTTAGCGTGAGCCCCATGCCCACACCGGCCGTTTTCAATTCTTTTATGATATTCCTGAACATCCTTGCTTACATTAACAATAAACGCCACAGCCCCGATATCACCATACAAGCGAAGGCCAGCGGTGTCAGCACTTTCCAGCATAAGTCCATCAATTGATCGACCCTGAAACGCGGCAACGTCCACCTGATCCACATTTGTACGCCCACCAGCGCCAATGCCTTTACCGATACCCATAAAATACCCCAGCCCCAGCCTGTCGTCCAGTTAGCCAGTTGTACCACACCGATATTGGGCAGCGGCGTGTTCCAGGCCCCTAAAAACAAAATAACACCCAACATCGACACCAAAAACATCATCGAGTACTCCGCCAAAAACACAAAGCCAAAACGCAGACCGGTATATTCTGTATGGAAACCCGCTACCAGTTCCGATTCTGCCTCGGGTATATCAAACGGTGCACGGTTACATTCCGCCAGCGATGCGATAAAATAAATAACAAAGGCCACCATCAAATGCGGTGCCCTGAAGATATTCCACGACAGGATGCCACCGATATGGCTCACATCCAAAAAGCCTAAAAACTTGGTTGTTTCTGTGGATAAGATGCCTTGCTGTGTGGCTATTTGTTGCAGGTCCAGCGTTTGCGCGATCATTACTACCGATATCAGAGCGAAACCGGCCGGTATCTCATACGATATCACCTGCGCAACCGAACGCATCGCGCCCAACATGGAGTACTTATTGTTCGAGCCCCAGCCGGCCATCAGTATACCCAAAGTTTCTATCGATACAATCGCGAAAAAGTAAAACAGCCCCAAATTAAGGCTAACCGGCACCAAACCCGGCCCCCAAGGCATCACCGCGAAACCAAGGTATACGGCTATAAATATAATGAAAGGTGCCAGCGCGAACAGTAGTTTATCAGCTGCGGCAGGCGTTATCAGTTCTTTTTGGAGTAACTTAACGATATCGGCAACGGTTTGCAGCAAGCCGAATTTACCCGTCTCGGTAGGCCCCAGCCTGTCTTGTATAAAAGCCGATACCTTACGCTCGGCATACACCCCGAATAAGGCAAACACGGCCGAGAACCCAAAAAGCCCCAGGCCAACAGCTATATAGATCAAATAAAAGTTCAAATAATTTTGCTTTGGCTGCAAACTTACTTATTTGTGAGAAAATAAGGCCATAATATTATCCACCAAACGTAAAATCTATTCAATTGGTAGATTATTATACCACCTGTATAAACGATGAGGTAACCGGCTCGGGAAAGAACGATGCCGCCATATGGTCAAAGTCGGGTGTGTCGTCGGTCGTAGTAAAAAACTGGCGGTTGCCGCCTCTGCTCAATTTGTTTTCCATTTCGGGATGGCGCTGTAAATAATCCACCAAACTTTTTGCCACAATATCACCCTGCGATACCACGCGGATATGGTCGGGCAGGTAAGCTTCAATTTTTTGCGTCAACAAGGGGTAATGGGTGCAGCCCAACAAAATCGTATCAATATCCTGCGATTTGGCCAAAGCTTCATCCAGGTACTTTTTTACAAAATAATCGGCACCGGGTTTATCATGTTCACCATTCTCTATCAAAGGCACCCACAGCGGGCAGCTTTGTTGGTGTACTACCACATCCGGAAAAAATTTAGCGATCTCCAGCATGTACGATCCCGATTGTACCGTTCCCTTAGTGCCTAACACGGCTATTTCTTTTGTACGGGTATAATTGCCGATAACTTCGGCAGTGGGCCTGATAACGCCTAAAACACGTTTGGAGGGGTCGTTCTTTTTCAAGTCCTGCTGCTGTATGGTACGTAATGCCTTGGCCGATGCCGTGTTGCAGGCTAATATGACCAAAGGGCAGCCCATCTCAAAAAGGGCTTCAACACATTCCAGTGTGTATTGATGTATGGTTTTGAACGAACGGTTACCATAAGGTGCCCTCGCATTATCGCCTAAGTAGATATAATCGTATTGGGGCAATGCCTCCGCTATCGACCGGAATACCGTGAGGCCCCCAATTCCCGAATCGAAAATACCTACAGGCTGATTGTTTAACATGGGTACAAATGTAAAAAGCGCGACCCAATAAAAAAATCGGGTCCCGCCTTTAGCATAATGTTTTGATGGAAGATTATTTTTTTGCTGCGGGTGCTGCTGCAACAATACCTAATTTTGTTTTAACAGCTTCCGTCAGGTCGTCCGAATCAGGCGATACCAACATTATTTGTTGCGACGAATCGAATACATACGCGTATCCTTTTTCTTTCGCTACACCATTTACTGCCAACTTTACTTTGTCAAACAATGGCTTAGCTAATTCTTGTTGCCTTTGATCCAGTTTTTGTTGTGCAGTTGTGTTATAATCCTGCATCCTTTTTTGCATGTCGGTCAACTCGCCTTCTTTTGCCAAACGAACAGCATCGTTCATACCGGCCTGGCCTTTTTGGTAATCGGCCAATTTGGCTTGGTACTCAGCTTGCATGCCTTGTAAGCCGTCCGAATATTGTTTTGTTTCGGTTTGCAATGTTTTTTGGATAACCAATTTATCCGGCATAACGTCTATAACAGCGTTAAAATTTACGTAGCCAATTTTATTCTGAGCCTTTGCAAGAGTTCCTGCTAAAACCATACATCCGGCAATCAATACAACTTTAAATAACTTTTTCATTTTGGGGTTTTTCTGATTTTTATTTTTCTGCGATTTTAAAGATTTTTTTTTACTTAGCCAACACTCCGGGCTTTAATCCTAAGCGTTTTATAATATCATCGCTCCTGTCGTAGCGCGGATTGGCATAAAGCATAATTACTTCACTGTTTTTATCAAATACCATATCTATACCGTCGCTCTCGGCCAATTCCTGTATGGCTTTGGCTATTCGGTCTTGTATCGGTTTTATCAATGCGCTACTACGCTGTGCTAATTCGCCATCGGGACCAAATTTTGAGCGTTGAAAATCTTTCGCTGCCTTTTCTTTTTCTACAATGTCAGTTTCACGACGCTTTTTCATATCCGGCGTCATCAACACCTGATCCGCCTGATAGGCTTTGTACATCCTGTCGATTTCCTGAAAACGGGCATCACTTTCTTTTTGCCATTGGTCCGATAAGGCTTTCAACTCCTTCTGTGCCGAAATATAGTCCGGCACATGGTTCAAAATATATTGCGAATCGATATACGCAAAACGTTGCGCAAAACCGCTAAACCCAATAAACAACGCAAAAACCAGTGTTAAAAAAACCTTTTTCATATTCCGATCAATTAAAGCCGCCATTTAAACTCTGCGAGATAGAGAAGTGGAACTGGCTTTTGTTTGCACTCGGCGCGCCGGGTATTGCATCGAAACCATAACCATAATCTAATCCAAGCAGCCCAAATATAGGAAGGAAAATACGGGTACCAAAACCTACCGACCTTTTTACGTTAAATGGTGTAAAAGTACTGAAGCTGTTCCATACGTTTCCGCCCTCTGCAAATGCCAGCAACAATATTTTTGCCGACTGACTATCAATAATCGGGTGGCGCAATTCCAACTCATATTTGTTAAACACCGGACTGCCCGGGTTATTATTTGCGTTATAGCCCGAACCATCAGGAACGATTGAAAAGTTCTGATAACCGCGCAAACCAATGATTTCGCTGCCTTGTAAAAACTGGTAACTCTGCATACCGTCGCCGCCTAATTTAAAGCGCTCAAATGGTGCCGGACCTACCGCAGTATTGTATTGGCCCATAAAGCCGAATTGCGCCTGACCCTTTAACACCAATTTACCAACAATTTTCTGGAACCATTGCGACTCGAATTTCCATTTGTGATACTCAACAAACTGGTAGCGTTGTTGTGGTGTAGCTATTTCATAATTTACGCCGTTAAACAACGAGTATGGCGGCGTAGCCTGCACGGTAAACTTAATATTAGATCCCGACGTAGGGAAAATAGGCTGGTCCAACGAGTTACGGCTCAACTCCTGTGTCAGCTTAATGTTCCACGATGTACCGTTTTTAAACAAATAACCGGGATAGTTATTCAAATTATAGTGATCAACATTTAACGAGTAGTTCAGTTGGAAAAAGTTATCCGGAACCTTCAATTGCTCGCCCAAAGTGATACCGGCACCATTGATACGTAAATTATAAAAATTAGGGTCGGTGCTGGCATACGCCGAAGCATTCGAACTTAACTGGGTATAGGCTGTTACCGCGAAGTAGATAGGTTTTTTTCCACCCAACCAAGGCTCCGAAAACGTAAACGAAAAATTCTGGTAATTCTGCCCGTTCGATTGACCGCGCAAACTCAACTTTTCGCCATCGCCCTTTGGTAATGGTTTGTAAGCGCTTTTGTTAAACAAGTTACGTATGGAGAAGTTGTTGAATGTTAAACCCAACGTACCAACCAATTGGCCGCCACCAAAACCGCCCGAAAGCTCAACCTGATCTGATGGTTTTTCAACCACATCATAAACAATATCAACCGTACCATCCTGCGGGTTGATGTTGGTAGGTTTCGGTTCTGTTTTTTGCTCATCAAAATTACCTAATTGGGTAATTTCACGTGTACTGCGCACAATGGCTTCCTTCGAGAATTTTTGCCCCGGCAAAGTACGTATGGCCCTGCGCACAACTTTATCGTTGGTAACATCATTACCCTGTATAATAACACGGTTAATGGTGTATTGCGGCCCTTCATACATCCTGATGTCAACATCAATCGTGTCATTGTATATTTTTGTCTGTACAGGATCGGCCTGGTAGGTCAAATACCCGTCGTTTAAGTATAACGATGATATATCGTCCCCATTGGCTGTTGGCCCGCTCAAACGTTTGGTCAAATTGTCTTCGCTAAACACATCGCCTTTTTTGATGCGCAAAATTGAATTTAGAACACTGGTAGGGTATTTTGAATTGCCCGAAAACGTGATCTTACCGAAGTAATATTTCGGCCCTTCGTACATTTTAATTTTTACGTTTACCGTTTGCTCGTCGTTTTTCCAAACCGAATCACTCAAAATTTCAGCGTCGCGGTACCCTCTTTCCTGTAGCTTTTGTACAAATTCCTGCTTATCGTCTTCGTATTTATCGCGGATAAACTTCTTCGAACCAAAAATATGTGTCCATTTTTTCTCGCGGGTATCTTTCAAAAAGCTTTTGAGTTTCTTTTGAGTGAATACTACGTTCCCCTCAAACATCACCTTATTGATCTTCACTTTCTGCTTTTTATCGATATGCACATCCAGTATCACACTATTGGCATCCGATGGATCTTTACGCTGTTGTATATCAACTGTGGTATTCAAAAAGCCTTTATCGCTAAAATGCTTCTTTATGATGTTGGTGGTAGTGTTCAACAGGTTTTCGTTAACAATTTTACCGGCCTTGTCGTTCAACATTTTTTGGATATCTTCTATCTCGCCTTTACGTATGCCCAATAAGTGCATCCGCGATAGGCGCGGACGTTCTGTTATTGCTATTTCCAAATAAACGGTATCCAAATCTATTTTGGTAATATTCAGCTTCACATCGTCAAAAAGCCCTTGGTCCCACAAGGCTTTGATCACGTTTGCCGAAGCTTCGCCCGGTATGGTTATCTTATCGCCTTTGTTTAATTTTGATATGGTGATAAGCACATCTTTTTCAAGATACTTGGTACCGCTCACGCTAACGCCGCCAATGATAAAATCACGCGGACTTAAATAACTTATACTATCGGCCGGTATTGATTTTGTAAGTTGTGGCCTTGGTTGGTTTGAAACCTGCGCCCATGCGGCCGAACAAATGACTGAGAAAAATAGTGCAATAAGGAGTTTATTCATTCGAATATTTTGATGGGCTAAAATAATTTATACAGTTGTTAAAAAGTGTTAAACATAAAAATTTAGTTGATTTGCTCACTGATGAGGCCAAACCGACGTTCCCTTTTTTGATAATCAAGGATAGCCTCGAACAAATCCTCACGCCTGAAATCGGGCCAGAGTTTATCTGTAAAATACAGTTCGGCATAGGCAATTTGCCAAAGCAGGAAGTTGCTTATCCTGTATTCGCCACTTGTCCTGATCAGCAGTTCGGGATCAGGCATATCAGCCGTGTGCAAATGTTGTGCAAAAAGCGCTTCATCAACATCTTCGGCTTTTATCAACCCCTTCTCAACTTTTGCGGCAATGGCCTTTGCCGCGTCGGTAATTTCGCGGCGCGAGCTATAACTTAGGGCCAATGTTAATACCAACCCGGTGTTTGCCGAAGTCTTTTCAACGGCGTTCTTTAATTCCACGTAGCATTTTTCGGGCAGTTTGTCAATATCGCCAATGGTATTCAAACGTACATTGTTCTCCATTAATTTTTTTATCTCTTTATTAATGGTCGATATCAACAATTCCATGATGGCGGTAACCTCATACTTTGGCCGGTTCCAGTTCTCGGCCGAAAAAGTGTACAACGTCAGATATTTTATCCCCAGTTCGCCGGCACCTTCAACCACATCCCTTACCGATAGCACACCGTTATGATGCCCAAATACGCGCATCTTGCCCTTCCCCTTAGCCCACCTGCCATTACCATCCATTATGACAGCAACATGCTTTGGTAATTTGTGTGTATCTATTTCTTCTCTAAATCCCATGGGTGGCTGCTGCTAAAAACAAACTTTATTTGCTGTTTAAAGCCAAAGTATTAAAAAATTTCAGGGGACAAAGGTAAAACTTACTTTGTATATTTTTATTATAAGCCCAAAAAGAAAAAAAACGGCAAAAACACCGTCCTAAAACAAATAAAAAGCCTGCATATGCAAACCAAAGGCAAATTAAACCGTATACATGGCAAAGCGTTGCACCCAGTTTAACATTAACATATCCTGCCTGCCTTCATAATGTTAGTTAAATTGCAATTGTGCAAAAAAAAGGGGTGTAATTTATGCCCGATATTAGTTTTTAAATAAAAAAGAGATATTTTTATTCCAAATTTAAGCGGTATGATCTCATCGGTGAGTTGTGTGTTTATGATTACCTGTTATGCGTATTTTAAACAGTACTATGAGAAATTGATTGCAGCCCAAATACACGACGAAACACTCCGCAAAAACTGGGCAGTTTTATTAAAGAAAAAGCTCATCATTTTCCCGCTTGGGGTTGTTATTGTGGTGATATTATACGCCTGCTCCTTTACCATCATCCGCCTGGCCCCTACCATCGAAAACGTTAAACTGATACGCCGCATTTGCGATTTGGCTACTGTAGCTATTTGCGCTGTATTGTTTTATTTAGACAAGCTTGATCTTGATAAAAAACTGATCAAAGACTCGGCTCCCGCGCCCAAGCCACTTGACGAAGAAATGGCCTAAAAAGTCGGGCATTTTTGGCTGATGAAGGTATACGATACCGAAAAACCAAAAAACATATACGTATCGTTTCCCCGGTAATTGCCGCGTTGCGTGCCTGCGGTTCCTATATAATCACCTGTCTTTTCGCCCGACCTGTCTGATAGCGCTAACGCTACTCCGCTCAACTGGCTTTTATTAGCGTAATTATTGGCTACGTCATCCAAATATGGGGTGGTAGTAGCGCGATACCCAAGGTCTACAATAAAGTTCCAGGCCCCCGAAAAGTTGAATTTGATACCTGCCCCATAAGGTATGGCGATAGTGGAGTTTGAATAAGGTGCTTCGCCCTCCGTACCCAGCGGCCTTAAATTGTACACCACCCCTTTATAAGTTGCCTGTGGGTTATAAGCTGTTGTAGCAATGCCGGCAAAAATATACGGTGTAAACACATTATCGCCTATTTGAGGTATATAGTTTTTAAAATTGAACTCTCCGGTAAGGCTCAGCTCGCTCAGCGAGGTGGAAAAACTCAAATTGCGGTTAACATATTGCGGGTTTGATGACGTACTGTCGGCACCGCTTATGGTGCCGTACATATAGCCAAGTTTTACCGATAAATACCCGCTGAAATTGTGTTTTACAAAAATACCACCCGATATGCCCGAAAATTTCAGGGGATTGGTAGGGTTAAGGTCGCCGATATAACCCGATGGCCCTATTGTGGCGCCCGCTTCCCATTTCTGGGCGTCGGCCCCGCAAATAAACAAACATGATAAAATAAGGGCGGATAAAAATTTGGGCATCTTAATAATTCCGGGCATCTATTCCCCAAAGTAGTTTGTTCCTTAACGTAGATAAGTACGATTCATTATCCAAACGGATCAGGTTTAGCTCAAAAGCGGCTTTGCGGATATAAAATTTAATCGGGCTGTCAACGGTAACCGTCCTCGAATCGCACGATACCAGATAATTGGGGCCACGCCCTTCAACCTCAAAGCTAAGTACATTATCGTCCGACAATACGATGGGCCGCACGTTCAAATTATGTGGCGCTACCGGTGTTACCACAATATTGCCCGACTGTGGCAGGATAATTGGTCCACCACAGCTCAACGAGTAAGCCGTCGACCCTGTTGGTGTAGATATAATGATACCATCGCCCCAATACGAGTTTAAGAGCTCGTCGTTCAGGTATGCATGTATGGTAATCATGGCCGAATCATCACGTTTATGAAAGGTAATATCGTTTAGCGCGAAGTTATCATCTCCAAACACCGCCGGCGCCGATTCTATTTTAAGCAACACACGGCTGTCTAAAGTATATTTATGGTTTACTACATCGGATATGGCCTTCGCGATATCATCCTTGTTAACGCTGGCCAAAAAACCCAGACGGCCAAAATTGATACCGATTACCGGGATACCCGAATCGCGGATAAAAGCTACGATATCCAACAGGGTACCATCGCCGCCCAACGTCAAAAAAACATCTATTATGCCCTTTAGGTCCTGTTTTTTTTCGAACGTTTGGTAAGGGTACGAAAAAACTATTTTACCCGACAAAAAGGCATCCAGATCCTTAAAAATATAAATCTCAACCCCATGTTCCTCCAGTTGGGTAAAAACCTGCTGTACATAAGGCAACACCGAATTGTTGAACTGCCGCCCATATATCGCTATCTTCATCTGCAGGCAATTTATATATTGAGGTAATTCATAAACGAATCATACCGGTTCATCGAGTCATCATCAACCGGAGTAAAGTTAAAAGTAGCCTTTACGGTATAGTTGTATCGTAAAAAGGCAGCTACTATGCCCGATATATCCTGTTTGTTTACTTTTAAGGTAACCTCCAAACGGGTCGAATCAGGAAATGAGCGGATGTACGAGCTAAGCACCTGTGCATTGTCCGACTCTACAATCTGTGCCATATGCGCCAGCGAGTTGTTACGGTTGCTTATTTCGAGTACGATAATGCCACCAGGCTCAGCCACCGAAGTAATACGCGCAAAGTATTCGTTCATACTATTTAACGAAATAAGACCCAAATAGTCCTTCTTTGCATCCAAAACAGGTACAACCGTCAATTGGCGCTCATAAAATAACCTGATTACATCGTAAATGTGCTGATTCTCAAAAACGTAGGGGTTTACCAACGACAAGGATACCGAACCGATAGCTAATGTATAGTCGGTGGTTTCAATCAGGTCGTCTTCCGACACGAGGCCCAAAAACTGGTTCTCGTTCACTATCGGCAAGTGCCTCACCTTAAACTCTGTCATCCGGTCAACAACCTGTTGTATCGTAGCCGAAGTACGAACCGCAGGAATGATGTCGGATATGAGTTCAATGGCTAACATCTATACTTTTATTTTTTCTAAAAATCCTTTTAATACCTGGTTAAATTCCAATGGCCGCTCCATCATGGGCGCGTGGCCGCATTGGTCAATCCAATGCAATTCCGAGTCGGGCAATAACCGGTGAAACTCCTCAGCCACCTCCGGCGGCGTTATTTTATCGTTTCTGCCCCAAATTAACAATACGGGTATTTCTATTTTGTGCAGGTCCTTACCCATATTGTGCCTGATGGCCGATTTTGCCATCGCCAAAATTCGTATCACCTTATGCCTGTCGTTCACCGTTTGGAAAACTTCGTCAATCAATTCCTTGGTTGCCGTTCTCGGATCGTAAAATGTATATTCTACCTTTTCTTTTACAAAATCATAGCTTTCGCGGCGCGGGAATGTGCCACCAAAAGAATTTTCGTACAACCCCGAACTCCCGGTCAACACCAACGACCGTACATGCTCCGGGTGCGATAAACAATAAATCAACCCAACATGGCCGCCCAACGAGTTTCCCAACAGGCAAACCTGATCCAACTCCATGTGGTTGATGAACTTATTAACGTATTTAGCCAGGCTTTTTACACCTGTAGTCAACAGCGGCAGATCGTAAATAGGCAGCATCGGTATAATAACCCGGTACTCTTTGCTAAACTCCTCCACCACATCTTGCCAGTTGCTCAAAGCGCCCATCAGGCCATGCAACAACAACAGAACTTCGCCTTCGCCCTCGTCGATATAACTAAAACCGTTTTCATCTTTAAGCACGAAATCCATATAAATTATCGGTGTTTTTTGTGTGTTTAAAATTATATGCCGTTGTAAAAAGCGGCACGCAAATAAAATTGCCCGCCATAAAAATAGTTTATTGCAACGGAGTTACAACAAATTATTAATTATTTAACTCAGTAAGCGCTTCACCACTTCCGATATGGTTTTGCCGTCGGCCTTGCCCGCCAGCTCTTTGTTTGCCGCGCCGATTACCTTGCCCATGTCTTTTACCGATGCGGCGCCGGTACTGATAATCAGTTGTTTCACCACTCGTTCAATGTCGGCAATATCCATTTGCTTAGGCAAATATAATTCTATTACCTCCAGCTCTTCCATCTCTATTTTGTACAAGTCTTCGCGGTTTTGCGCCTTGTATATATCCGACGATTCTTTGCGTTGTTTAACAAGCTTTTGCAAAACTTTGATCTCCGCTTCTTCCGTCAATACATCCGAAGCACCTTTTTCTGTACGTGCCAACAATAACGCGGCCTTTACTGCACGCAACGCGCGCAAATTGGCCTCCTGTTTGGCCAACATAGCTTTCTTAATATCCTGGTCTATTGTTTCGATTAGTGACATCTTCTGAGTTATTTGTTTTTTTGTCCATGGTCCGTGGACTATAGACCATGGACTTATTTTCTAAACTTTCCTGTTAAATACCGTAGCATTTGCTTGTTGCGTCGGCATAATGATGAGCTCGTTAATGTTCACATGCGCCGGCCGTGATGCCGCGAACCATATCGTTTCGGCTATATCTTCAGCAACCAAAGGCACAATGCCCTCGTAAACTTTTTTTACCCTTTCCGTATCCCCCTTAAAGCGTATCAGCGAGAACTCGGTCTCCACCGCGCCCGGGTGTATGGCCGTAACTTTTATGCCATAAGTAAGCAAATCAAACCGCATGCCTTTGCTCAAAAAATCCACAGCCGCTTTTGTGGCACAATACACATGGCCGTTGGCATAAATTTCTTTTCCCGCAATCGAACCCAGATTAATAATATGACCTGAACCGTTGCTTATCATCCAGTTAGCCACTACTTTACTCACGTAAAGCAAACCTTTAACATTGGTATCTATCATCAGGTCCCAGTCTTCGTATAAACCGCTTTGCACCGGGTCGAGGCCTTTGCTTAAACCGGCGTTGTTGATCAGTACATCCACCTTTTTCCAACCATCGGGCAAGCTTTCCAGTTTGCTTACCACAGCGTTTTTATCGGTAACATCAAACTCCAGGGTCAATACCTCAACACCATACTTTTCGGTAATTTCTTTCGATAGTTTTTCCAAGCGTTCAGTGCGGCGGCCGGTCAGTACCAGATTATATTTTTCGCGGGCAAAGGTGTGTGCACAGGCTTCGCCTATCCCGGCGGTGGCTCCTGTTATGAGTACAATTTTAGACATGAGTGCTTTATACGCCACGAAGTTAAGTTTTTTTGCTTAATTGGCTTCGATTATTCAAAATAGATGGTAAAAACCAAAGTATGCAAAAACAAGGAATCCAATGGTTTTGAGTATGGATTATTGCCCGTGGCCAGTATATTGCCAAACGAATTTGATATCTTAAACTCGGGCGAAAACTTAAAATATTCAAAGTAAATGTCCATACCTATACCTGCTTCATACGATGCGTACCCCCTATTGGTAACCACCATTTTATCCAGCGGCGATAGGTTAGGGTCTTCGGCAGGTATTTTACTGATGCCGTACGAATACTTTACGCCACCCAGCAAATAAGCCCTAAAGTTGACAATGCGGTCGGATTTTATTTTTAACGATAGCGGCACCTCCACCAGCGAAGCGTTTACCTGCTTAAAAGTCTGTGTGGCGCTGTTGATGTATTGATAGATGAGTGTTCGGTCGGTAAATGATAGCGACGGTGTTGTGCGTACTTCCAGGTTGTCGGTTATCCGGTACCGGGCAACAAAACCAACACCAAAACCTTGCGTTGAGGCCGTGCTGATGCTCGACAGTGAGTCGGTTACGTTCGACTTGGAGCCCGTATCATAGTAGGGAGTTCTCCAATCGGCGGTTTTCAGAATCTTAAAATCGGAGCTTATGTACTGGAACCCGAAACCAAAGCTAATATCCTTTAAATCGGCACCACCACCCCATGCAGGCACCTGGGCCAGCACGCTTTTGCCGCAAAATATGAGGATGAGTAAAGTAAGGTACCGGGTTTTTATCATTTAACACCTGTATATATCGAACAGATACCAAACGCCAAAGGCCTTTGTTTGGTATGTTTAAAGCCTACTTTATCCATTAACGCGATAAAATCCGTACCATCCGGAAAGGCAGCCACCGATTCGGGAAGATAAGCATACGCCCTTGCATCTTTCGAAAACAGCTTACCTATGCCCGGTGTAATATAGTTAAAGTAAAAATTATACAGTTGCTTCACCGGGAAAACACGCGGTTTCGAAAACTCCAGTATAACCGCTTTTCCACCCGGGCGTAACACCCTTTGTATATCGACCAGGCCTTTTTCAAGGTTCTCAAAATTACGTACGCCATAAGCTACGGTAACCGCGTCGAACTCACCGTCCGCAAAAAGCAGTTTTTCCGAATCGCCCATGCGTACCTCAAAACGCTCGCTTAATTGGCGTTTGGCTATTTTCTGGTCGGCAATATCCAACATACCGCGCGAAATATCCACACCGATAATTTTCTTCGGCTTCAATATCTTCAACGATTCGAAAGCGAAATCGCCCGTACCGGTCGCCACATCCAAAATGTATTGGGGTTTATCCGGCTTCAATTCGTTAATGGCCATTTTACGCCAGATAACGTCAATCCCCAGCGACAAAAAATGGTTTAAAAAATCGTACGTTTTCGAAATATTGTTGAACATGTCGGCCACCTGTTCTTTTTTGGTAGCCTGCTCGTTTTGGTAGGGCGTTACAGTTTTGCTCATGGAGCTGCAAAGATAGGAATTTGTTCATAGATCATGGTTCATAGTTCATAGCCACTCTGTGCTATTTCTACTCTTACAATGAACCATGATCTATGAACCATGAACAAAAAGATTACTTCAATTCTGCCAACAAACTATGCACATCCAAACGCTGCGTAAACATCGTCAGGTCGCCGTTCTCGTCTTTTGGCCATTGTTCTTTGGGCCTGTCCCAATACAGTTCCACGCCATTGTGGTCGGGGTCGTCTAAGTAAATGGCTTCCGATACGCCATGGTCCGACATGCCCGTTATCGGGTATTTCTTATCTATCAATCGCTGTAGTATCGCCGCCAGGTCCTTCCTTTCGGGGAATAAGATGGCGGTATGGTATAAACCCGGTGCACGTTCGGGTGCCGGCCCCGATCCTTTACTATGCCATGTGTTCAGCCCTATGTGATGGTGGTACCCCCCTGCCGAAATAAAAGCGGCTTCGGCTCCATATTTCATTACCAGTTCAAACCCCAACACACCGCAATAAAAATCAAGCGATTTCTGTAAATCGCTCACCTTTAAATGCACATGACCAATGCGTGTTGCAGCGGGTATTTTGTAAGTATCCATAATTATATGTTTAAACATCAAATCTACAGCTAAATAATCTTAATTTTGTCAAATGATCATCAAATCGGCCGACTTTATTTGCAGTAATACGCAGGTATCAAAACTACCGCCACCGCTAAAACCGGAATATGCTTTTATTGGCCGCTCAAACGTGGGCAAATCATCGCTCATTAATATGCTTGTCGCGAAGAAAGGTTTAGCAAAAACCTCACAAACACCCGGCAAAACGCAGCTCATCAACCATTTTTTGATCAACGAGAACTGGTACCTGGTTGATTTGCCGGGTTATGGCTACGCCCGTATCTCCAAAAGTAAAAAAGAAGACTGGAACAAATTTATCCGCACGTATTTAAACAAGCGCGAAAGTCTACAGTGTGTGATGGTGTTGATCGACAGCCGGGTTGAACCCCAAAAAATTGACCTCGAATTTTGCAACTGGCTTGGCGAAAAAGGCCTGTCCTTCGTGCTGATATTTACCAAGGCCGACAAGCAATCGCGCGTTAAAACCGACCAAACGGTTGCCGCTTTCCGAAAAGAACTGCTCAAAACCTTCGAAGAAATACCTCAGGTATTCATCACCTCGGCCGAAGAACATACCGGCCGCGAAGAAGTGCTGGCTTTTATTGATTCGATAAATGCTAATTTTGACCCCAAAGCCGCCGCTTTGCTGTTTGAAGATTTTAAAAACTCGATATGAAAAAATACCTTTCATTAGTTACATTTTCGCATACCATTTTTGCCATGCCTTTTGCCTTTATAGGCTTTTTTTTGGCGGTAACCACAACCACCGGCCACCCTTTTGAATGGCAAAAACTTGTGCTCATGGTATTCTGCATGATATCCGCACGCAACTCGGCCATGGCCTTTAACCGTTATCTCGATAAGGATATCGACGCCAAAAACCCCCGCACCAAGGTCCGCGACATACCGGCTGGCAGGTTGACAGCTAATTCGGCACTCATTTTTACATTGATTAACTGCGCCATTTTTATAACCCTCACTTGGTTTATTAATCACCTATGTTTTTACCTCTCACCCATAGCATTGTTTGTTGTTTTAGGATATAGCTTTACCAAACGCTTTACGGCGCTTTGCCATATGGTGCTGGGCTTGGGGCTGTCGCTTGCCCCCATTGGCGCTTATTTGGTGGTAACGGGAGCATTTGCGTTGCTGCCTATCTTCTTCTCGCTATCAGTATTATGCTGGGTAAGCGGGTTTGATATTATTTATGCCTTACAGGATGAGGATTTTGACCGCGCAGAAAACCTCCATTCCATACCCGCCTGGCTCGGAAAAGTAAACGCTCTGCGCTTATCAAGTGTGTTGCATGTTCTGTCGGCCATCTTTATCGTATTGCCGGCCGTGTTCACTGTAGTGGGATGGCCTTATTATGTCGGGATAGCGTTCTTTTGCGCCATGCTGATTTATCAACACAGTTTGGTTAGGCCAAACGACCTTAGCCGCGTAAACTTTGCATTCATGACCACCAACGGTATTGCAAGTGTTGTTTTTGCCGTGTTCTTTTTGATTGACAGGCTTTGGGTGAAATAAAAAAATCCATATCGGTCCGCAAGGGTTTAAACCTTAACGGACCGATATGGATGTATAAATAGGATTAACGGCTTCCTATCAGGCTCGAAAACTTGACTTTGTAATCGTTAAACTGCGCTTCAAACTTTTTGTGCAGCGCTGTTTGATGGTATCTGTCGGTTACCTGCACCATATCGTTCAAGGTAGATAGTCCACCTTGCAGATCGTGTTGGTTTAATCCTTCGCCGTTCTTTTCCTGCAGCAGGTAGCTGTTATAATTCAGCTGGTCAACCAGATAAGTATCAACACTGTTCAGTATTTTATTGGCCAACACCGGATTGTTTACCTGATAAGCCATTTGTGCCAAATAGTTTTTAACATAGGCTTCTTCAATATCAGGGTAAATATCGGGCATCACTTCGTCATAGCGTTGCATTACCTTAGCGGCAAGGTCGGGATGGCCTTCCTGTACCAGGCTCTGGGCAAGGTTACCAAAAAGCTTCAATATCAACGGGTAGAACATCGTGGTCGACTCATGGTCCAAATAACGGGCGTTCTTCATATTGCCCCATTTAAACTTGTTCATCACGTTATCGTACATCACTAGTGTGTTCGATTTTTCCAATTGCTGCGCCCTTGCCGCAGTATCAACCTTGTAAGGCATCAAATGATAGGCAAAACCCTCTTTATACAGGTATTTGTCAAGGCCCATCATATTTTCTGTACCAACAGTAATGGCAAAATAAACCGGACGTTTCCACTCATTGTGTGCCAAAATATCCATCATGGCCAAATTATCCTTGGTTACATAGTTCGACGCATATTTCCATTCCATTACTTTGGCAATACTGTCTTTTTGCGATGCCGGTATAACGCCGTTTTTGATTACAGCGTCAGCATTCACCGTCATCTTAAAGTTTTTGGTAGGCAAATAATTCTCTTTGTCGCCGGGCTCGTATTCTACTTTGGTACGTTCATCGTCGGATGTTAGAAAATCAAATACATCCTTTAACTCTATCGCACCGGGCACTTTGGCATCGTTGTAATAAATGATATCTCTTACACCCAATTCAAATTTCTCGTCGGGCATGGTAATCGGCAACGGTTCAGAAGCGTTCATTTTGTGCTTCATGCCACGTATGTACCAATCGGTACCCAATAAGCTCAAGTTGACAATGCGCACATCGGGCCTTATGCCCTCAACCTCCTGGTCGTACCATAACGAGTAAGTATCGTTATCACCATACGTAAACAAAATAGCGTTTGGCGCGCACGAGTTAAGGTAATTATAAGCCATATCGTGCGGTGTATATTTTGTCGACCTGTCGTGCGCTTTCCACTCTTTGCTGGCCAATAATACTGGCGCTATCAGTAAACATATTCCTGTAGCCACAATACCGCCAACTTTGGGGTCTATCTTTTTAATGGCCAAACCAATCAGGTCGGCTACGCCCAAAACGCCCAGCCCTATCCATATCGCGAAAGCATAAAAAGACCCCACGTACGAGTAATCACGCTCGCGCGGTTGCATAGGCGATTGGTTGAGGTAAAGCACAATGGCCAATCCCATAAAAAAGTACAACAAAGCCACAATGGCCGCATCGCGTTTGTTTTTCCGGAAATGGTAAATGGCGCCTATCAGGCCCAATATCAAAGGCAAAGCATATAACGGGGTATAGGTGTTGCCGTGCAATGTAGTTTGGGGCAGGTGCGCCCATTTGTCGGTTATGCCCGATGTCCAGTTGCCATCCAACGCAACAGTGCTGGCTTGCCCGTCCATATCGTTATAACGGCCAACAAAATTCCATAAAAAGTACCTGAAATACATCTGGTATATCTGCCAGCCAAACATGAATTTTATGTTATCGGCAAACTCGGCATTTTGACCTTCTGCAATATGCAACCAGTCTTTATAAAACTGCGGATGGTCGCCTTCCTGATCGTATATACGAGGTAAAAAGGTATTGCGGGTATACGGAATGCTATATTTACGGCTGGCTTCTTCGTATTTGGTTTTACCTTTACGGTAAATGATCGTCCCGCTGTTCCTTAATTCAGCTGCACTATCAGCCGACATCCTTACCTGCTCCGCATCAAAATATTGCCCGTACAACAACGGCCTGTCGCCGTATTGATCACGGTTCAAATAGCTCAGCATAGTAAAGGCGTTATCTGGGGCAGTGTTGTTCAAATCCGGGTCGGCCTTTGCCCTGATAATGATCATGGCGAACGAACTGTACCCTATATAAATAAACACCACGCATAAAAAGGCCAGGTTAAGGGTGGCTTTATTTTTAAGGATGGAATAACGGATACCGTAAACCAATGCAGCTATCAGGATGATAAAGAAGAAGATGGCACCACTGCCAAAACCCATCCCAAATGTGTTAACAAACAACAAATCGAAATAAGCTGCAAACTTCACAGTATACTGTATCAGGCCGAATTGAATGAGGCCCAATACGCCAATACCGCAAAACAACGCGATGATGGTGCTTTTTGTGGTGATGTTTTGATACCTGCGGAAATAATACACCAACGCGATGGCCGGTATAGTCAACAAGTTTAGCAAGTGGATACCGATGGACAGACCTATAACATAGGCGATAAAGATGATCCAGCGGTCGGCACCGGGTTCGTCGGCGTGGGCATCCCATTTCATGATAGCCCAAATTACCAAAGCGGTACATAACGATGACCAGGCGAACACGATGGTTTCAACAGCCGAAAACCAAAAGGTATCGGTATAAATAAAAGCCAACGCCCCTACCAAACCCGAGCCCATAATCAAAATGGTTTGCGTTTGATCGGCAACTTCGCCACGTTTAACCAATAATTTTTTGGCCATGGCAGTGATGATCCAAAACAAGAGCATAATAGCTGTTGCGCTGGCTAAAGCCGAACCCATATTGGTAAAAAACGGCACCTTGGCATTGTTGCCCATGGATAGCAGCGAAAATGCCTTGCCAATCATGGCAAACAGCGGATAACCCGGCTGGTGCGAAATTTGCAAACGGAACGCGCACGAGATAAACTCGCCGCAATCCCAAAAACTAACCGAAGGCTCTAATGTTAAAATGTAGGTAACTGACGCTGTTAAAAAACAAAGCCAGCCCAATAGATTGTTTATCTTGTTGTATTGCATGGCTTTAAGAAATAAGGAATATCATGTTTAGGTTATGGTTTACTTTTTATAAAGGCGTTTCGCGCGGGTGGGTTGCAGCCTGCGAAGTGGTATCGGGTGCCGGGGCGGTTGGTGCTGCCGGGTCTGTATGGAAATTGGTGTCTTGTACAGGTGTAGCACCTGGATGGTTTACCGGTGCCGATGGATCAGGCGTCAACGCGGCACTTGGCGGTGGAACATCTTTCCTTTCGGTTTCTTTGTTTATCTGCTCCTGGATATCCCTTTTTACACCTTCCGAAGCATCTTTGAACTCACGTATCCCTTGTCCTAAGCCTTTGGCCAATTCGGGCAGCTTTTTGCCGCCGAACAATACCAATGCCACCAACATGATAATGAGCGTATCCTGACCACTGAAAAACAACAACATTGAACTTAACATAACAGTAGATTTTAAATTAAACATTAAACCGGCCCGTCTCAAGGCCTTTAACAATGTGCAAAGATATGCTAAAAAACAAAGTATCCGAATTGGATATAAATTTTGAAAAGCCCTTTTGCAATTGCCCCGTAAAATTTAAATGATGAACAAATATAACTGCATGCATCTTAATAAATGTTAAATAATGATAGTTTAACAGTTTTTAACATCATATCACCTTTTTAACCACAATTATCAGTTATTTAAAACAAATCCCTTAGTTTTATCTTATATCTCAATATTTGCGCGATACATGAAACCAGAGGAAACTCCAAAACCCAAAAGAAGTAAACTGCTACGCTATTTTAGCCTGTTGGGACCCGGTTTGGTTACCGGCGCTGCCGACGACGACCCTTCGGGCATAGCTACCTACTCGCAAACAGGTGCGCAGTTTGGCTACGGTCAATTGTGGACAGCCCTGTTTATGCTGCCTTTTATGACGGCCGTACAGGAAGCCTGCGCACGCATAGGGATGGTTACCGGTATGGGCATAGCCGCCGTTGTAAAAACACATTATAGCAAAACGGTATTATATGCGGTTGTCGCGCTGGTAGTTATTGCCAACGTCATCAATATCGGTGCCGATATTGGTGCCATGGCAGCAGCTGCCCAGTTGTTGGTGCCATTGCCTTTTATTGCGCTTACTTTGTTTTTTACCGCGTCCATCTTGCTGCTCGAAATTTTTACCAATTACAAAATATATTCAAAAATTTTAAAGTGGCTGGCCCTAACTTTGCTGGCCTACCCGTTAACGCTCTTTATTGTACATCAACCTTGGGGCACCATATTAAAAGCATCGGTGATACCTCATTTTGAGTTCTCTTTCGCGTTCTTGTTTATTATCACCGGGGTATTGGGCACTACCATATCGCCTTATATGTTTTTTTGGGAAGCATCGCAGGAGGTTGAAGAACAAAAAGAAAACAAACTGGTGAACGATGTTACCGGCGGCCCAATCGTAAGCTGGACCTATATACGCCGCATGCGGTTCGATAATAACTTCGGGATGATTTTTTCGGAGTTTGCTACCTGGAGTATTATTGTTGTTGCCGCTACCGTTTTGCATAACAGCGGCGTAACCGACATCAAAACCGCTGCCGATGCCGCCAAAGCGTTGGAACCTCTGGTGCACAGTTTCCCGCATGCGGGTTTTTTGGCAAAACTCATTTTTTCTGTGGGCATTATGGGTCTTGGTCTATTGGCCATCCCTGTATTATCAGGTTCAGCATCGTATGCCGTTTGCGAAGCTTTTAACTGGCGGGCCAGTCTCAATTATAAGTTAAAAAGGGCACGCGGGTTTTATGGGGTAATTATTGCCGCCACTGTGGTGGGATTGTTGATCAATTTCATCGGTATCGACCCGGTTAAGGCCCTGGTATATGCCGCCGTATTAAACGGCGTTGCCGCCGTACCCCTATTGTTTTTGATAGCCAAAATTGCCGCCAGCGACGAGATTATGGGCGAATACAAAAGCAAGGCCTTATCAAAAACTTTGCTTTGGATAACCTTTGTAGCAATGGGTGCAGCCGCGATAGCGATGTTTTATACAGTGCTGAAGTAAAACGCTGTCGCTAATCTTATAACACGTTAGCTGTCACTAATTCTTTTTCAGTTGCCTCCGGTTTTCCGTTCTTACCATCCAAATAAGGCTGGCGGTATTGTGCCATAAACTCCTTTTTTGAGTCGCGGTACGATGTTACGGCTCCTATCATACTTAAGAATTTGATATAGTACCAGGCAAAATCAATTTGATGAGCCATAAAGCCTGACCGGGCGCTTTTAGGATAAAGGTGATGATTATTATGCCACTCCCCAGCTACAAAACCCGGCCATAGTTGGTTTATCGACATATCGTTGCGGTTGTAATCCACCCCGTCTTTGCGTTTGTCTTTACCCTGACCATGCCCGTCGTAATTAAAGGTGCGCACACCGATGGCCCAAAAACCTGCAGCGCCAAACAAGGTGCAGGCTAAGGCATGCCCGCCAAGCAGGTAAAATATGCCATACCAAATACCCCAGTTCACTATCCACGATAGTACCGAAGCTACCGGGCACGCCATTGAACCCCATTTTTGGTATTTGGTGTACGAGTTGGTTTTAACCCCCGTATGCTTCATCAGGTTGGCCGCTTTGGCATAATCGGCTTCGCTCAAATCCTGGTTCATGGGCTGGTGGTTTACATCGGCCAAAAAACAGTATAAAAAACCGCCGTTTGCATTGTACGGGTCGCCGGGCTGGTCCGATTTGGCATGGTGCACATGGTGCGAAACCACGTATATTTCTTCGGGTATGATTTGCAACGTGAGGTTATGCGTAACAAACCTCCAAAACTTATTTTTGAACTGATAAGCACCATGTGTGCAATATCGGTGATACCAAATAGTACCATGCGAACCCATAATGATCATGCTGTAAACAAATGCCGCCAGCAACATCCACAAGCTAAAAAACTTGAAGATAAACAGGAAAAAGAAAGGCACAAGGCATATCACTTTGAGCCAGCTAAAAAAGGCAAGCCAGTTTTTGCGGTCCTTAAAAACGTTCAATCGCGAAAAAAACTCAGCGAATATTTGCTTTGGGGTGGGTTTTACCAGGTCTCCGTTTTCGTGCTGCCAACCATAAGCCGGTGGCTGGAGTACATAGTCTAAAAATGCCATTTCGTGTTAATTAGGTAATAATTGATATAACTCGATGGGTTTAATTAGCTATATACTTTGCTAAGGTATAAATAAAAAATGCGCCTTTGTTGTAAGGCGCATTTTTTATTTTGGGTATTATACCCTATTCGGGTTTGTAAACCAAAACTTTAAAAGTACCGGGCATTGGTTTTTTTGTGGTTGGATCCATATCCACAACGCTCAGGTATATTTTGTGTGTCTTGGTATCTAAAGCCAATGTTTTTGCACGAACCTGGGTTGCTAAAGTTTGTGTTACACTGTATTTATCAGCCGATTCTTGTTTGATGATCGTGGTAGTGGCATCGCCATTCGAGCAGAACACCAGTTTGGTCTCCGGATCGTAAGCGACGGCATCAACACCCGCACCTATCGGTAAAGTAACAATTACCTTGCCCGACACGGCATCAACAACAGTAACACCCTTATTTTCGCGGCAAACGCTGAACAGGCGTTGGTTTTTCTCATCCAAAGCAATACCTGTGGGGCCACCGCAAGGTGCAAGCGGGTAATTGGCAACCACTTTCATGGTTTTAGTATCAATTACATTCAGGCTGTTTTTGTCTTCAAGATTATTATAGATTTTACCTTTTCCGTCGGCCACAGCAAACTCCGGCGCACCGCCAAGGTCAATGGTACCAACTTGTTTCAGCGTTACCGGGTCAACTATGGAAGCACTGTTGCTTGATCCGTTGATCACAAATATCTTATCCGAATACGGGTCGTACAAAATGGCATCCGGACCTTTGTTGGTTAAAGGTATGGTAGCAACCTTTTTCAGGGTTTTCAGGTCAAATGCCACGGTAGCTTGGCCGCGCCCATCGCTAATAAAACCCAAATTGTGTTTGGTGGCATAAGCAATGCCGTGTGTGCCCTGCATACCATCAATGGTACCGATAACTGCACCCGTAGCCAGGTCCACAACGTTTACGGCCGTGCCGTGCGAAACAAATAAATGATTGTTGACTTTGTCAATCGAAAGGTAATCGTACCCGCCATCGCCGGGCAGGTCTATCTTTTTATCGAACACATACTTTGTTTGCGCATGCATCAATAGTGGGGCCGCAGTAAGCAATAACACGCCTGCAAGGCATAAAAACACTTTTTTCATAATTTTGGTTTTTTTATTTGTCTGTAAATGTATAGGGTTAATTTTAAGCTATCGTTAATTGTTGAATACAATGGTAAAAATATGGTATGGTGTACTGAACCGGTAACCAAAGCCATACTTATAGTTATCGCAAATTTGCCGGGTAATCGTTAGGCCCAAACCTATTCCTTCGGAGTTTGGCGATTTGTTGAAACGTTTCAATATCTCGTCTTCTACCAATGGGTTTTCCAGGCCGGTGTTTTTGATGATCAACTTTTCTGCATCCAACTGTATCTGGATTTCTCCCTTCACATAATTATGCCTGATGGCATTGCTCAACAGGTTGTTCAACAAAATATCGGCCAGATAGCGGCTAATGTTCAATTTTTTGTCGTGCAGATCAACATGCAGCACTAATTCCTTTTCATGGAACAACTCTTTAAACTGGCTCAGTTTTTCTTCGAGCAAAAGTTTGAAATCAACTTCTTGTTCATCGGTAACCAGGCGGTTTTCAATTTTAACCAGCAACAAAAGCGATTGGTTTAACCTGGTCAACCGGGTAACGGCCCCGTAAACATCGGCCAGCAATTTACTCTGTGTTTCGTTGTACTCCCCTGCCTGTATCAGCGAATCGAGCTTCGAATTGATTACCGCGATAGGCGTCAACAATTCGTGCGATGCATTCTCGGTAAAAGCTTTCAGGTCCTTGTAATCTTTTTTTACACGCACCGACATGGCTTCGACAGCCTTGTTCAGCTCTATAAACTCATCGATTGCTGAATCTGCCCCCCTAATCTCCTTGTTGTCGCTTAACGAAAACAACTTTAACTGGTTCAGCATATTATAAAACGGTTGCCATATCCGGTTCAAAATAAACCTGTTGGTAATAAACAGCACCAACAACAAGAACAGGATGACACCAATAGTGATGATGAAAATAATCCGGATCAAGTCTTCCGTCTCAACTTTCGATTCTACAATGACGATTTTGTGGTAAGTACCGCCGGCTGAAGCCGATATGATCAAAGCCCGCGCCGATTCATATTCATTCTCTTTTTTATTGTAAAAGTCCGTATCTGTATAATGGCGTTTTAATGGTGCGGCAATATCATAAAACGTAACATGCTGATCTTTATAATCTATCGCCGGGGGGAGTTTGTTGTATTGTTTGATGTAATTTAAAATCTCCTGCTGCTCTATCCTGATGTCCTTATCCACCTGGTGGTTCAAAATAAAACTAATGGCACCATAATAAATAATACCCGTTATAAACAATACAACTAATGTTGTGGCAAGGTTGATGCGGTTGTATCTGGTTAAGAGCTTCATTGGTCCGTTAATTTGTATCCCATCCCGTAGGCAGCCTTTATATAATCCTTACAACCTGCTTCCTCCAGTTTTTTCCTTACGTTTTTGATGTGGGAGTATATAAAATCAAAATTGTCGGCAATATCGATCCCATCGCCCCATAAATGTTCGGCTATGGCGTTTTTTGATACCACTTTGCCCTTATTGGCTAAAAAGTATATCAGCAGTGCAAATTCTTTACGGGTAAATTTTACAGTCACGTTGTTCACCTTCACTTCCTTTGCCAAAAGGTCGATATTTATTTCGTTAAAATTAAGGATATTGCTCCCGCCAAACGTCTTACGCCTGACGATGGCCATTACCCTGGCTTTCAATTCCGAAAGGTGAAATGGTTTTACCAGGTAATCATCAGCACCGATATCGAGCCCCTGAAGTTTATCGTCCAAAGAATTTTTTGCCGAAATAATGAGCACACCGGCCGGATCATTACTCTGTTTCAAGTGCTTTAGCAGGTTCAAACCATTGCCGTCGGGCAATGTAATGTCCAGTAAAACACAGTCATAGCTATATAGCTTGATCTTAGCCATAGCCGACATGTAATCTGCCGCCTGTTCACAAATATTGCCCGCTTCCGCAAAGTAATCGGCAATACTTTCACTCAAGCCCCGCTCGTCCTCAATTATCAAAATCTTCATTATGCCATAAATATGTTGCTCTTTTTTGGATAAAAATTGGATTTTTTTAAATTAATGGAAACTAATTGCGCGCTTTACACGTTTAACCACGAAAAACTTTTTTTAATTACTACTTGAAATTAAATGAAAAAAAACATAGATTTGTCTTTTTATCAACATTTAGAATGTTATAAACAATTTTACAAAACGTCTTTTATTAATTCGCTATTAATTAAGGCTGAATAATATACAAAATAAGTTCCCCAACATTTTTGTATATGTTACTTTTTTTTACGCTTTAAACGCAAAACGAAGAAAAAAATCATCTAATAAATGAATTTCAATTAGTCTGGAGTTATTTAGGAGTATACAAAAGCGGATTTTGAATTTTAATTAAAAAATTTAACTTGGTTTATTGTGTGAAAAAATGAAATTGTTAAAATATAACAATACAACCAAAACATAATTTAAATTAGAATATTGTTATTAAAAGGTTCAAAAAATTATATTTTAGTTACCAAATGGTTAAATTGTTTGTGTTAATTAAATTTTTTATATTTTTACAAAGCGAAAAATCTACCGTATGAAAATAACATTGATGAGTTTTTTTAAACTAAAAAAATACTTATTTTCACTTTTATTGGTGTTATGTTGCATCATCTTCCTTGCTAGGCCTGCGTATAGTCAAATAGATTACAGTTATGGTCTAAACAAAAGGGGGGGGTAAGGTTTAGTTTAGGTTTAGGAGGCAATGCCCTTCAAACTACGTGGAGCCAGACTCCCGTTGGATATACAATTGTTGGAGGTTTGAGTTACGATTTCAGTCAATATTTTGGCCTGATGGCCGAAGGCCAATACGGTAGCATGACGGGTGTTGACGGAACAAATACCTTTACATACAGTCAATCGGCAAATACATTTGAGGCGGCTTCAGTCAGTCTTCGCTTTTCCCTTGGTTTATTGACGAATTTTCCTTCAAAAAATGGTTTTACCGATGCCATAAAAAGGGGTTATCTAAGTTTAGGGTACGGTGATCTTTTCTCTGATGTCGTTTTAACTAAAGCCTCGAATGTTGCGCTCCGTGGGACTACCGTTACGTTATATCAAACAGGTGCTACAACTTACAAAAGCACTAAGATTTACTCAACCAGTATGATTCCAATGAGCATTGGCACTTATATTGCTTTGCCAGGGGTATGGGGAGACGATAAGATTGAACTGAACCCCAATATACAATATAGCTTGTTCAGAGAAGCCTTTGCCGATGGATACCAGCCTACACCTAACAGTACAAACGGCGGTTACGTTTTAATATCGGTAAGCTTGAGATATAAATTTTAACTATACTTTAAAAAAGAAACAACCCTAATCCAAAAAATAATTGATAAAAACAAATATGAGTACGAACTACACCAAAATAGCTTTAATTGCAGCATGTTCGCTTATTTGCGCTTGCAAAAGCACAAAAAAGATATACGAAGTACCGCAAGATACCCGCGCTTACAAAGGTAAGGCCCCGGCGGCGCCACCGGGCATGGTATACATACCTGCCGGTACCATATTTGAGCGGGCCCCACATACCGACTCGACCGACGTGGATACGGCCTCGACAAGAAGGGTCAGCTTGACCGCTTTCTTTATCGACGCTACCGAAGTGAGCAATAAACAATATCGCAAATTTGTTGACTGGGTTGCCGATTCGGTAGCCGTAACAGATTACATTAAAGACCCCAAGTTTTTTGTTGAAACAAAAATAAAAGCAAAGGGAAAAGGCGGTAAAGATACCACGATTAAAAAAATCAATTGGAGTAAAATTGATTTAAATGCAAAAGTGCCTTTCTGGCAAAACCCGGAGTATCTTCCAAAATTAACTGCATTAGTTAAAGATGTTGCTGGTAAAAAAGCATTGACCAGTAAATTGGTGAAATTCACTTATCGCCACGTTCAGGCCGGTGGCCCTAACGAAGGGAAAAGTGTTGTAGATACAGTAGAGGTTATGCCCGACAACAATGTTTGGGCTCAGGATTTTCCAAACTCGCAATCTGATATTTACGTAAACAACTATTTTACCAATAAGGCGTTCGACCAATATCCGGTAGTTGGTGTAAACTGGAAACAAGCCAGGGCTTACTCAAACTGGAGAGGTATCATATCGGGTTCGCAGGATGCAAATATTAAAGATTTTGGTTTAAAGTTTAATTTACCAACCGAAGCACAATGGGAATACGCGGCATCGGGCGGCGAAAACAATGCCGAAAGTATAGTAGGAAGTGTTACAGCACAAACAAATGTGAACGTTTTACCTTCATACATAAACAAAAAAAGCAAAAAGAACTTGGTGCTGGCCAACTTTAAACAAGGCGAAGGTAGCTACACCAAGGATGGTGCAACTTATACATTGCCTGTAAAATCGTACGCTCCAAACGTTTTTGGATTATACAATATGCAGGGTAACGTTGCAGAGTGGACTTTGGACGCCTACAGCCCGTCGGCCCGTGAATTTGTTGAAGATAATGACCCTGTTTTATTATATGATGCACCGGACAATGATGCAGAAGTAATGAAACGTAAAGTAGTACGCGGCGGATCGTGGAAAGATAATGCAAGTGAATTGAACACTGCAACACGTAATTTTGAAACACAGGGCACAGCACATTCGTATATAGGCTTCAGGTGCGCAATGTCGGCTCCGGATATATTAACAGAACAGGTTAAAACCAGGAAAAGGATTGAACCCAAGAAAAGTAAAACCCCTAAAACCCCTAAAGTAACGGCATCTGCTAATTAATTAAATTAAAAGTACAGACGATAGAAAGATATAACATGAAAAAGACGCTCATATTTGCTTTATTGGTTATACTGACGGGGACCACCACCCTGATGGGGCAAACAACCAAAAAGAAAAAGCCGACAACTAAGAAAAAAGCCGCGACTACCAAAACCACAAAGGTTGTTGCTCCGAAAGACACAACGCCAATCGTTGTGAACAAGCCAGCTGCTCCGGCGCCGGTTGACACCATGAAAAGGCTGGCGGCCGTGCCAGACTCGGACGATGGATACTACAAAAGCATAGTATTCACCAAAGCAAGGCCATTCCCAATATTGGAACCTGACCCAAACAATATCAAATTTTATCACCGCTACTGGAGGGATATTGATTTGAAGGATCCTAAAAACCAAAAGTTCAACACACCTGGTTCAACGTTGATTGAGGCCTTGTTAAAAGGAATGAAAGATGGTATAGTTGTGCCTTATGATCCAACAGGTGGTACAGCTCAAAACCCTACCGGTGATGAATTTACCGTACCTTTAACCTATAACCAGTTGATGGGCAAATTAAGGGACACCGTTAACGTTGATAAAATAGATACTGCCACAGGTGCCAAAATAGGCACCATCAGGAAAGCAAACGACTTTAGCCCATCCAAAGTGGTAGGTTACCGTATTAAAGAAGACGTGTATTTGGATAAACGCCGCGAAAAAGTAGAAACCAGGATTATCGGTATTGCACCGCTTATCAGGATTACATTGACCAATGGCGATACCGTAGGCGTACAACCGGTTTGCTGGTTAAAATACAAACAATGCCGTTTGGTATTTGCCACAATGGACATTTCGGATCCCGACAAAAACCTGTACGATGTAAGTATGGACGACATGTTTTTACAACGCCAGTTTAATGCCAAGATAATAGAAGAATCGAACCCGTTGGGCCGCAGGATAAAGGATTATATTTCTGATCCTGTTGAGCAGGACAAAGAATCGGCACGTATAGAGAAAAAATTGGCCGACTACAAGAACAACCTGTGGAAATACACTACCAGCGAAACGGTTAGCGCAACAACTACGGCAAAAGGTTCTAAAGCCACAACAACCAAAAAGCCGGCAACAACACCAGCTTCAACCCCTCCGGCTACAGGAGGAGCCGGAGCACCTGTTAAACAATAGTTCAAATCATCATCTAAAAAATGCCCCGTATTTTACGGGGCATTTTTTGTTTAAGGTATTTATCAGTTGAATGGCATTTTAAAACTACACCTATTGTATATTAAAAAAATTATGCCCTATTTTGCAGAAAATTTTCAAAGAGATAAAAAATTAAGGCAATGAATCAACAAAGCTTGTATACAGCGCAAATCAGGGTGGGAATTGCCCCGGTTGCGCGCGCTTTGGTTTCAACAGTTTTTGCTTCCAGCCTTATCCGACGAAGACTTTTTATATCGAGGCTTTGATCCGTTCGATCGCACCCGAAAATCCCCCGAAAAGGACATTTGTCCTTTACCCAAATCATTTGTTTCAATTAAGGCTTAGGGCCGGTTATTCTAAATTTATATTATATCCTTTTTAAAATGACCTTACAAGATTTCAATATCCAGGTTGCAACCGGTCAGCATGTTGAATACGCGCAACAGATATGCGATGAAATGGCCGAATCGGCGAAGGCCCGCGGCACAGGTATAGCCAAGCGCTCTGCCGAATACGTTGCCGATAAGATGCTGGAAGGCAAAGCCGTTATCGCTCTGCATAAAGACGGCACATGGGCGGGTTTCTGCTACATTGAAACCTGGAGCCACGGCGATTTTGTGGCCAACTCCGGGCTAATTGTAAGCCCTGAGTTCAGAAAAGTGGGTTTGGCAAAGGCTATTAAAGAAAAAGTGTTCGCCTTATCCCGCCAAAAATACCCTAACGCTAAGATATTTGGCTTAACTACCGGATTGGCGGTAATGAAAATCAACTCAGATTTGGGCTACGGACCGGTAACATATTCGGAACTTACCCAGGATGAAGATTTTTGGAAAGGTTGCAAAAGCTGTGTGAATTACGATATACTGATGAGCAAAGACCGTAAAAATTGTATGTGCACGGCTATGCTTTTTGACCCGGTTGTAAAACAACAGGAATATGAAGACAAAATGAGGAAGATAACGCATAAAGCTACCTTGTTGGAACGTATTGAAAACGCACTAAAAAAAATAGGTCAGGAACATTGATACCTGCCGTAACAAATATATAATGAAGAAGAAAGTAGTATTGGCTTACAGCGGTGGTTTAGATACCTCATTTTGCTGCATCTATTTAACACAGGATTTGGGCATGGAAGTGCACTCGGTTATTGTAAACACCGGTGGCTTTAGCAACGAAGAATTAATGACGGTTGAAAAACGCGCCTACGAAATGGGCGTAACCAGCCACCACGTAGTTGATGAGACCATCAATTTTTATGATACCTGTATCCGTTACTTAATCTACGGTAACGTATTAAAAAACAACACCTATCCCCTATCGGTAAGTGCCGAACGTGTGAGCCAGGCTACTGCCATTGCCAATTATGCCAAAGAAATTGGTGCCGAATATGTGGCCCATGGCAGTACCGGCGCCGGTAACGACCAGGTACGTTTTGATATGATATTCAATATCCTGGTGCCCGAAGTTAAAATATTAACGCCCATCCGCGATTTGAAACTGAGCCGCGAAGCTGAGATACAATACCTGAAGGACCATGGCGTGGTAATGAATTTTGAAAAGAACAAATACTCTATAAATAAAGGTATCTGGGGCACATCGGTAGGTGGCAAAGAAACGCTGACATCGCACCAGGGCTTACCCGAAGATGCATGGCCTACGCAGGTTACTAAAACCGAAACCAAGCAATTGACCTTAACTTTTGAGAAAGGCGAGTTTATCGGTATAGATGATGTGAAATACGCCCACCCTACCCAGGCCATACAGGCATTGCAGGCCATTGCCCAGCCTTATGGTATTGGCCGGGATATACACGTTGGCGATACCATTATCGGCATAAAAGGCCGAGTGGGTTTTGAAGCGGCCGCACCCATCATCATTATCAAAGCGCACCATACTTTGGAGAAACACGTATTGACCAAATGGCAGCTATCCTGGAAAGACCAATTGTCGACCTTTTACGGCAACTGGCTGCACGAAGGGCAGTTTCACGACCCGATAATGCGCAACATCGAGGCATTTTTGACCGATACACAGGTGAACGTAAGCGGTAAAGTATTTGTGGAGTTGAACCCTTACCGTTTCACAGTAATTGGTATCGAATCAGACCACGACCTGATGTCGAACAAGTTTGGTACTTATGGCGAGATGAACAACTCATGGAGCGGCGAGGATGTAAAAGGGTTTTCCAAAATATTTGGTAACCAGGTAATGATTTACCATAAAGTGAACGGATAAGCCCCCTAACCTCCGTTAGCTAACGGAGGAATAAAAAAAATAAAATGGATAATAACAACGAAAATAATCTTACAAATTCCCCCTTATTGGCCGCGGTCTCGAAATCGAACTGCATAAACCAATATACTTGGGGCGATGGTTGTTATGGATGGAATTTTGTTGAAACGGATGCTTTATCCATTAAACAAGAGTTGATGCCGCCCGATACTTCAGAAAAACTGCATTACCACGAAAAGGCAAACCAGTTCTTTTTCATCTTATCGGGTAAGGCAAATTTCATTATTGATGGTATTGAACATATTTTGAAGCCAAACGAAGGCATTGAGGTAAAAGCGGGGCAAAAGCATTTGATCGGCAATAAGAACGACAGCGACCTGGAGTTTATCCTCTACTCGCAGCCATCAACTAAAAACGACAGGATAACGCCATGAGCAACGCACAAAAAATAAAGGTGGGTATTATAGGCGGTGCAGGTTATACCGGCGGTGAGTTGTTGCGTATACTCATCAACCACCCCAATGTGGACATTGCTTTCATCAACAGCAGCAGCAATACAGGCAACTTTGTTTACCAGGTGCATACCGACCTGTTTGGCGATACCGACCTGAAGTTTACCGGTGAGTTAAGCGACAATATTTACGTACTGTTTTTATGTGTAGGACATGGCGACGCCAGGAAATTTTTGGATGCCAACCCCATAGCCGCGCATGTAAAGATCATTGACCTGAGTCAGGACTTTAGGTTAAGTCAAAATTCAAAATTCAGAACACCGCATATCACGGCCGACCCGGAACCTACATTCCGTGAGTTTATTTATGGTTTGCCGGAGTTAAATCGCGAAAGTATAAAATCGGCGCATAACATCGCAAACCCGGGTTGCTTCGCTACATGTTTGCAATTAGGTCTGATACCGCTTGCTGCGAAAGGTTTGCTGACAAACGAGGTGCATATTACAGCAACCACAGGCTCCACAGGTGCAGGTCAAAAACCAACCGATACAACGCACTTTACCTGGAGGAACGACAACCTGTCAGTTTATAAGGTTTTTGACCACCAGCATTTAAACGAGATAGGCGAGTCTTTAACGCAATTACAGCCTACAGGCCTTGGCGCGTTAAACTTTGTACCTTACCGGGGAGACTATACCAGGGGTATCATCGCGTCAATGTACACGGAAAGTGATCTGACCGAGGAAGAAGCATTAAAATTTTATACTGAGTATTATGCCTCGCACCCATTCACCCATGTAACAGGTCGGAATATCGATTTAAAGCAGGTAGTGAATACTAACAAGTGCTTTATTCAGGTAAAGAAGTTGGGTAACAAGTTATTCATTGTATCGATAATTGATAATTTGACAAAGGGCGCATCGGGACAAGCGGTTCAGAACATGAATTTGATGTTTGGATTTGAAGAGGATGCAGGTTTGAGATTAAAGGCTGTCGCCTTTTGAGCGAAAAGCCGAAAGCATAAAGCTAAAAGCTTTTTCTTAGAGTATATATAAAAATGAGAGATTACAAGAAATTACAAGTTTGGGAAAAGGCGCATAAGCTCGTTCTTTTTGTTTATAAACAAGTAATTCCTAAATTTCCGAAGCATCAGCAATATGATTTAATGAGTCAATGCAAAAGAGCGGCTTATTCTATCACTTTAAATATTGTCCAAGGTAGCGGAAGAACCACCGAAAAGGATTTTACTCATTTTTTGGATATGGCGTTAGGTTCAGCTCACGAATTAGAGTATTCGTGTTTATTGGCAAAGGACCTTGATTATATAAATATTGAAACATACGAAGATGTAAATAGCAAAGTCAATGAAGTAAAGGCTATGCTTATTGCGCTAATTAAGTCAATCCGAAATTAGGTTCGGTAATTTGTAACCGCTGAAAAAAAGCTTTATGCTTTGTGCTTTCAGCTTTAAGCTAAATAGAATGAAACTATTTGATGTTTATCCAATTAATCCCATTAATATAGTTAAGGGACAAGGGAGTTTGGTATGGGATTCAAACGGCCAGGAATACCTGGACCTGTACGGTGGTCATGCCGTGATATCTATTGGTCACACCCATCCTCACTACGTAGCGCGGCTCGAAGACCAATTGCATAAAATAGGGTTTTATTCCAACTCGATAGAAATACCTTTACAGGTTGAACTGGCCACAAAGCTCGGCCATGTTTCGGGCAAGGAAGATTACCAATTGTTTTCGTGCAACTCAGGTGCCGAGGCAAACGAAAATGCCTTGAAACTGGCTTCTTTCTATAACGGGCGGAAAAAGGTGATCGCCTTCCGGAAATCGTTCCACGGGCGTACTTCGCTTGCTGTGGCGGTCACTGATAATCCGAAAATCGTAGCTCCGATAAACGAAACCGACAACGTCATATTTTTGCCATGGTGCGATGAGGCTGCCTTGGAGCAAACCTTTGCCGATCAAGGCGAACTGATTTCGTCAGTAATTATTGAGGGCATACAGGGCGTTGGCGGCATACAGGTGGCTACCAACAGTTTCCTGCAAAAGATACGTGCGCTGTGCGATCAATATAACACCGTGTTTATTGCCGATTCGGTACAATGCGGTTATGGCCGTACCGGCAAATTTTACTCGCAGGATTTTTCGGGCGTTAACGCCGATATTTACAGCATGGCAAAAGGTATGGCTAATGGTTTCCCTATCGGCGCTATATCTATCGCACCAAAAATAAAACCGGCTTACTTTATGCTGGGTACCACCTTTGGCGGCAACCATTTGGCCTGCGCCGGAGCTTTAGCCGTATTAGAAATAATGGAGCAGGACAAACTGATGGATAACGCGGCCAGCGTTGGCGGCTACCTCATCGATGAGCTGAAAAAATTCCCGCAAGTAAAAGAAGTACGTGGCCGTGGACTGATGATCGGCATTGAACTGCCCGACGAGTTGGCACATGCAAAAAAAGACCTGCTGTTTAAACATCATATCTTTACCGGCGAGGCAAAACCAAACGTGATCAGGCTGTTACCGGCCCTCAACCTAAGCAAAGCCCACGCCGACCGGTTTTTAGAAGCCTTCACCAGTGTGTTAAAAGCCAGCGAGGTGGTGGCCCATTAATAAAAATTTAGATAACAACGCTTTCAGCTTTATGCTTTAAGCTTTAAGCTCAAAAGAATGAAACTATTCTCTTCTGTAAACGACGTTACCGACATTAAACAACTGGTTGCCGATGCCCTGCATCTGAAACAAAACCCATACGGTTACAAGCATTTGGGCGAAAACCGAACCCTGGGCCTCATGTTTTTGAACCCGAGTCTGCGTACCCGTTTAAGCACACAAAAAGCAGCCATGAATTTGGGTATGAACGTAATGGTAATGAACGTTGACAAAGAAGGCTGGGCATTGGAGTTTAACGATAATGTAGTGATGAACGGCACTACGGTTGAGCATGTGCGCGAAGCGGCCGGTGTAATGGGCCAATACCTGGATATTTTGGGTATACGCTCCTTTCCGGGATTGAAAGACCGCGAACTGGATTACAGCGAAGAGATATTTAACAAGTTTGTTGAGTTTAGTAAGATACCGGTGGTAAGTTTAGAATCAGCAACGCGGCACCCGCTGCAAAGCCTGGCCGACCTGGTTACCATTGAAGAACTAAAACCCCGCCCATGGCCCAAAGTGGTATTGACCTGGGCGCCGCATGTAAAGGCATTACCGCAGGCTGTACCCAACTCTTTTGCCGAGTGGATGTGCAAGGCCGAGGTTGATTTTGTGATTGCCCAACCCAAAGGTTATGAGCTTTGCGCCGATTTTACCCAAGGCGCTACCATTACCCATAACCAGGAAGAAGCATTGACTGATGCGGATTTTATATACGTGAAGAACTGGTCGGCATACGAGCCTTATGGCAAGGTGATACCGGGTTATGATGATTGGATGATGACCAATGAAAAGCTTGCGGCCACCAACAACGCCAAAGTAATGCACTGCCTGCCCGTTAGGCGTAATTTGGAGCTCTCTGCCGAGATATTGGACGGACCAAACTCATTGGTAGTACATGAAGCCGGGAACCGTGTATGGTCCGCGCAGGCGGTGCTGAAGAAAATGCTGGAGGGATTATAGTAGCAGGTTTGAGTTGCAGTAGTAGTTTACCAAAAAGATTTGACAAGTTTTGAAACTTGTCAAATCTAACCATTCTTAAATTGCTCAATGGTAAGTTTTAAATCATTACAAAAAACCCTAAAATCAGCAATTTTACAGTAGTCTGTATAGACAATGATTCTGATTACATTTTTGTCTGTCATTTTTATTTTCAAATTGATTCCTTTATACCCTTCGTCTACTTTATAACTCAGTAGATCTTTAAACTCAATTTTTTTTGACTCCTTATTCAAAATTACCTCAAGGCTATTTGCTGATAAATATGCTGCGCCCATTTTGCCCATTTTGCGCTTGAAAATAAAAAATACCACAAATGGTGATAAAAAAGCAACTGCTATTACGCCGTAAATTTGTGTATCACTTAATGTCGCCATTAACCATAGTGGACACACAAAAGCCAATATGAAAGTCAATATACATAGCATGATTACTTTCCAAACAAGTACATAATCACAATATTCAAAATGGTATTCCTTCATTTTTTGACATTTATTAAAAGTAACAATTTTCTATTTATCCTCGAATGCTAAAATCATTTTAGGACATTTCTACATGGGAAAACATCACAGTAACTTAACCATGCACTCCACTCCCATCACTATAAGTTATTAACCATAACATTTGGTTATTATCAGAAATTTGACAAAAATCTTTCCTTAAACCTGCATTCAACAAAATTAAATTTTACATTTACCATTGTAACAATAAGGTTATATGTAAAAATTTGCGGGGTAAGCTATTATATTTACTACCTCTTTAAAAAAATTTAAACACATAAGCATGAAAAGAAAACTACTTGCTGTTTTTATTACACTAACAGTATGCACAGGGGCTGCCATGGCGCAACGCGGCGGCGGTGCGGGTGCTGCAGCCGGCGACACTACCCGTAGAGGTGGCTTTGCAGGCGCCGCTACCCCAAGGGCCGCACCAAGGCCTTACAACACGGTAATTACCGCCAAGGCTATCACCCACGATGGTTTGTTTAAAACTCACAAGGTCGACGACAAATACTATTTCGAGATTCCGGATAGTTTGTTGGGCCGCGAGATTTTGGTGGTTGCACGTATATCAAAGGCTGGTGCCGAAGTACGTGCCGCTGATGGTTATGCCGGCGACCAGATCGGCGAAACCGTCATCAGCTTTGAGAAAGGCCCCATGAACCGCATTTTTATGCGCAAAATATCGTACAATACATATAGTCCCGATAGTACAAAATCGATGTATAAAGCTGTACAGCGTTCAAACGTACAGGCTATTGCCTCAGCTTTTAACATCGCGGCCTACTCGCCCGACTCAAAAGGCAGTGTAATCGATATGACAGATTATATCAATGGGGATGGCGATATCTTCTTCTTTAGTTCGCCCGCTGCCAAAACCCGTATCAGGTTAGGCAATATCCAAGCCGACAGGAGCTATATCGAAACAGTTAAAAGCTACCCTACCAATATCGAAATCACGACTATTAAAACTTACGGCCTTGCTGCCGGCGGTGGATTTGGTCGTGGTGCAGGTGCACCTACTCCTGCCGCCGGCGGCGCAGCAGCAAGTCAGGGATCCGAAACAGTTGAGTTGAACACCTCGTTGTTGATACTACCAAAGGTGCCGATGAAACCCCGTTATTTCGACCCGCGTGTTGGTTACTTTACTACGCAATACACCGATTTTGATGCCAACCCGCAAGGTGTTAAAAACATCGAGATGATTGCCCGCTGGAGGTTAGAGCCAAAACCGGAAGATATGGCCAAGTACAAACGCGGCGAATTGGTTGTGCCTAAAAAACAAATCGTTTATTATATTGACCCGGCTACGCCTAAAAAATGGGTACCTTACCTGATGGCAGGCATTAACGATTGGCAAAAAGCTTTCGAAAAAGCAGGTTTTAAAGATGCCATCATTGCTAAAATGGCACCAACCGCAGCCGAAGATTCGACCTGGAGTTTAGATGACGCCGCGCACTCCGCCATTATCTACAAACCATCAGAAACGGAAAACGCCAGCGGCCCGCACATTTCTGATCCGCGCAGCGGCGAGATTTTGGAAACACACATCAATTGGTACCATAACGTAATGAAACTGGTGCACGATTGGTATATGATACAAACCGCAGCTGTTGACCCACGGGCACGCACCATGCACTTTAGCGATGAACTGATGGGCGACCTGATCCGTTTTGTGTCTTCGCACGAAGTTGGCCATACTTTAGGCCTGCGCCACAATTGGGGGTCAAGCTCCACAACACC
>NZ_CAITNG010000120.1 GCF_903893715.1 uncultured Mucilaginibacter sp.
CCGCCGGTATAGCGCACGAAATAAACAACCCCATAAACTTCGTAAAATCGAACGTTAAACCACTCAAGCTGGATCTTGACGAAGTTTTTGCCCTGCTCGATAAATATGCCCTCCTGGAATCCCAGCCCGGCAATACCGATTTGGCTACAGATATTGCCACCTACAAAAAACAAATCGACGTTGATTTTATCAAAAACGAAATAGCTGAACTGCTGGCCGGCATAGAAGACGGCGCATCGCGCACTGCCGAAATTATCCAAAGCCTTCGTGCATTTAGCCGCACCGACGAGGTTGAATTGAAACTCACCGACATCAATAAAACCATACTCAATACCCTGGTGATACTGCGCAGCAGCATCCCCCATTATATTGAAATCACGCCGGTTTTAAACAAATTGCCCTTGCTAAACTGCTATCCGGGTAAAATAAACCAGGTGTTTATGAACATTATACAAAATGGGATTCAGGCCATCGTAGCAAAAAAGAAGCATCAAAAAGAGCGTATTGCCATCACCACCAAAGACTATCCTGAGCACATCAGCATCGAAATAAGCGATACTGGCGTGGGCATGACCGAGGAAGTAAAGCAGAAAATTTACGATCCTTTTTTTACCACCAAAGATGTTGGCGAAGGCACCGGTCTTGGCCTTTCAATTGTATTCGGTATCATCGAAAAACACAAAGGCTCCATCGAGGTTAAAACAAAACCCGGCAAAGGCACAAGCTTTTTAATTATGCTGCCAAAGACATTGACGTAGATGGTCAAGTAGCAGTTTTAAGTAGCAGTGGCAGTCCTACAAAAAAAACACTTTTATCGTCCAATTAAGCAGCAGTTTTGCTGTCAATATTGCGACAAAAAAACTGCTACTGCTACTGCCACTTAAAACTATCCCCTAAGCCTCTTCCTTAAAATAAACCTTATAGTAGTTCATGGCCTTGTCATCATCAAAACCCTTTTCTATCAGGTTTTTATCACCATGTATGTAGATATGAAAGTTACGGTCCAGTTTCAATACGCTTTTATAAACCCGGCTCTGCTTTTTTACCGCCGCTCCCGAAATATCGAACGTCGAGCCGATTTCGGTTTCGTGGTCCAGTTCGTATTGCTCTTTATAGCTCTTAAACGATTCTATCGCCTTTGGGTTGCCCAACACCTCATCGCCAAACTCATCAAGGTTAAACGTATCGTTCTCCTTAAAGTATTTGATGGATTTGTTCAACAGATCAATTTTATCCGTTTTATCCAGTTCAAACTCATCGTCCAGCTTTTGGGTGATGAAATTTTTATAAATGCTTAAAGTATTGCTGGTTTGGTTAAAACTATCGTTACGGATGCGCAACTTCAAAAAATCATCCTTCCAGTATACTGCTTCGTTGTTGCGGTTAGTTTGGTCGACCACTAATACTTTATAGCCTTCTTCCTTCTCGCAGTTAAATATCAGGCAGCCTTTATCCAGTTTATTGATATTGATACCATCAGGCTCATACTCCATATTAAAGCCACCGGTATCAGGATACACTTTTAGGTACGTCTCCTTGTTTTCCGATTTGAATATACCTATCGCGGTCAACAACTCCCCCTCCAGTTGAATATCCTTGAAAAGCGCTACATACAACTCGCCCGATTTGATCTTCGGATGATTGGTTTGCTCGAACAAATATTTGGTAATCTGTTCACTCAACTCATGAAATCGCCCTTCGTCTTCAAACACCTGCGTACAAAAATGAAAAAGCTCGTTCAGGTTTAAATCATTGCTCGAGTGCATAAAACGGTACACCTCGTTCACTTTTTCAAATGGGGTTAAAAAGTATTGCATCAGCAATTTGCCCAACAACTCATCTTTCAAAGCTATTGGTTGTTGCGATAGCACGTAAAATTCGTCAAGTAGTTTATTACCAACACGATGGATGGAGAGTGTATTAAGCGAGGCCTCAAATGATGCGATCATATGGTTTTTTATAGGTGCAAAGAAAGCAAAATGCAATTGTTTGCGAATTATTTAACAATTATGTGGAGAAATTGTAAATAATTTCATCATTTGAAAAATTTTTGTAGTATTTTTGAAATAAGCAAGCTATAATATGAATATTTTTATTGGCAACCTGCCTTATAAAATTGAAGAATCGGAGCTAAGGGAGTTGTTCGAAGACTACGGCGAAGTAACTTCGCTTAAAATTATTACCGACAGGCAAACCGGCCAAAGCAAAGGTTTTGGCTTCGCCGAAATGACCGACAAAGAATCGGCGCTCAAAGCCATTGAAGACCTCAACGCAGCCGAAATTTATGGCCGCAACATTGTGGTAAAAGAAGCCGAACCAAAACCCGAAGGTGCCCGAAAGCCTTTCCGCAGCGGCAGCGAAGGTGGCTATAAAGGCGGTGGCGGTTACAAGGGCGGTGGCGGCGGCTATAACAAAGGCGGCGGTTACGGCGACAAAGGCAGCTACAGCAAAGACTGATTCCACTTCTCTCAAACCACACCTGCATCATGAACTGGCCTCGTGGTGTTTCACGGTATCTGTAATTCTCTTTTTATTTTTTAATACATAAGCAGCATTTTAAGCCGCTCATGGCTGTTTTTCCATCCCGAAATGTCAACATCAACCCCCAAAAAAGTATCGCCGCTTATGGTCATCATTGCGTATGCCATCGTCTACATCGTTTGGGGTTCCACCTATTTTTCTATCCGGGTAGCCTTGCAAGGTGGCTTCCCTCCTATGCTTTTGGGGGCTTTCCGCTTTTTGCTGGCCGGCGTTTTGCTATTGGTCTGGTGTGCCCTTAGGGGCGAAAAGTTGTTCATCCTCAAAAATGTACTCAACGCGGCGGTTAGCGGTGTGTTGCTGCTGTTTGTAGGTATAGGTATTGTGATTTGGGTAGAGCAAACATTACCAAGCGCCATGGCGGCTATCCTCGTATCGGCAGCGCCCATTTGGTTTGTATTGCTTGATTACCCTAAATGGAGCGAAAACCTGCGCAATAAATGGACCATCACCGGCCTCATCATCGGCTTTTTGGGGGTGATATTGCTCTTTGCCGAACAAGTGATCAAAGCTTTCGCCGACAAAGGCATCACCACTAATTTAACGGGCATGGCCATGCTCATCATCGGCTCCATGTGTTGGACGGCCGGCTCCATTTATTCAAAATACCGTGCTACATCAGGCTCCGGTTGCGTTAACGCGGCATGGCAAATGCTCACCGCCGGCATCCTTTTTATACCCGCCAGCCTTATGAGCGGCGAAGTTCAGCATTTAAACCTGCCGGCCATTACCGCAAACGCGTGGTTGGGCATGGCTTATTTAGTGGTTTTTGGTTCTATAGCGGGGTTTAGCGCCTATGTTTGGCTGTTACAGGTACGCCCCATAACGCAGGTAAGCACCTATGCCTATATCAACCCGGTTGTAGCAGTTTTACTGGGGATATTCTTCGCGCACGAACACATTACCTTTTGGCTAATTATGGGCCTATGCGTTATTTTGGGAAGTGTCTTACTCATCAACATGGCTAAATACCATTCAGCCAAAAGCATAAAGCTAAAAGCGCAAAGCTAAAAGCTGAAAATGCTTTATGCTTTTAGCATTGTGCTCAACAGCTTATTTATTCAGTTCCTCCTCAATCCTTAACTGCAGCGCTCTTTTAAATTCATCGCTCAATTTATAATTCTCGCTCTCCGAGTCGCGGAACAATTGCTGCACCATATCATTTATCATGGCGCTTTGCTTACCATACAAACGGCAAAGCGAACACCCCGCCAGGTGTATACGCAATTCAATTACCTCGCGGAAGGTCAGGGGTTGATATACCTTCTTCTCCAGCAACAGCGTGGCTTGCTTACAGTTCCGTTGTATTTTCTTTAAAACTCCCATAGCTCAAATTTTAAACCCAGTTTTTTTGAAGGCAAGCCCGTAAATTAAGCTTCG
>NZ_CAITNG010000121.1 GCF_903893715.1 uncultured Mucilaginibacter sp.
GTGGTCGCACCAGGGTTCGAACCTGGAACCTACTACTTAGAAGGCAGTTGCTCTATCCAATTGAGCTATGCAACCGTTACTGTGCAAATTTCGGTGCAAATATGCACAAAATGGACAAATTTAAAAAATAGAAGATGATAATGCCCCTATAGCTTCTTTATCATCATGTTCCTAAACTCTATTTTCATTGGCGGGCCGACATGTACCTGTACACCTATTAATCCGCTCATTTTACGGTTTACGAGGTCGTTATCGGTAACTTCGCTCATCAGGGTGCCGTTTAGGTAGTGCTTCATGTTATTGCCTTTTACCACGATGGTAATTTCGTTCCAGTCGTCGTATTTGATGTGGCTCAACAGTTCGGCCTTGGTGCCCAGGCTATCGATGAGGCGTGGTGGTTTACCGGTTTCGATTATGGTGCGCTGCCCGCGCGGGGCCAGAAACTGACGACCACGTTCCTCGTAGTTTTGCCCGCTGTATTTAGGATAACCGAGATTGTATTTGTCTTTACCGTCGAGGTCGAACTGATAGCCTTTGAGGGCATAAGGCAAAGTATCAACACGAACGCTGCGGTAGTTAATGCCGCTATTGCCTTTTGATGAGATGCGGTACTCGGCCTTCAATATAAAATCGGCAGGCTGCTCTTTGGTATAGATGAGGAAGGTATTCACCTTGATGATGGTGGCAGGTGTAATCTCGCCTATCATCTCGCCGTTTTCCACGCGCCAGTATTTCGCATCACCTTCCCAACCATTTAAGGTTTTACCGTCAAATATGGGAATAAAGCCTTTTTCGCCCGACGTTTTGACCGTACTACAGCCTAAGTATGCCATCATAACAACTAAAAGGGTTACACTCAGTAAAATTTTGTTCTTCATGATTTAAGTGTGCTGCGTAAAAAGCCAGCTTCTTTCAGAATCCTGTTCAAATGTTATTTCATAGCAATTATTTTTTTGCCGGTATTTGCGCCAATAGCCATTTGCTCAGGTCGTCAAGGGCTTTGTCGTTATCGTAACCGGGAGGCAGGTGGCCGTTGGTATATTCGTTGTACAACCATGGGTCGCCAACGGCGAAAACGGTGCCTTTGCCATATTTTAGGGTAGCCATCAACACTACGCCGTCCTTGTTGGTGTATACGGGTTTGGCATTGCCGCTCAGTTTGATCGAGCTGATGTCCTTGAGGTATATTTTGCGGGCGGTTGTAAATATGGGGTGCCCTTCGGGTACCATGAGCGTGCCGGCGGCTATATTGCTGCCTATAACATGGTTTTGCAGATCATCGTTAAAGTGCAGGCCAAAAGCCTCGGCCAGTACATTGGCGCTGGGCAGGTTCACGTTGGCACTATCGTTGGCCATGATCACCAACACGCCACCGGCCTTTACCCATTCGGCCACAGCCTTGGCATCTTTAGGGGTAATAAAATTGGGTTTTGGTGTTTCCTTGGCATTATCGGGGTCAACAACGATGTATACGTCGGTACCTTTCAGGTTTTCGGCGGTTGGGGCGGTTTCAAGACTTTTTAGTTGGGCGCCGTATTTTACAAAGGCGTCGCCCCAATTGGAGTAGCCGTTCAGGTCCTTCTCTTCCCAAATGTAGTGGAAACGTTCGGTAGTGTAGTTACCGTCTTTGTCTTTTTTAAATTCGTGGTTAAAATAGTAATCGAGTGTTACGGTTGGTTTTTGCGCGATGGCCACGGGGGCAAACAATACTGCAAAAAGCACAAGGGCCAGTGTTTTTTTAATGGGGTTCATATTGATGCTGGTGTTATAATTTTAGGTTAGTAAAGGTAGTTTTATTCGTGTAAATTATTTGTTCATTTTAATCAAAACTACGCCGTGTGGCCCAACTTTGGCAGTAAAACTATCCGCAAAGGCTCCCAAATCTTTCTGACGCCATAAGTCGCGGACCTGGTATTTGCCCGATAGCTTCAGGTCGGCCCATTTGATGGTAACATCGGTATCTGCATCACCACGGTTAAACAGCCCTATCGACCATGAACCATCGGCCATGGGTTTGGCATACACATCGGTATTGGTATCAGTTGCTACATCCACAGCTTGTTTGCCCAGTTCGTCCTGACTTACGTCGATTACGTCATCGTTGGTGAGCAGGTTGAGGGTAAAATCGTCCATGTGCTCCAAATCGCAACCCAACAGCATAGGCGCATTGAGCAGGCACCATAGGCTGATGTGCGTGTACTGTTCGTTGGCGGTCAGCTTTTTGGGTTTTCCGCCACCATTGGCACCAACTTCAAACATGTCGGGGTCGTTCCAATGGCCAGGCGACGAGTATGGCAGCCAGTCGGTTTGGCCAAAGCCGTGCGTTTTGAGCGAGTTCCAGTTGTCGCTGATATCGCCGCTGATGCGCCAGCTATTGGCGTATTTGGCTATTCCAGGTATCTCTTTTATTAACGATTTGGTGGCATTATTAGAAAGGCTCAGTATCACATCGCGTTTGCTTGCGCGGAGGGCATCGTACATCTCTTTTGTTTCGGGCAGTTCATTTGGCGCCCAGTCGTACTTCAGGTAATCGATGCCCCAAATGGCCCATTGTTGCGCATCCTGTTTTGCAAACGAGTATTTACCGATGGCATAAGGCAGCTCTTTTTTATTACGCCCTCCATTGCCGACTTTGTGCGGGTCCCAGGAGCCATCTGCATTTTCGGAACTGCCGCCAACATGGCGCGCATATGATTGCACCCAAGGTGTAGAGTAGATGCCCAGTTTTAATCCCATTTTATGGATAGCATCCGACAATCCTTTCATATCCGGAAAACGGACAGAATCGGATTGAATAGCATTTAATGGGCCGCCACGTTTGCCCTGCCAGGCATCATCAATGTTGATATAGGTCCAACCATGCTGATCCAAGCCATATTTAATAAAGCCCTCGGCCGAACGCATAATTTTTGTCTGGTCGACATCGGCATGCCAGCAGTTCCAACTGTTCCAACCCATTGGCGGGGTAAGGGCAATGCTTTCGCCCACTACAATTTTGAAAGTGCGACTTGCCCTACCCAAACTGTTTTTAACATTTAATGTAACCTGGTAAGTACCTTCTTTTTCAATACTGCCGGTTATTTGGCCGTTATCGGCATTAACGTGTAAACCTTTTGGCAGATGGTCGGCCGAGAATTTTACCGGTCTGGTGCCTGTTGCGGGTATGGTGTACAAAAAGGGTGAACCCGGCCGTACGCCAAATATCTTTGGCCCATGTATCCAGGGCTGCGGTGGCGATGTCGGTGTTAAAATATCGGCGGAAGTTGGCAGCGCAATGGCGGGTGCCCGGTTTGCCGCAGGAGTTGTGGTTTGCGCGTAAACTGTAAAGCTCATCGCCAAAAGCAACAGGCTGCAAGCTGATTTTATATTGCTCAAGATGCGGGTATTGGTAATTGGTTTAAAATTAAGACGAATTAAATAAATATTGATGTATTGCCCATCATGTACAGTACTGCCTGTGTTAAAAGTTGTTAATAGTAAGGTAATAATTGTAGCACATTAGTTTAATTGAGAGGACAATATTTTATATTTGCGGCTATTCTGAAAAAAATCTACCAGTACCTTATAAACTTACACTGTGCCCGATAGTATTGTAATTGTCCCCACGTATAACGAGAAAGAGAATATTGAACGCCTGTTGGATAAGGTATTCTCGCTGGAGCATGATTTCCATGTGCTCATCATCGACGATGGGTCGCCGGATGGTACAGCCGATATTGTAAAACGCATACAAAAAGACTATCCAGAACGCCTTTTTATTGAAGAGCGGGCGGGAAAGCAGGGTTTGGGCACGGCTTATATCCACGGTTTCCACTGGGCCATTGCGCATCATTACGATTTTGTTTTTGAGATGGATGCCGATTTTTCGCATAACCCGGATGACTTGATACGACTGCGCCAGGCTTGCGTTGACAATGCCGACATGGCTGTTGGTTCGCGTTATGTTACGGGTGTTAACGTGGTAAACTGGCCTATGAGCCGTGTGCTGATGAGTTACTTCGCGTCGGTATATGTGCGTTTTATTACCGGTATCAATATACAGGATGCTACAGCTGGTTTTGTATGCTATCGCCGTAAGGTATTGGAGACCATTAATTTGGACAAGATACAGTTTGTGGGTTACGCTTTCCAGATAGAAATGAAGTTTACGGCCATTATGTATGGCTTTAACGTGGTGGAAGTGCCTATTATTTTTACCGACCGCACGGTTGGTACCTCCAAAATGTCGACCAGTATTTTCCGCGAAGCTTTCATCGGTGTGTTGCAGATGAAAATCAATAGCTGGTTTAGGAAGTATAAGAGGGTTGAACCGAAGTCAGAAGTCTGAGGTCGGGGGTCTGAAGCCTGACTTATTTTAAACAGATAAATATCTCCGTTTCCAGTTTCGATTCGTCGGGGGTCCAGTGCCCGTAAACTTCGAGCCAGGGGAAACAGGTGTCTAAAGCCTGACGCTTAATGGCTGCCCGTATCTCTTCATATGCCGCCGGGATTTTGCTGTAAGGCCCCACGAGTTTATAGTAGGCGTACTTTTTAAGGTTCACCTGTTTTGGCTCAAGGCCGATGCCAGGTGGCGGCACATCTTCCAGCTCAACGCCGGTAAACAGGTGCTCATTGGCTTCGTACACCCAAACATTGATGCCTTTATGTTTTAGTTTGTGCGCCTGTATCGTTTTCCACATTTCGCCCATCAGCTTCATACCTGTTTCGGCAAAAGCCCGGTTTACGGCAGTGCCCGATACGCCGTAAAGACTGAGCGTATAGTTTTGGTTGATGATTTGGAGTTCCATGGTTTTTGTTTGTGCTAATTTAGGGAACTGGTGGATAAAATTAAACGTCCAATTTGACTCACCCCGACTACGCTGCGCTGGTCGACCCTCTCTTCCGCTGCGCGGGAAAGAGGGTGAAGAAAATTACAGATGTTGTTCTATTTTATCTAAGACAACTTGTATGTCATTTAGTATCTCTTCGTTTTTAAATCTTAAAATAGTTAGACCTAATGCTGTTAGTACGGCATCCCTATTTTTATCATATTCTTTTTTGAAATTATGTATAGGACCGTCGGCTTCAATAACAAGTTTTGATTTATGACAGTAAAAGTCGGGGATATAATATAACCTTTTGCCCAAACCTCCATCTGCACAAATGGGGTACTGTCTTAAAAATTTATGGTTAAATAGTTTCCTGTTTCTCAAATTATCCCATAGTAGCTTTTCCGCGGGTGTTTCCCTTTGTCTTAACTCACGACATAATTCGACGATCGATGCCATACTCAAATATAAAAAAATGGGAAAACTCTTCAAAGTTTACTCACCCCGACCACGCTACGCTGGTCGACCCACTCTTCCGCTTCGCGTGAAAGAGGGTGAAAAACAAAAAAATTATTTTTCTTTTACCCTCTTTCCGCCGCAGGCGAAGAGAGGGTCGCCGGCGTAGCCAGGCGGGGTGAGTCAAATGCGCCGGATGTTCTAAATGCAGATCCATATTTTTCCAAAAAACTTTTCTGACATCCGGCGTCCCACTCCCCACTTCACAAAAATAATTACTAATTTCGTTGGCAATGAACGAGAACCTCGATCCGAGTTTGGACAATCTTTCACCCATTGAGCGCGACATTGAAAAAGTGTTGCGGCCGCAGGCTTTTGAAGATTTTACGGGCCAGCATGCCATTTTAGCCAACCTAAGGGTATTTGTTAAAGCGGCCAAAATGCGCGGCGAATCGCTGGACCATGTGCTGCTGCACGGCCCGCCGGGATTGGGCAAGACCACGCTTTCGCATATCATTGCCAACGAGATGGGTTCGGGTATCAAGATTACTTCGGGGCCGGTTTTGGATAAGCCCGGCGATCTGGCCGGATTGCTCACCAACCTGGAGAGCGGGGATATTTTGTTTATTGATGAGATACATCGGTTGAGTCCGCTGGTGGAAGAGTACCTGTACTCGGCAATGGAGGATTTTAAGATCGATATTATGCTGGAAAGCGGCCCCAACGCGCGCTCGGTGCAGATAACGCTCAACCCTTTTACTTTGGTGGGCGCTACCACACGCTCGGGTTTGCTGACGGCGCCTTTGCGCGCCCGTTTTGGCATTAACTCGCGGCTGGAATATTACGATGCCAAATTGCTCACCACCATTGTGCTGCGCTCGGCATCCATCCTAAAAACACCGATACTGGACGAAGCCGCTTACGAAATTGCCCGACGCAGTCGTGGTACCCCGCGTATTGCCAACGCCCTGCTGCGCCGCACCCGCGATTTTGCCCAGGTAAAAGGCAATGGCGAAATAGATACCGAAATAGCCCGCTTCGCGCTGGACGCGCTGAATGTAGATGAACATGGCCTGGACGAAATGGATAACAAGATACTGCTCACCATTATCGATAAGTTTAAAGGCGGGCCGGTGGGGTTAAAAACCATTGCCACTGCCGTGGGAGAGGACGAAGGCACCATTGAAGAAGTATACGAACCCTTTTTGATACAGGAAGGCTTTTTGATGCGCACCTCGCGCGGAAGAGAAGCTACGGAGAATGCGTATAAGCACCTTAACCGATTAAAAGCGGGGGGTGGACCGACGTTGTTTTAAATCACATGATTATGAAGATTATCTACATATTGTTTTTTGCCGCTTCTAACCTGGCCATTTATATGAAACTCAATAAGCCAGACATAATTGAACGCAAAGCATGGATTGCTTTTATATGTTTCTTTTTGTTCTTTGTATTTCTTCATGTTGGTTTATTTCAATGGGGGTTTTTAATGCCGAGTAAACAATTTTTCAGGCTCCTGCCTGGATTTATAATGCCGATAGTTGCTTTTCTATGTTTTAAATACATTTTTTTGCGCCGAATTAGTAAAGCGAAGGAAAATGGGTTAAACGAAGACTTCTTAAATTTTAGTCAAAAAGTTTTTTCGTTTTTTTGCTTGAAATTGGTGCCAATAATGATATTTTTCAGTCAATTCTTGTTTGTTTTATCCCCGGACGGCACGACAAATTAACAGTACTACTCGCTTTTGTTAATGATTTAAGCGCACCAAATAAAATCCCCCAAACCATTATATTTGCGTTAACTATGATTATCCACCAGTTTTATGATAAGGGCCTTGCCCATGCATCGTATGCCATCATCAGCCAGGGCAAAATGGTAGTGGTTGACCCTGCCCGCGACCCACAGCCTTATTATGATTTCGGGGCGGAGCATGGCGCGCAGATAGTCGGTGTGATCGAGACCCACCCCCATGCCGATTTTGTGAGTTCGCACCTGGAGATACACCAACAAACCGGCGCGGCCATTTATGTGAGCAAATTGTTGGGCGCGGATTATGAACATACCCCTTTTGACGATGGCAACAGCATAGAACTTGGCGATTTGACCCTAAAAGCCATCAATACCCCCGGCCATTCGCCGGATTCCATTTGTATTTTGGTGGAAGACGACCTCGGCCAGCCAAAAGCCATATTTACCGGCGATACGCTGTTTGTGGGCGATGTTGGTCGGCCCGACCTCCGCGAAAGCGTAGGCAACCTGACTGCCAAAAAAGAAGAACTGGCCCGCGCCATGTTCCACAGCACCCGCGAAAAGCTAATGACCCTGCCCGAAAGCGTGGTGGTTTACCCGGCACACGGCCCCGGCTCGTTGTGCGGTAAAAATATGAGCCCCGACCTGCACACCACCATTGGCCGCGAGATACGCGAGAACTACGCCCTACAGCTAATGAGCGAACTGCAATTTGTTAAGGTTTTGACCGAGGACCAGCCCTTCATCCCCCGGTATTTTGGGTTTGATGTGGACCTGAACAAACATGGGGCACCTTCGTACGAAAAGAGTATCGCTTCGGTACCGCACTTAGATAAAAATTCGCCGCTTGATAAGAGAGTGATCATTATTGATACCCGCCCGCAACAGCTGTTCAAAGCCGGGCATGTGCACGGCGCTTTTAACCTGCAAAACGGCGACAAGTTTGAGACCTGGCTGGGCTCGGTGATCAACCCGGATGAGAAATTTTACCTGGTCGCTAAAAGCGAATCTCTGTTAAACACCATGATCGGCAAAGCCGCAAAAATCGGTTATGAGCAAAATATTAAAGGAGCTTTACTAAAGCCTGATAGCGCGGTCGAAAAATCGGTAACAGCAGATACCGAAGCCATCCTGGCCGATCCGGAAAGCTATACCATTGTGGACGTGCGCAATGCAGGCGAGGCAGCCGATTTGAATTACTTCGAAAACTCCATCAATATCCCGTTGCCCGAACTGCGAGACCGTATTGGCGAAATACCAACCGATAAACCCATTGTAGTGCATTGCGCGGCGGGTTACCGCTCGGCAGCGGGGAGCAGTATTATTGCTTCGACTATTCATTCCGTACCTATTTATGACTTTGGCGAAGCCATTTTAACCGTCACGTCATCCTGAACTTGCTTCAGGACCCCATCATGAATGTCTACCACACGCATGATGGCTACTTAACGCGTGAGGTGCCGAAACAAGTTCGGCATGACCTGTTTAATTAAGTGCCATGACCAATGAACTAATGACAAGTGAACCAGTGAACTTCTTCGTACTAACCGCCGATGGCTCCAAAACCATTTACAACCCTGTTGTGGGCGAGAACTACCATTCGCGTAACGGGGCTTTGCAGGAGAGTGAGCATGTGTTTTTAAACTCGGGCCTGCGTTATTTTTTGGCGGATAAAACGGTTGATGAGGTTTCAATTTTGGAAGTTGGTTTTGGTACCGGTCTCAATTTCTTACTCAGCGCTGATTTTTGTACCATGCGCGAGATTAACCTGAATTATGTGGGCATTGAAGCTTATCCCTTAAGTCAGGAAATGATAAGCCAAACGAGCTATGAGCAATATGTTTCGCCGGGGTTGTGGGGCAGTTTTATTGGCACTTACCCGGCAGCAATGCAAAATACAGTCGGACTAAATGGATATGTGAATTTGCACATAGCCCCGCTCCCATTATTGGAATTTGTAAGTGATAAACAATTTGATGTAATTTACTTTGACGCCTTCGCATCGGCTAACCAGCCCGAGATGTGGAGCGAAGAAAGCATGAAAAATACCATTCGGTATTTAAAGACGGGCGGCGTGTTTGTTACTTATGCTATTACCGGTAATTTAAAGCGAATGCTGAAAGCTTTGGGGTGTAAAATAGAAAAAGCACCGGGAGCTTTGGGCAAGAGGGAAATGCTGCGGGCTACTTTGTTGGTTCATTAGTTCATTGGTCATTCGTTCATTGGTCATTCGTTCATTGGTATGGCATGTAAATCGGCTAATTGTTTTAATTTTGGCTGAACTCAATTTTATCGTATGCCTTTAATACCTCCTCCCTTCGCTTCCACCCCCGCTACAGCTTTCGACCGTTTGGTTGCCATTATGAACGATTTGCGTGCCAACTGCCCCTGGGATAAAAAACAGACGCTGGAAAGTCTGCGACATTTAACCATTGAGGAGACCTACGAACTAAGCGACGCCATACTGGAAGGCGATATGCAGGAAATAAAAAAAGAGCTGGGCGATATTATGCTGCACCTTGTATTTTATGCCAAGATAGGTTCGGAGAGCGGTGACTTTAATATTACCGACGTACTGAACGGCATCTGCGAAAAGCTGATACATCGCCACCCGCATATTTACAGCGATACCGAAGTGAGCAACGAGGAAGATGTGAAACGCAACTGGGAGCAGTTGAAACTAAAAGAAGGCAATAAGTCGGTTTTGGAAGGAGTGCCGGCATCGTTGCCTGCACTGGTGAAGGCATCTCGCATACAGGAAAAAGCCCGCGGCGTGGGTTTTGACTGGGAGGAGAAAAGCCAGGTGTGGGAAAAGGTGGAAGAAGAGATGCGTGAATTTCGCGATGAGTTTAACGCGGTGGACGATAAGGCCATCGATATAGAAAAAGCCGAAGGCGAGTTTGGCGATCTGCTGTTTTCGCTCATCAATTATGCCAGGTTTATCGACATCAACCCAGAGAACGCGCTCGAAAAAACGAACAGGAAATTCATTAAACGCTTCCAATACCTCGAAAGCAAAGCCAAAGAGCATGGCAAACAATTGCGGGATATGACCCTCGCCGAAATGGACCTGTTTTGGAACGAGGCAAAAAAAGTTTAGCCGTTTATTTAAACTGTATGGCCTTTACGGGCGATATGCGGCTCACCAACGTGGATGGTACGATGAGTACCAGTAAGCTGATGACCAGGGTGCCCAGGTTGAGCAAAACCACGTCCATTAGTTCCACTTTGATTGGGACGAAGGTCATATAGTAGGATGTTTGGTCGAGTTTTATCCAATGGGTTTGGTATTGCAACAGGCTGAGGCCCAGACCAAACAGGTTACCCAACAACATGCCGAAACCGATAAGGTAGGATGCGTTGATGAGGAATATGCGTTGTATGGTCCAGTTTTGGGCGCCCATGGCTTTGAGCATGCCAATCATCGAGGTACGCTCCAATATCATAATGAGCAGGGCCGATATCATGTTGATGACGGCCACGATGAGCATCAGGATGAGCATGATTTGGGTATTGATGTCGATTTTCTCCAGCCAGTCGAATATGTTGCCAAAGTTTTCGACCACGGTAAAGGTTTTGAGGTCGGTAGGTATTACATCGCCAATGGCGCTGTTGGCATAATCCAGTTTGTCGAAATCGTTGATGCGCACTTCGTAACCGCCGACATTATCCAAAGGCCAATCGCTCAATTTGCGGATGAGGGCCATATCGCCGATAACAAAGGTTTTGTCTACATCCTCTACCCCTGTTGTAAAAATGCCCACAATCTTAAACTTGCGTTTGCGCAGGTTGTCGCGCACAAAGTACATCAAAAAATCGTCGCCCACTTTCAGTTTTAACCTGTCGGCAGTGCGCTGCGATATCATGATCTGCTTTTGCGATGCCACGGTATCTCTAAAATCCATCACGGTACCGACCACCAGACATTTTTGGAGGAAGGTCCAGTCGTAATCGCGGTTAACGCCTTTCATCACCACGCCTTCAATCTCGTCGTTGGCCTTGATGATGCAGGGCAGGGTGGCAAAAGGCATAATGTGGGTAAACACCTTGTTGGCCTGTACATGTTTTACAAAAACAGGGTCATAAGGTACGGGGCTGTTTTCGTAAGAGGTATTGAGGTCGAGCTTGAGCACCTGGATATCGCCGGAGAAACCGCGTATCTTTTCGCGCACTTCCTGCTTAAAGCCGTTCATTATCGCAAAGGAAAGTATCATCACCCCCAGGCCCAGCATAATGCCTATAACGGCTATCCTGACGATGAGTTTCGAGAATGTCCGTTTGGAACGGAACGAAATACGCGAAGCGATGAAGGCAGCAAAATTCAAGATGAGAAAACGTTTTTGTATTTTAGCAAAGATGGAAATTTTTATTGGTTCGAGATTGGTTCATGGTTGATGGATCATAGTTCATGGCAAAAAAATTCCGATCTTCGACTATGAACCATGATCTATGAACTATGAACCCAAAACAGCATGCGAAGAATTAGTCTCGTAATTATAATCTTGTTTCTTTCGGCGCGGACAGCAAGTGCCCAAGCACCACGCATCATTACAGGCGCCAATCGTACAGATGCTTATGTGCCCTACCTGCAAGGCAAAAACGTGGGCATGGTGGTGAACCAGACATCTGTAATAGGACATTTGGTGCCGAGTGTGGACAGTTTGCTGAAACTGGGTGTTAAAGTGAAAAAGATATTCGGGCCGGAGCATGGATTTCGCGGGGCTGCCAGCGATGGCGCCAAAGTAAGTGACGAGGTAGATGCCAAAACGGGTATACCTGTGGTATCGCTTTACGGCAAACATTATAAACCTACGCCTGATGATTTAAAAGGCTTAGACATCGTAATTTTTGATATACAAGACGCGGGCGCGCGGTTTTATACCTATATCAGCACGCTGCATTATGTGATGGAGGCCTGCGCCGAAAACAATATGGAACTGATGATACTTGACCGGCCTAACCCCAACGGCGGCTATGTGGATGGGCCGGTGCTGGATACCGCGCTGCACTCTTTTGTGGGGATGGACCCGGTGCCCATTGTACATGGCATGACCATTGCCGAATACGCTCAAATGATAAACGGGCAAGGTTGGCTGAAAGGCGGGATTAAGTGCAAGCTGAAGATCATCAAGATGGAGAACTATATCCGTACTTTGCAGTTCGGTTTGCCGGTAAAGCCATCGCCCAATTTGCAAACGCACCAGGCTGTGGTATTGTATCCCAGCCTGTGTTTGTTCGAGGGGACCAATATTAGTGTTGGGCGGGGCACGCCCTATCCTTTTATGGTTTTTGGCAGTCCGCTGTTAAAAGGCAAATACACTTTTGAGTTTACGCCCCAAAGCATAGCAGGTGTAAGCGACAACCCGCCGCAAAAAGGACAGCTTTGCTATGGCCTTGACCTGCGGAATTACCATGTAGATGCCGACAAGATCAACCTGACCTGGCTGATGGAAGCCTACAAGGCCTATCCCGATAAGGCGCACTTTTTTACTCCCTACTTTACCAAACTGGCGGGTACTAAGGAATTGCAAAAGCAAATTGAGGATGGCGAGACGGAAGAAAATATCAGGCTAAGTTGGGAACCGGCCTTGAGCCAGTATAAGTTGATGCGGTTGAAGTATTTGTTGTACCGGTGAGTTGATTTGAATCTTATGAAGAAAATAATTGGGAACCCTATATTCATCTATGGTTTATGGATTTTACTTGTGGCTGGCAATTACTTCAGAATACTACTCACAGGTAGTCTTGATTATGAGGACGAGGTAAAGGAAGTTTTTAACATACACATTCTTGTTGCCTCACTTGGCGTATTGTGTATTGGCGTATTAACTATAATCTTTCGAAGGGATTGGTACAAGAAATTTTATTTCATTCCATTGACTATTCCCATCGGTGTGGTGCTCTGGATAGCTTATACTATACTACGATAGTAGGTGCAATGTAGGATATCGCGGTGATTATTTTGGATATCTCACAAATTTTCCTTATATTGTATAGTTTGTAAAACCAAATTGTGAATTTGATAAAAGTGCTTTTGAACTTTTTTTAGATACCCATAAATACCCATATCCATCAAAAAACAATTGAGAAAATTGTAAAATGAAATAATGAATGCGACAAAAGTGATGACCGTTTTGATACTGATTTTAGGCGTCCCTGTATTGATATGGGGGCTGATGATATCGCCCTATGCATTTGCCTGGGACCCGCTGTTGAAACAAAGGAATGATGAGGGGATATTTATTGCCAGGGTGCTTTTTAGCAGTTTGCTGGTATTGTTTGCCTGCGGTTTGTTTTTGGCCAGAAAAGGGGGCGGGTATTGGGTGAAGGCTGTCTATATCGGGGCCTTGGTAGTGGCTGTTTTTAAGTTGCTGGAGATGGTTAGTTTGTAATGCTATTGATAAAGGAACAAGGAGTAAAGACAAAAAGTAAATGTTTTGTATACCCATATTTACCCATAGCCAGGCCGGAGGCCAGAGGGTAGTTGGTCACGAGGCAGAGCCTCGCGCCAGCTTTCGCCGTACCCATATTTACCCATATCTTTCATTTTCATATCGGCACAAACGCACATTTGCACATTATATTGAATTATCTTTGCCATCAATATGAGAATAGTATTTATGGGTACGCCCGAGTTTGCGGTGGCATCGCTGGACGCACTGGTGAAGGCCGGGTTTGAGGTGGTTGGTGTGATAACGGCACCGGATAAGCCGGCCGGCCGGGGGCAAAAACTGAGCGAAAGCGCGGTAAAGCAGTATGCGGTGGCCAATAGTCTGATGGTTTTGCAGCCCGAAAAGCTGAAGAACCCTGAGTTTTTGGCGGAATTAATGGCCTTAAAAGCCGACCTGCAGGTGGTAGTGGCTTTCAGGATGTTGCCCGAAGTGGTTTGGGCCATGCCGCCAAAGGGTACCATTAATTTGCATGCTTCGCTGCTGCCCAATTATCGCGGCGCGGCACCGATAAACTGGGCCATTATTAACGGCGAGAAACAAAGCGGGGTAACCACGTTCTTTTTAAAGCAGGATATCGACACGGGCGATGTGCTCTTCAGCGAAAGCGTCAACATAAAACCCGATGATACCGCCGGCGACCTGCACGATGAACTGATGGCTGTTGGGGCCGGACTATTGGTGAAGACCGTAAAGGCCATTGTAAGCGGCGATTACAAAGAACAAGCGCAGGATAGCATGACCGCCGGTGCTAAGCTGAAACATGCGCCAAAAATATTTAAGGAGGATTGCCTTATAGACTTTAACCAACCCGCCGAGCAAGTATACAACAGGATACGCGGCCTAAGCCCATACCCTACCGCTTATACCTTTTTGAACGGGAAGTTGTTGAAGATATTTAAGGCTGAACTATTGCCCGGCGAACCCGGTATTTCGGCAGGTAGTTTTTTAACGGATAACAAGACGTATTTGAAGTTTGCCTGCGCGGATGGGTTTATGAGCGTTATGGATATACAATTGGAAGGGAAAAAGCGGATGGGGATTGAGGAGTTTTTGAGGGGATATTCGGGATTTCACTGATTTTTTGAGGATTACACCGATTTTATAGCTTAAACAATACCATCATCTGATAGTCGTTTTAAGATGCCGCTTTCATCAACGGTATCAAATTCCGACTTTAGATATATCTGTGCAAGAACAACGGTTTCGCGCGATATTTTAACGTAAGTTATAACACGGGCACCGCCGCTTTTGCCCTTACTTGTGCCGCTTAAGGCCAGTCGTACCTTATACAAATTATTGCCTAAAGATGTACCCATTGTTGGGTGTTCTTCAAGTTCATTAATTAAATTGAGGATGTCGTTCTTTACAGACTTATGTTTCTTTGCTATCTGCTTTAGCGACTTATCAAACTCGGGAGTGATTTTAACATTAAAGCTCATTCAACAGGTCTTTAGCGTTTTTTAACTCGATTTCGCCATTTTCCCATTTTTTGATGTCCTGCAAAGAACTTTTCAGTCCATTATATAGCTTTTGAGACTTTTTATCCAATGCTTTACCAGATGTACCAGAGTAGTTGACAGCATATTTCAATTCAAGCGCATCCAAAAAAGCTTTAACCGCTTTTTCGGCCTGTTGGTCTTCAATATCTATGGTAAACGTTGTCATTACAATACAAATTTAAGCTATTAAATAGATAATAACAATTCAGTAGGGTTATAGTTTATTGAGTTCGTCCATCAAAACCTTGCTCATTTCGTTAAAATAGCGTTTGATACCGAAACCCATTACCCATTGTATGCCCCGGCTGGCATTGGTGATGAACACTTCTTCGGCTTCGTACAATATTTCGGGCGCTATTTGGGCCTCTACTACGGGGATGCCTTGTTTGGTGGCTATGTCCATCACCACCTGGCGCATTACGCCGCCTATGCAGCCCTCGCTCAATGCCGGGGTATATAGGTAGCCTTGGTAAAGTACAAATACGTTGGCACTGATGCTTTCGCAAAGGTTGCCGCTTTGGTTGAGGATAAAGGCCTCGTCGAGGTTGTTACGGGTTTTGTACAAGCCGGCCATTACGTACAACATGGAGTTGCAGGTTTTATAGTTGGATAGGATGTTGATGGCCTTGGGCACTTCATCGTAAATATCCATGATGAGGCCGCGTTCGTTCAAAAAGTAGCGGGGTTCATCAACGGGGGTAAGTTCCAGACAATAGCCTGTTTTGTTTTGTGATGGGGCGTAAAAGCCCTCGGCATCCCGGTAAACGGTCAGTCGCAAACGGGCGTGCTTGGCCTGGTTGCGCCGGGCCAATTCCTCTGCTTTTTCTTTGAGGAAGTAGGCATCCATTTGTGAGTAGCCGTCGAGTTGCAGGGCTTTCATACCTTTTTGCAGGCGCTCGGCGTGCAGGTCTACAAATTTGAGTTTGCCTTTCATCAGGCGCATGCTTTCGAACAGGCCGTCGCCATACTTAAAGCCACGGTTGGCCACGCTAAGCAGGTTGGTACCCGAAGGCAGTATTTCGCCATTAAAATTGATGAAAGCAGGCATATTTAATTGACGTATAACAATGGTTTAATCATTTTGTCCGGCAGCAGCCGACATATATTTTTGCCACTTGGCCAGTACCGATTCGAAATCAGGCGGCAAAGGTGCCTCAAAATAAACAAATTTGCGTGTTGTAGGGTGCACAAAACCAAGGCTTTGCGCATGTAAGGCCTGGCGCGGCATCAATTCAAAACCGTTCTCAACAAACTGTTTGTACTTGCTGAATACGGTGCCTTTTAAAATGCTGTCGCCGCCGTAAGTGGCATCGCTAAACAAAGGGTGGCCGATGTGTTTCATATGGGCGCGTATCTGGTGTGTGCGGCCGGTTTCCAACTGGCATTCTATCAGGGTAACGTAGTTGAGGCGTTGCAGCACTTTGTAATGGGTAACGCTCCATTTGCCCTTTTCGGGGTCATCGTAAATGCTCATTACCCGGCGGTCTTTAATACTGCGGCCAATATAGCCTTCAACGGTGCCGTCGGTTTCCAGGTCGCCCCAAACCAGGGCGATGTATTTGCGGGCAATGGTATGCTCGTAAAACTGGCGGGCTAACCAGGTCATGGCGCGTTCGTTCTTACTGATGAGGAGTAGTCCCGAGGTATCCTTGTCGATGCGGTGCACCAATCCCGGCCTGCCATCATTCCCCGGAAGGGTTGGCAATTGCTGGAAATGGTATACCAAACCATTTACCAGAGTACCGGTATAGTTGTTATAACCCGGATGGACCACCAAACCGGCGGGTTTGTTCACCACCAATACATCATCGTCCTCATAAACAATGTCGAGCGGGATGTTTTCGGGGTAAACTTCAGTATCGCGAGGCGGATGCGGCAGTACCACCGATATTACATCCAAAGGCTTTACTTTGTAGCTGGGTTTGATGAGTTTATCGTTCACCAGCACGTTGCCCAGGTCGATAGCGTTTTGGATGCGGTTACGCGAGGCATTCTCGATGCGGTGCATCAGGAATTTGTCTATCCGCAACAGCGACTGGCCTTTATCAACCACCACGCGCAAATGTTCGTATAGGTCCTGTTCTTCCTGTTCGTCTATTTCGGGTTGGTGGCTCATTAGGGGCAAAAATACTGGTTTTTTTAAGGGGTATCTAATTTTGTGTACTTTTAATGTGAACGGTGAGTAAAGAAAATATGATGAAAGAGATTGACCTTGAAATATTCAGCCCGGTACACGAAGTGAGGCATCCTTTGCTGGATGAAAAGGGCATTTATCTATATCTTAAACGTGATGACCTGATACACCCGGTGATATCGGGCAATAAGTGGCGAAAGTTAAAGTACCTGCTTAAAAAAGCGCGAGAAGAAAAGCGCAGCCACCTGGTTACTTTTGGCGGTGCATACTCAAACCACCTCATAGCAACGGCTGCAGCCGCGGCACAGTTTGGGTTTAAGGCAACCGGAATTGTACGGGGCGAGGAAGTGATGAACGACCATATTTTTTTATGTCGCCTTTATGGCATGGAGCTGATATTTGTTGACCGGGAAAGTTATCGTAAAAAGGCGGCGTTGTTTGCCCATTATTTTGGCGACGATGCGGATGCCCTATTTATCGACGAAGGCGGAGCATCGCCCGAGGGCGCCTTAGGCTGTGCCGAAATAGTTGATGAATTAATGGACAATTATCATCATATATTTTGTGCCTGTGGTACGGGTACAACCGCTGCAGGTATTATCAATGGCATTAATAATAATTACCTGGAAACGGAATTTCACGCGGTTCCTGTGTTTAAAAACGGCGGTTTTATGGCGAATGAGATAGATAAATACGTTTTAAAACCGTCGGTTTATCAATTACATACGGATTATCATTTTGGGGGTTATGCTAAAGCCACTCGCGAGCTGATATCGTTTATAAAACAATTTGTGATGGCAACCGGTATCCTTATAGAACCGGTGTATACGGGAAAAATGCTGCATGCCATATTTGATTTAGCAGCAAAAAATTATTTTCAGCCCGGTAATAAAATATTAGCAGTTCATACAGGTGGTTTGTTAGGCTTGTTGGGAATGGCCGATAAGTTTTAACTTTAAAGCAATGCTTAAAATATGCTTAATCGGGTAAATACACCTATTATATAGGTTTTATTTTATTAAAATGCGCTTATAAAAATTACATTGTAATTAATTAATTATCACCAAATGCAGGATAGGAAAATGTTTATGAATTATTTTTAAATAATACACACTTTTTAACACATAAAACGTTAGTTATCATTATAATTGAAGTTAAAATAATTTGATTATAAAAAATTATACTGAAAATCAATTAAATTTGCAGCTGTATCAATTTTCCCCGGGTTGATGCAAATGCACAAAATTCAAGCACTTATTAATTAACATGAGCAAGCACACCGAAAAATTAAGAAAACAACTATTGGAAATATCCGAAGTTGTTAACGCCTTCCGCTCGGAAGCCGTACAAGTTAAAATTATTGACAGACTATTGGACAGCATCATTGAGGGTGACAGACATGACGGCGATGGAGAATCGTTGAAACTCCAGGACAATCGTGGCAGGAAAAGAAGAGAGTATGAAGATGATGGAACAGAAGGTAGGATAAGAAACCGCAAAAAACCCGGCGCTACAAAAATCCTTAATCAAATCATCCACACCGATTTCTTTGAAACACGCAGATCAATAGCCGCGATAGCTAACTACTGCAGGGATTCGTATGATTCTGATTTTAAAACTTCAGAACTGTCGGGTATCTTGTTGAAGCTTGCAAACGAGGGCAAGCTGAAACGCGAAAGAAACAACGAGAACAACAGGTTTGATTACGTAAAACCCTGAAAATTGTGTTGATGTGGTCGGTAATAAATCTCGCTTATTACCGGCAATCGACACCTTATCTAAGGTCAAAAAGGTTTTCCACCCCTAACAGTTTTTTAGAAGTAAAACCTTCTGCGTATTTAACCCCGATCGATTTTCCAAATTCGCGGGCGCGGCCATCAAGCATGTAATAAAACTCGGGCGATGAAATGTATGTTTCATGCTTCTCATTCGAGCCGGGGTTGTGAAATTGCGTGCCATAGGCCTTTACGCTCTCCATTTTTTTATCCCAATAGTCAGTAATATCTACAATGATATCGGGTTGGATATATTGATCCTGGATAAAATGTAGAACCAATGAGGGCCTCCAAGCTTCTTGCCGAACACCATTAAAATCGGTCTCAATTTTTATCAGTCCGGCCAAAAAAGCTGATGTCTCAACTAAATCGCTCGCGCGTCCATGATCGGGATGTCTGTCGTGATAGGCGTTGGTGATTACAATTTGGGGTCTGTATTTCCTGATGGCGGTAATTACCTTTAACTGGTGTTCTTTATCATTTGCAAAAAAGCCATCAGCCAAACCTAAATTTTCGCGAATAGTCAGGCCTAAAATTTTCGCGGCGGCGGCAGCCTCTATATCGCGCAATTCAGCAGAACCACGTGTACCTAATTCACCACGGGTAAGGTCCACTATACCAACTTTATGCCCCAAAGCTATATGTTTAAGGATGGTTCCCGCACAACCTAACTCGGCATCGTCAGGATGTACAGCCAGTACAAGGATATCTAATTTTAGCATATTAACTTTGAGATGATAGCAAGCGGGTTATCTTTCTTTTGATTTTGGCCGAATTTGGTTTGGTAAAAGGGTAAAAAAAATCGACCACTTCGCCTTTCCTGTTTATCAGGTATTTATGAAAATTCCACTTCGGTTGCGACCTTATATGCCCGTTCAATTTTTTGTCGGCAAGGAACTTAAATAGAGGGTGAGCGTAAGTACCCCTAACCCTTATTTTACCAAACATTTGATAGTTAGCCCCATGGTTTACATGGCAAAAACTTTCAATCTCCGCACCGTCTAATGGCTCCTGGCCACCAAAATCATTCGAAGGAAAAGCTAATATCTCGAAGTCTGTATTTTCAAATTCCTTTCTTAGTTCTTCCAAATCGTTCAGTTGCGGAGCAAACCCGCAAGCGGAAGCTGTGTTCACTATCAAAAGTACTTTATTGCTATACTTCGACAGGCTTATTTCTTCACCGTTTAACTTTTCAACATTAAAGCGGTAAATGGTATGTTCGTTCATTTAGTCCCTGTGATATTTATAACCAGCCTTATCAAGTATGTTTTCTATTTCGTACTCCTCTTGCGGGTCGTAGGTCTCTTTCAAATCATGGCCAAACAACCTCGCAAGCGATTGAAACATAAAAGCATTGATACTGCCTTTTAACTCTTTTACTAACGCATAACTGGTATTGCCTGTTTCACGGTTTACTAATTTTATCAATATTTCGCCCTGCGTAATGCTCATGTCTTTAATTTTGGCATTAAAAAGGTCTTTTATTTGTTTGTCGCACGCGTTAACCAAAGCCTTTTGTTTGGCTTTATCGCCGGTTAAGGCCAAATCGCGCTCCAGTTGGCGGTACCTGTTGCCCGCAAACATTGCATAAGGGGCTACTTTAAGTACGTTGTATCTCAGTTGGTAATAATTGTTGCGCGCATCTTTATCAGCAAAGGTACGATGGTCATATATCGAAACATCTTTTAATAGTAACCAAGGTATCATCTCACCGTCAACTTCTGCAACGGCTACCTTAATGGTATCATTTTTGCCCAATTTAGGCATAGGCGGATGCGCACTTTGAGCAAGGGCACACCCTGCAAAGCAAGTAAAAACACATAAAAGCCCAATAATTTTCATAATTTTACGTATACAAAATTAAAGCTATTTTTTAGGTATTTGGTTAAACAAGCCACAATTAATAGTTTGTTACAATAATATTGCATTTATAAATACCCGATTGTTTAAGAAGTAACCCATAATTACGTTTTAATAACGAAGAAATTACACCGGTAGTTCATAAACAAAAATATAAGCCGCTCTGAATGAAAGAATTAGTGATTGACCTGGAAGTTGAGAAGAACGAAATACTAAAAAGATACCGTGCCTTGCTGCGTGCCTGTAAAGCTACCATGCAAAAAGGCGATAAGGCCATGATACGCAAGGCTTTTGATATGGCGTTGGAAAGCCATAAAGATATGCGCCGTAAATCGGGCGAGCCTTATATTTATCACCCGATTGCCGTAGCACAGATAGCTGCCGAAGAAATAGGCTTGGGTACTACATCCATTGTTTGCGCATTGCTGCACGATGTTGTTGAGGATACTGCTGTTACCTTGGATGATATTGAACGTGAGTTTGGCAAAAAGGTGGCCAAAATTATTGACGGGCTCACCAAAATTTCGGGGGTATTTGATACCAACAGCTCGTTACAAGCCGAAAACTTCCGTAAGATGCTGCTTACCCTCGCTGATGATGTCAGGGTAATTCTGATAAAATTGGCCGACAGGCTCCATAACATGCGCACTATGGAGTTTATGCCGCGCGATAAGCAGTTGAAACTATCATCGGAAACGATATACCTGTATGCCCCTTTGGCACACAGGCTGGGGTTGTATGCCATAAAGTCGGAACTGGAAGACCTCTCGATGAAATACACCGAGCACGAAACTTACCAGTTCATCAAAAATAAACTGAACGAGAAAAAGGCGGAGCGGGAAAAATTCATCCGGGATTTTATTGAACCGGTAAAAAAAGTCATATCGGCACAGGATTTACATTCTGATATTTTTGGCAGGCCAAAGTCTATCCACTCCATTTGGAACAAGATGAAGAAAAAGGCTATCCCTTTTGAGGAAGTTTATGACCTTTTTGCAATCCGTATCATATTAGACAGCCAGCCCGACCAGGAAAAAGCGGATTGCTGGAAAGCCTACTCCATTGTTACCGACCTTTATCGCCCCAATCCCGATCGGCTGCGCGACTGGATATCTTCGCCAAAAGCAAATGGGTATGAAAGTTTACACACTACAGTAATGGGGCCGCGCGGACAATGGGTTGAAGTACAGATACGTACAAAGCGGATGAACGAAATTGCCGAGAAAGGCTTCGCCGCGCACTGGAAGTATAAAGAATCATCAAGCGACAGCGGGCTTGACCTGTGGGTACAAAAAGTACGCGAGATGTTAAAGAACCCCGACTCGAACGCGCTCGACTTTTTGGATGATTTTAAAATGAACCTCTTTTCGGACGAGATATTCATTTTTACGCCGAAAGGAGCGCTCATACAATTGCCATTGAACGCTACAGCACTGGATTTCGCTTTCGAGATACATAGTGACGTTGGTGCAAGTTGCATTGGTGCCAAGGTTAACCATAAACTGGTGCCGCTGGGGTATAAACTGCAAAACGGCGATCAGGTTGAAATCATTACTTCGGGTAAACAAACACCTAAGGAAGACTGGCTGAACATTGTGGTTACTGCCAAAGCGAAGGCAAAAATCAAGTCGTCATTAAAAGAAGAAAAGCGCAAAATTGCCGACGACGGTAAGGAGATATTGGAACGTAAGATGAAATCGTTAAAGATTACTTACAACTCCGACAATATTTATAAACTAAGCTATTTCTTTAAACTACAATCTACCCAGGACCTGTTTTATAACGTGGCCAAGGGGTTGATTGACATGAAGGACCTGCGCGAGTTTGTTGCATCCGAAAAAATTGTTGAATTAAAACCACAAGACAAAATTGAAACCGACCAGGTGCAAAACCTGCTCAGGAGCGTCAAAACGAAAGACAGCGATATATTACTGATCGGCGAAGACATGCAAAAAATTGACTATAAACTGGCCAATTGCTGCAACCCAATACCCGGTGATGATGTTTTCGGCTTTATTACCGTCGGCGACGGCATCAAGATACACCGTACCAACTGCCCGAATGCAACCAAACTGATGTCGAACTATGGTTATAGAGTAGTGAAGGCTCGCTGGACCAACCAGCAGGAACTGGCATTTTTAACCGGGCTACGCATTACCGGTATTGATGATGTGGGCTTGATAAACAAGTTGACTACCGTTATATCGAACGATTTTAAGGTGAACATACGATCTATTACGGTTGACAGCGATAATGGAATTTTTGAAGGATCGATTATGGTTTATGTTAACGATACCGAGCATTTGGATAACCTGATCAAAAAATTAAATACCGTTAGGGGTATAACTTCCGTTACCCGTTTCGATTCGATTGAAAAAGCATCTTGAGTTAACGTGTATACTACACGACATTTTTTTCCGTGGACTATAAACTAAAACGACTAACTTTGAACTGAATAAAGTATAAACATGTCCCAGCAGGAAACCAGCGCAATGGTTAAAAAAATTTTCGAGGCTTATCTCGAGAATAAAAGTCTCAGGAAAACCCCTGAGCGCTTTGCCATACTCGAAGAAATATACTCTCGTACCGACCATTTTGATGTGGAATCGCTGTATATCCATATGAAAAACAAAAAATACCGGGTAAGCAGAGCAACCGTTTATAATACGCTTGAATTATTGGTAAGCTGCGATCTGGTAACAAAACACCAGTTTGGCAAAAACATGGCCCAATTTGAAAAATCGTACGGGTATAAACAACATGACCATATTATTTGCATTGATTGCGGCAAGGTGGTTGAGTTTTGCGACCCACGTATTCAACAAATACAATCGATGATGGGCGATATATTAAAATTTGACATCAAACACCACTCGTTGAACCTTTACGGGAACTGCGATAAATTAAAAACGGGGGTGTGCGACAGGAGGAATTAAAGTTTCCTTTTTGATAAAATCTTCAAATTAATCTGCATAGTTTAGTTAATGATTATACCTTTGAACTTCTTCTTTGAAACGAAGGATACCAAAATGTTTTTTTGATAAAAATAAATAAGATAAATGGCTGTTGACGTATTACTTGGCCTTCAATGGGGCGACGAGGGAAAAGGGAAGATAGTGGACGTATTGAGTCCGGATTATGATTTGATAGCCCGATTTCAGGGTGGACCGAATGCCGGACACACCTTAGAGTTTGATGGTAAAAAATTCGTTTTGAATACCATCCCTTCCGGCATATTTTTTAACAATACGTTAAACCTGATAGGTAATGGCGTGGTAATAGACCCAATTACGCTTAAACGTGAAATCGATAAGCTAAAAGATGCCGGGCACGACCTGCTGGCCAAAAAGAACCTACTGATAGCTAAAAAAGCGCACCTGATATTACCCACGCACCAATTGCTGGATGCCGCTTCGGAGAAGAAGATGGGCGAAGGTAAGATTGGTTCGACGTTGAAAGGTATTGGCCCGACTTACATGGACAAAACGGGCCGTAACGGTTTGCGTGTTGGCGATATCTTACTACCCGACTTTAAAGAACGCTACCAGAAATTAACCGATAAACATACTTCGATGCTGCAAGCCCTGTATGGAGAAGTAGGTGATTTTAGCGAACGCGAGGCGGCATTCTTCGAAGCCATCGAACTGATCAAGAAATTTGAGTTGGTTGACTCTGAGCACTACGTAAACAACTGCATCAAAACCGGTAAAAAGGTATTGGCCGAAGGTGCACAAGGCACCATGTTGGATATCGACTTTGGTTCGTACCCTTTTGTAACCTCATCAAACACCACAACAGCAGGTGCTTGCACAGGCCTGGGTATTGCGCCACAACAAATTGGCGAAGTAATAGGTATATTTAAAGCCTATTGCACACGTGTTGGTAGTGGCCCCTTCCCTACCGAACTGGATAACGAACTGGGCGAAGAACTTCGTCAAATTGGGCATGAATTTGGTGCTACTACCGGCCGCCCGCGCCGTACAGGTTGGATAGACCTGCCTGCATTGAAATATGCTATTATGCTGAACGGCGTTACCCAATTGGTAATGACCAAGGCCGATGTGTTAAGTGGTTTTGAAAAAATATATGCATGTACCCACTACAACTACCAGGGCGAAATAATAGATTATATGCCATACGATATTTGTACTATTAAACCTGAACCTGTTCTTAAAGAAATTGACGGCTGGAACGAAGACCTGACCGGCATACGCGAAATAGCGGAGATACCTCAGAAACTGGCCAACTACATCACATTTTTAGAAAAGGAACTGGACGTGCCTGTTAAGTACCTATCGGTTGGGCCCGACAGGGTACAAACTTTGGTATTGCATTAACAGATATTAACTTAAATGAATAAGTAAAGGGCCGGTAATTCGGCCTTTTATCATTTTTACAGGTTTTATACGAATGAGGATCGCCACCGGAACCGTCGATTTGCTACTATTTAAAAGCAAAGCCCTGCATTGGGCTTCTGGCTTTGAGGTGTGCGCATACCTCGATTCGAACGGATTTAGTGACCCGTACTCAAAATTTGAAACCCTACTGGCGATTGGTATTAAACACTCCGTACGTTGCAATGAAGGGAGTGCTTTTGAGGAACTGGATACTTTCAGGAAAAAAAATCCCGGCTTTGTATTGGGATTTTTTTCATACGATTTGAAAAATGAGACTGAAGAACTCGCCTCTCAAAATGCGGACCATCTCCATTTTCCTGAACTGTATTTTTTTGTACCCAAGCATGTCCTACTATTTAAAGGCGCCGAAATCGAGATTATTTCGGATGATGCGGGAAAGATATTCGACGCGATAAAGTCCTATCCTGAACTAGAGTCGAAAACCCCAACTAACGTAGCTATCAAGGCGCGTTTTAGCCGCGACGAGTATATCACGACGGTTAAAACCATTCAGCAGCACATCACACGCGGGGATATTTACGAGACCAACTTTTGCCAGGAGTTTTATGCGGAAAACTGTGTGTTACAGCCATTGGATGTTTTCGTGAAACTGAACCGTGTATCACCAACACCATTTTCGGCGTTCTTTAAGTTAAATAACAAGTATATCCTCTCTGCTTCGCCCGAAAGATATCTGGCCAAACGCGGGGAGCGACTCATATCGCAACCCATAAAAGGGACTGCAAAACGCGGTATTGACAAGGCAGAAGACGAACACCTGAAAACCGAACTAAAAAACCACCCTAAAGAACAGCAGGAAAACGTAATGATTGTAGATCTGGTGCGTAACGATTTGACTCGTGCCGCCAAACCAGGTACGGTGCGAGTGGAAGAACTATTCGGCATATACAGTTTTGAGCAAGTACACCAAATGATATCGACCGTTACCTGTATAAAAAACGAAGCGTTGAGCGATGTGCAGGCCATCAAGCGCACCTTTCCGATGGGCAGCATGACAGGAGCACCCAAAGTGAGCGCCATGCGCCTGATGGAGCAATATGAGCGTACCAAGCGGGGTGTATACTCGGGTGCCATTGGCTATTTCGGTCCGGATGACGATTTCGATTTTAATGTGGTTATCCGGACCATTTTTTACAATGCAGAGAACCGTTATCTCTCGTTACAGGTAGGAAGCGCCATTACGCACAATGCCTATCCCGAAAAGGAATATGAGGAATGTTTGTTGAAAGCGAAGGCTATATTTGAGGTGTTAGGCTGTAATTTATAATGCGGAAGTAAAAGGATAGAATGATTTTTTTTCGCCTGCAAATTCAATCTTCAAAGTTTTTAAATACTGTTCTAATTGCATTACCTTGTCTAAATTACCTGGGTTCAATTCAATCAATTTACTATTACCTAGTTCGATAATTATGCCGTAACTACTTCCTTTTCTTGTGTTATAAACCGATTTATAATATCGAGAAATTTGTCCGCTGTCGATTTCCTTTTTAGATACAATTCTAATAAATGTCCATTTTCCGTCAAATTCGTCAATCTGTACCTTCAGTACACCGAAAACTGAAATCAATAAACCCACATACAACCAACTAATCAAAGCCGCAACTATATATAGAGGCTGTTGTCCATTTTTAATAATCCCATAAAAGACTATAAGAAACAGGAGAATTGAAAAAATAATTAACAAAAAAATCCGTGAGCTTATATTTTTATAGTTTGTGTTTATTTCCATTTGCTATGCAATATAGCTTATTTGATTGATATGCTATTTACTGTTTTAATTTTCCCAGCCACCCTCACCGCCACTGCCGAGCCATTGGCAAAAAAGGCGGACACTGGCTTTGCACTCAGGTAATGCACAAAATCAGCGCCGTACAATCGCGCAACATCAGCTTCAAACACAAAATCTTCCACTTTGCGCACCTCCCAACTCACATGCTCCACGGCATATTCGAGCGTTTTAGTTTCGTTTAGTTTATTGTAGCCCCAATAATGCTCAAAAATAAACTCTTCGGCGCTGCCGGGTTGCATTGGAGTGGCATTTTTATGTACCGAAGCACCCAACTTGTTCCATTTACCCTTTAGTTTCCATTCGTACAAGTATTCGGTTAGGCCATTTGCTTTCGGCGTAATGGAATGCCTCATTGGCATGGAGCAGTAATGCTCGTTATACAAACTGTTGGCTATGATGCAGATGACTGGTTTAGGCACAATTTCGCTGATAAAAACAGCACCACGCTTCCACTTATTGCCATCAAAGTAGCGCACATAAAAACGCAGGTTTACCTCTTCAAAATTGACATGCCCCGGCCATTTGATGCCGAACACACGGGTTTGGTTAAACAAAAAGCCAACCATACTTACCAGGGCCTTGCCTTGCCAAAGGTCGAGCTCGGTGCCGGGCGGCAGATGTGGCTTTAAAATTTCGGGGGCAACCTCGTAGTTTACCATCAACAGGTTTTGCCAATGAGCGGTTAGAAATTTGGGCTTAGTCATTTAACCGCAAAGGTCAGCTTTTAAATGGCTATGGCAAAGTTTATGGTTGCTACATCAATATTCCGACAATACGATGATATTCTCGGATATTGGCCTTATGCGTTCTTTCCCGTTTAAAAAACCAAGGCCAACTACAAAAGCAAAACCTGCTACTATGCCACCCATTTCCTGTATCAACTCACTGGTAGCAGTCACTGTGCCGCCCGTTGCCAGCAGGTCATCGTGTATCAATACATGCGCGCCAACCGCAAAAGCATCGGTATGCAATTCAATAGCGGCGTCGCCATACTCCAGTTCGTATTTTTTTTGCTTGGTGGTGTAGGGTAACTTGCCCACTTTGCGCACCGGTATAAATGGCACGTCCAGGCGCATGGCCAATATCAAACCGAACAGGAAGCCACGGCTCTCTACACCGGCAACCACATCAATACGGGTATCGCCCAGTTTTTCCACAAAAGCATCAATAATCCCGTTACAAAGCTGCGGGCTTTTTAAAATGGGCGTAATGTCTTTAAAAACAATCCCCGGGCGTGGGAAATCGTGAACATCGCGTATAACGGCTTTTATCTGCTGGTCTATCATTTATAAGTTATATAGGGTGTAATTTTACGTAAAATTTCGTCATCCAGTATGGCTACGTTTCGCAAGTCGTTTATAGAGGTGTAATCGCCGTGCTGTTTGCGGTACTGTAATATGGCATTCATTTGCTTAAAGTTGAGGTACGGGAACGGCCGCAAATCATCAATGCCCACTTTGTTAATGGCTATCTTTTTGACGCGCTTCGGATTAACACTAATGCTGTTTGCTATCGCGCGGTATTTTGCCGAATCGATACCATAAACTTCCATCAACTGCTCTTTTTTATAAAAGCCGCCCAACTGGTTACGGTATTTAATGATGCGCTCCGCGAAAGCAGGGCCGATGCCTTTTATTTCGGTCAGCTTTGTCGAATCCGCCGTATTGATTTCAAGCACTATCCCTTCTACTTTATTACTGAATTTTTCATCGGGGATATTGATATAAGGTTCCAGTCGAGAATAGTCGGCAGCAGTGATGGAGTAAACCTTTTGCAGGTCGGTTTTAGCATAAAAATGCCCGCCCTTAAGCTTGTAGTTTTTGATGATGTGCACCTGCCTTTCGCTTAAGCCTAACTTTAACCATAAGCTGTCGGGCAAGTTGTTAGGGTTAAAGGCAAACATGAGTGGATGTGTTTCCTTTTTATCCAAATCGGTATCCGCATCATCGTAAGTTACTTCGCCATCTTTGGTTTTGGCAGCTTTGATAAGAGCAAGGTCTTTGTTAAACTGGGTTAGGTCCATCGGCTTATCGCGATGGAAATGCCGGTAAACATAAGGCGAAATGATGATGAGAAAAATAAGGACGACCAGCACAACCATGCCGTTCCATTCTTTTTTGCTGATCTCAAAATATTTCCTGATGCGCGAACTCATTCGAAGCTAATGTTTAGCTAAACTATGGCTATTTTTGATTAATATTACAAACCGCATGAAGATAATAACCAGGGCCGAATTTGCCAAAGCCACCGGGTTAGATAAATTTAAAATGCCAGGGCTTGCCGCTCTGTTGATGGAGGTAATGAAAATTAACCGGGTAAACGAACTGTTTGCCCAAGCCGAACATCAACAAGGCACAGCTTTTATTGATGCTATACTAGAAGGCTGTGGCATTACCCTCGAATTTGACGAACAGGAATTAAAGAATATTCCTGCCAATGGCGGCTTTATCGCTATCGCCAATCATCCGTATGGCGGTATTGAAGGGATGGCGCTCCTGAAAATACTCTGCATTGTTCGCCCTGATGCCAAGCTGATGGCCAATTTTCTGCTCAAAAAAATACCCAACCTGAGCGAATATTTTATCGCTGTTAACCCTTTCGAAAATATTGAACATTCATCCAGTATTAGTGGTATCAAAAATACGCTCCAACTGTTGCAGGCAGGAACACCGATTGGCATTTTTCCGGCTGGCGAGGTGTCCACCTTTAAAATGGAAACCAAACAGGTTACCGACCGTATGTGGAGCCCTGTAGTAGGTAAAATTATTGCCAAAGCCGGGGTGCCGGTAATACCCATATACTTTCATGGCAATAACGGGCTGCTATTCAACTTACTGAGCCTGATTCATACTAATTTGCGTACAGCCAAGCTCCCATCAGAATTGTTCAACAAACAGGGCCATACCATTAAAGTGCGCATTGGAAAACCGATTGAAGTTGACGAGATAGCAGGCTACAGCAAGAATATACCCAAGCTTTTGAGTTTTTTACGCGCCAAAACCTACGTGCTTGGTACGGGCATTGAAGAACACAGAAGGCTTTTTAAGCCACGAAACCTGTTCAAAATAAAAAAAAGCCCCGAAGTAATTGTGATCGAAACCGCTGTCACCCTCATCCAAAAAGAGGTAACGGTTTTACGTGAGGAGCATTTGGTCTGGACCGAAAAGACCTACGAAGTATTTATAGCGCCCCCACAAGGTATTCCTAATATATTGCGCGAGATTGGCCGCCTGCGGGAGATTACCTTTCGCGAGGTTGGCGAAGGCAGCAATAAAAGCATCGACCTGGACGAGTTTGATATTTATTACTACCACCTGTTTATTTGGGATGCCGACGCAAAACTCATCGTTGGCGCCTATCGCATTGGCTTGGGCGATGAGATATTTTACAGTCTCGGCAAAAAGGGATTTTACACAGCCGGGCTATTCAAAATAAAGAGCCAATTTACGCCAGTGCTAAAACGCAGTCTGGAGCTTGGCCGTTCTTTCATCCGGCGGGAGTACCAGCAAAAGCCATTGCCCCTGTTTTTGCTTTGGAAAGGTATACTGAAATACCTGATTGATAACCCGCGTTACCGTTATCTCATTGGCCCGGTAAGCATTAGTAATAGTTTCTCAAGATTTTCCAAATCGCTCATTGTGGATTATATTAATCGCCACCATTTCGACAATGAGCTGGCACGATTTGTAAGGCCACGCAAACGCTTCAAGGCCGACTTTTCGAAGATTGACACGGCCTCACTACTGCATGGCGATGAGAGCCTTAAAACAATTGATAGTCTTGTGTCGGAAATTGAAACGCGCCACCTTAAAATCCCGGTTTTACTGCGCCAATACATCGCGCTGAACGCCAAAATTATCTGCTTTAATATCGACCCTAAATTTGCAGATTGCCTAGACGGTTTTTTGGTACTCGACCTTGAAAATGTACCTCACGAGATGTTGGAAAAACTGGGGAAGAATTTGTGACTAATACTTCACCTTCCACCTCAACAAAACGAAGTGCAATAGCCATATCGGCCCGATAAGCAGGAACTTGATATCATCCAGAAATGATGGCTTTTTTCCTTCAATTTTATGACCGATGAACTGCCCTACCCATGCCAATACAAATACAGTTAAGCACGATAGCCATAGCTGCGGGCCACCCGTCTTGGCCCAGGTATCCAGCTCCATCACCCCGTAAGTAAAAACAAACACCACAATCAGCATAAAATACGACAGTATAGGCGATAGTTTATAGTAATAGTAAATACTGAAGCCGATGAGGAAAGACGCCCAGTTGAAATCCTCATTATATTTCCCTAAAAAACCAATATGAGGAAAAGGTATGGCCCAAACCAAACCCAGCAAGCTAAAAACGATAAGGGGTACACATATCCAGTGTATTAGTTCGTTTTTCGGATTTTGGTGGCTTTCGGCATACTTGTCAAAATAAACATCGACAAGCTTTTTTTGCTCTTTTGCGGGAGCGATGGGTTTAGCTGATTTTACCTTTGCCATAACACTTTCGTTTTGTGTTAAAGTATAAACCCTCCCCTTTGAAGGAGAGGGTTAAATTGGTTGTTCTTTACTTAGCAAACGCTACCGACCGGGTTTCCCTGATCACGGTAACTTTGATCTGGCCGGGATAGGTCATCTCGGTTTGTATGCGGTTTGAAATGTCGGCAGCCAGTATCTCCGATTGTGCATCGGTTATCTTTTCGCTCTCAACAACCACCCGCAACTCGCGGCCGGCCTGGATAGCGAATGTTTTCTCTACACCGGGGTACGACATCGCCAGTTCTTCCAGTTCCTTCAAACGCTTGATATAGCTTTCTACTACCTCGCGGCGTGCACCGGGACGGGCACCCGATATCGAGTCGCAAGCCTGGATGATAGGCGATATCATCGAGGTCATTTCTATCTCGTCGTGGTGGGCGCCTATGGCATTGCAAACCTCAGGGTTCTCTTTATACTTTTCGGCTAATTGCATACCCAAAATAGCGTGTGGCAGTTCGGGGTTATCGTCGGGCACTTTACCAATATCGTGCAGTAAGCCTGCTCGTTTGGCCAGTTTTACATTCAAACCTAATTCGGCAGCCATGGTGGCGCAGAAGTTAGCAACCTCGCGCGAGTGCTGCAACAGGTTTTGCCCGTAGCTCGAACGGTAGCGCATACGGCCCACCATACGGATGAGTTCCGGGTGTAAACCATGGATACCCAAGTCAATTACGGTACGTTCGCCAATTTCAACGATTTCTTCTTCTATCTGTTTCTTGGTTTTAGCTACGATCTCTTCTATACGTGCCGGGTGGATACGACCGTCGGTAACCAAACGGTGCATAGCCAAACGGGCAATCTCGCGCCTAACCGGGTCAAATCCCGAAAGGATGATAGCTTCAGGAGTATCGTCCACAATGATTTCAATTCCGGTGGCTGCTTCCAGCGCTCGGATATTACGACCTTCGCGACCGATGATACGGCCCTTCACTTCATCGTTGTCGATATTGAATATCGAAACCGTATTCTCAATAGCGCTTTCCGTAGCGGTACGTTGTATGGTTTGAATAACAATCTTTTTGGCTTCTTTAACGGCAGTCAGCTTGGCCTCGTCAACCACATCCTTAATGTGCATCATGGCTTTGCTGCGTGCTTCTTCGCGCAGGTTGTCTATCAGTTGGTTACGTGCGTCTTCAGCGGACAATCCTGCCAAAGTTTCCAATTGCTCGATATGTTGATTTTTTATCGCCTCAACCTCTTCCTGCTTTTTAACGGCCAGTTCGGTTTGGCGCTCCAGGTTTTTGCGCACATTGTCTAACTCCTGATCCTTACGTGTAGCGTTGTCCAATTTCTGGTTAAGCGATTGTTCCTTTTGTTTCAGGCTGTTCTCGCGTTGTATCATGTTGTTGTTTTTGCCGCTAATCTCCTGCTCGTGCTCAGCCTTCATTTGCAAAAACTTCTCTTTGGCTTCCAATAGCCTATTTTTCTTTAACAGTTCAGCATCGTTTTCAGCTTCTTTTAAGATTTTTTTAACTTTTGCCTGGGCGGCTATCTCCTGGTCTTTAAATAATTTCCGTAGAAAAAAACGACCGATTGGCACTCCGGCTCCAACGCCTACCAACAGCCCGATAATCAGATATAATATGTCCATGTTTGTATATGTATAATTGGTGTAAATAAAAAAAACCGCAACTAAATTTTAAGCTTCATGTATTATAAACTCCATTTTTAAGGCCTGGAAGCTAAGTCATCGTTAAGTGTTAAATGCTAACAGGTAACGTACACCCTCTTGCTTTCGCCAATATTGAAGTGTTAAGTTTTAAATAGTGAAACTTAAAAATTTAACTGCGGTTAAATTTTAATTGCTCTGTATGTCTAAAGAACGTTATTACTTCGAGAAAAATTCGGTCAGCATGCCATCCAACTGGTACACTTTGGCTGCTACTTCGGTGTCCTCAACCACTACCCTCTTTTCGGCTTTTAAGGCCGATGTAGCGTAATGTAGCACACACATCGATAGCAAATCCTGCTTGTCTTTAACCGCGTACCCATCCTGGTACTCCTTTATACGGTCGTTGATCAGCTTAGCCGCCCTGCGTATTATTTCTTCCTCCTCCATGTTTACCTTTAACGGGTAAACCCTGTCAGCAATATTTATTTTTATGGAGATTTCTCCCATTGAGCTGTTTCACTTTTTTGCGTTACTTTTTAAGCAACACAATACACTTATCTATTTCCCGCACAAATTCGTTAATTTTTTGCTTGATGTCAAGTGTTTTCTCATTTGTTTCTGAGAACGACTTGGCCAACTTCAATACACGAAGCTTTTCTTCAAGCTCTTTATTCTTTTCTTTACTGGCTGCCAGTGCCGATTTAAGCGACTCGTTTTCCAGCGTAGCTAAATCATTTTCTTCTTGTAGGGCAGCGCAAAGCTCAATTAACCGTTCCGTTTTCTCTACTACCTTACTTAACTGATCAGCTAATGCAGCCATTTTTTGTTATTCGTTATCTTGTTTTTTTGCTTGTTATTAATTATTTGTTACCGGGTTACTAAGTTAATGCAATAATTCCACATTAGTAAGATTTACAGATTTATAACAAGTGTCAGTTTGAACCTTATTTTCATAACTTTTTATCCAAAACAAACAACTCCGAAATCACTTCCTTATCTCCGCCCCGGCTTCTTTCCCGAAATTGTAGATCAGCTTTTGCATAATGCTGTCGATGGCTTTATCTGTCAATGTATTCGCCTCATCCTGCAACACAAAGCTTAATGCATAACTCTTTTTCTCGACAGGCAACTTGTCGCCTTCATACACATCAAAAATATTCACCTCTTTCAATAGCTTACGCTCTGTCTTCTGCGCAATCTGTTTTAATTGCTGAAAACTTACCGCCTTATCTATCAACATCGACAAGTCGCGATTCACTGCCGGGAATTTTGATATCTCCTGGTATACAATCTTACTCTTCCGCACCAACGTTAACACCTGGTCGAAGTTAAAATCGGCGTAAAATACTTCTTTGTCAACATCGGCTTTTTTTAGTGCTGTTTTTGCCACCGCACCCAAATTTACCAATACCTTACCGTTTTTCACATATTGTAGGCCATAGGCCAAGTCGGCGTTCGCGGAATCTTCAATCGTATAATCTCTAATTCCCAAACGCTCAACTAATGTATCAACCACGGCTTTTAAATTATAAAAGCTGGATGGTTTCGGTTTGCTGTTCCAGTTTTCGCTTTGGTTAGCACCGGAAAGGAAAACAGCAAACTTTTGGCTCTCTGTGTACTTCTCTTCGCGAACATGATATATCTTGCCAAACTCGTACAGTTTCAAATCGGCCTTTTTGCGGTTCAGGTTATAAGCCACGGCTTCCAGACCCGAATACAGCATGGTTTGGCGCATAATGTCCAAATCGCTGCTCAACGGGTTCAATATTTTTACTGCCTCGTCGATATTCTCGGCATAAGCCGATTTGGTGAGCGAGTTGGATAAAATCTCGTTAAAGCCATTGGCCGTTAACAAATCGGAGATAGTATTTTGTACCGAATCCTTATCGGGCCGGATGGATGTATTCAACGAAGCCCGAATCTGTGTAGGTATCTCAATATTGTTATAGCCGTAAATGCGCAATATCTCCTCAATCACGTCCACATAGCGGGTTACATCCACTCGGTAAGGCGGCACTTTGAGAGATAGACCTTCGGCTGTCTCGTTCACCACTTGAATATCCAAAGCTTTGATAATGGCTTTGATTTCCTCATGCCCGATAGTTTTACCAATCAGCCTGTCAACGTTTTTGTATGCCAGTTCCACTTCAAACGGTGCAACAGGTGCCGGGTAGTTATCGTATATCTCCGATGAAATGGTACCACCAGCCACTCCTTGTATCAAGAGGGCTGCGTATTTCAATGCGAACACGGTCATGTCCGGGTCGGTACCACGCTCAAATCGGAACGACGCGTCTGTTTTTAAGCCAAAGCGTTTTGAGGTTTTTCGGACAGATACCGAATTGAAATAAGCGCTTTCCAAAAATATATCGGTTGTGGATGCCTTTACACCCGATGCCTCGCCGCCAAACACACCGCCAATACACATGGGTTCTGTGGCATTGCATATCATCAGGTCATCGGCCGATAGCTTGCGTTCCATACCATCCAAAGTTTTGAATATAGTCCCTTCGGGGCAGTTCTTTACGATGACCTTGTCGCCGGTTATGGCAGCGGCATCAAAAGCATGCAGCGGCTGACCTAAACCATGTAAAACATAATTGGTAACATCCACCACGTTGTTGATGCTGCGGATGCCGATAACAGCCAGCTTTTCCTTGAGCCATTTCGGCGAATCTTTTACTTCGATGCCCGATATGCTTACGCCTGAGTATCGTGGCGCGGCGGCCGTATTCTCCACCATCACTTCTATTTTCGAACTGTAGTTATCTACCTTAAAAGTGCTCACATCAGGCTTAATGATGCCTGTCTTTAAAAAAGCGGCGATATCCCTTGCCGTACCCAAATGCGACGCCGCGTCGGCACGATTAGGTGTGAGGCCTATCTCGTATAAATAGTCGTCGTTCAGTTTAAAGTAGTCTTTGGCTAACGCGCCTACTGTGGCATCCGCATCCAATATCATGATGCCATCGTGCGATTCGCCCAAACCTATTTCGTCCTCTGCACATATCATACCGGCCGATTCTTCGCCGCGTATCTTCGACTTGCCAATTTTAAATGGCTCGCCTTTCAGCGGGTGAACCGTTGTACCAACCAAAGCCACCACCACTTTTTGCCCGGCAGCCACATTGGGGGCGCCGCAAACAATTTGCAGGTCTTCGCCGGTGCCGGCATCAACCTTGGTTACCCGCAGCCTGTCGGCATTGGGGTGCTGCACGCAATCTTTAACATAGCCTATCACCAAACCTTCCAAACCACCTGGAATAGCCTGCACCTTTTCCAAACTCTCCACCTCCAGGCCTATGCCGGTAAGGATGACGGATATTTCTTCGGGCGTTTTATCGGTTTGTATGAATTGCTTTAACCAGTTATACGAAATCTTCATTGCTTGCAAAAAATGAACAGCAAAGATACGTTTTTGAGCTGAAAGCTTAAAGGCAAAAAGGGAAACAAGAAGGACTTAAAGAAAGTCGCGCCTATATGCAGGCGCGACTTTTAGGGGAATATTAAAAACGGCTAAAACCGCCATCAAGCACCAGGTCGCCGCCCACCATATATTTGGAGTCGTCGGACGCGAGGTATAAGAAGCCCTCAGCTATTTCTTCTACATTGCCTAAACGCTTTACCGGTGTTATGCTGGCCATATATTCTTTCATACCGTCTATTTGCTCAGGCGTTGCACCATTACGACCAAAAATTGGTGTTTCGATAGGGCCAGGCGATAGCACGTTTACACGGATACCCCTGTCTAACAATTCGGCCGAGAAGCCCCTCGCCAATGAAGTTACGGCTGCTTTTGTAGCGGCATACGCCGACGCTGTCGCCAAACCTTTATTGCTTACACCTGATGAGGTGATAACAATAGAAGCGCCATCGTTTAGATAAGGTAAGGCCCTTTGTACCGAAAAGAATGCGCCTTTAAAGTTGATGTCGCTGGTGGTATCAAACATTTCTTCGGTAAAATCGGCCAATGGGGCGGCAACAAATACACCGGCATTAACTACCAATACATCTATCTTACCCAATTTGCCGGTTATCTCTTTATATTGACCATCTAACTTGCTGATATCGGCAACATCGCCTGCCAATCCTATCGCGTCATGGCCTATAATTGTTATCGCTGTATCGAGCGTTGTTTTGTTACGGCCGGTAATGGCCACTTTAGCCCCATTTTGGGCAAATAATTTTGCGGCTGCCAAACCGATACCGCTGTTACCACCTGTAATCACGGCTACTTTGTTCTGTAATTTTTTCATTGCGATTGTTCTTAATATATTTATATATGTAAATTTATCGATATTTATAAGCAAGCTTCTGACTTATAAATCCGTTGCAATAGTAAATCAACTTATCGATATATCGAAAATAATCGATTGATTAAGGTTGTTTTTTTACACAGAAAATACATTTAAAAACTTTACGTATTCGGCAACTACGTCTTTGTTTACCTGGTACTGCATGTTACGCCCGTCTTTTACGGCAATTAGCAGGTCGGCATCAACCAGCAAGTTCATGTGGTGCGACATGGTGGATTGTGCCAAATCAAAGTTCGAAATGATGCAGGAGCATTGCACCCAGTCGTTTTGCTGCTTCACCATCTCCATTATTTTCAGCCTGCAGGGGTCGCCCAACGCTTTTGATATCTTTTCTATCTTCTTCAAATCCATAACCTTGCAAATATATCGACTATTTTCGATTGAATGAAATCACCCTACAATACGCCCTCATCCCCAAAACTATAATACGCTTCATCGGTCAGTATCAAATGGTCAAATACCGTAATCTCCAGCAGTTTGCCACCTGCAACAATCTTTTTGGTCATATCCAGATCCTCGCGACTGGGTTTTAAGCCGCCCGACGGATGGTTATGTGCCAGTATGATAGACGATGCATGGTGCTCTATCGCCACCTGAAATATCACTTTAGGATCCACTACCGTGGCGGCCAGTCCGCCCTTGCTGATGAGCTGCGTGCTAATCACCTTGTTCGATTTCCCCATCAGCAGTATCCAAAACTCTTCGTGGTTCAGGTCGGCAAGCAGGGGGTAAAACAGTTTGTAGGCATCCTTGCTACAAGTGATCTGCTCCACGGTTTTGGCCTCAGTATCATCGCGCCTTCGGCCAAGCTCCAAAGCGGCAACAATGGATATTGCTTTGGCTTCGCCTATGCCTTTAAACTTGCACAGTTCGGCTACGCTGGCTTTGCCGATGGCATTCAGGTCGTTTTTGTAATGGTGCAAAATGCGCTTACTCAACTCCACCGCCGATTCGTCCCTGCTGCCCGAACCGATGAGGATGGCAATCAGCTCAGCGTCCGTTAAGGTGCGCCTGCCCTGCCCCAATAGCTTTTCGCGGGGCCGGTCTTCCTCGGCCCATGCCTTGATGCTGATCTTGGCTTCATATGGTTCCATTAGCTAAAGCTACTATTTAATGTGCAAATATGTAAATGTGCGTATGTGCAAATTAAAAATGACTTCCCGATAGCTATCGGGATGACCAATGACTCAATGACAAAAACATATGGGTAAATATGGGTATATGTCTAAGAACTTTAACACATCTTCCGTCTTCCATTTTACATCTTACATCAAAAGTATTATGGGTAAATATGGATATTTTAAAAAATTTCAAAATACCCATAAACCAAAAACAGCGTCCCGATAATCATCGGGACGCTGTTTTGCGCTTTTAAAAAGCTATATATCGTTATGCCAGGCTATTAACAAATTTTGTCAGTTTCGATTTGTTGTTCGAAGCTTTGTTTTTGTGAATCACGTTCTTTTTAGCCAAACGGTCCAGCATCGAGATCACTTTCGACAAAAGTGGAGTAGCCTCAACTTTCGAAGTAGTGCTTCTTAACCTTTTGATGGCATTACGGGTAGTTTTTGCCTGATACCTGTTACGTAAACGCTTCGCAGCATTACTCCTGATTCTTTTTAGTGATGATTTATGATTTGCCATTGCTTATAGCTATATTATTCGTTCTGTTTTAAGGACTGCAAATATAGGGACTTGTTTTTGAATTTGCAAAGGTGAGTTGAAAAAAATTTTGATAGAAATTTGCCGTTGACTGGCGCTATCGTTTTACCGTATCCGAAATAACTTTCCCGTCAAACCCTATTTTGTATACATCATTGTTCCAATCGGTAGCTATTATACAAGATTCCGTTACTTCAAATCTCTCGTTACCTTCGAGTGTAACAAAAATGTCTGCACCACTGGTCTGCCAAATAATAATACCATTTTTATCCAGTTTTGTTATTTGGAGCTCTCCGTGAACAATATAGCCACCTTGTATCGAAAATATTTCAAAACACGTAGCGCTATCGGCTATAACCTGCCAAGACATCTCAAGGGTAGGTATCCTTAAACAAAAAACACTATGACCACAACAAACTAATAGAGCGCCGTCATCAATTATCACACTTGTTTCGTGAATTGCTGTACCCCCACCCCAAGAGGAGACAAACGCACTATCAATAAGTTGTTCATTTTCATAAACCTTTACACCAAAAGAGGATTTGTAATAATCTCGGTCTTCATCATATAGGTGGTTATATTGAAAAACGTTGTCCGCAGAATCTGGCTTAAATTCATATTCGTCACAACACTTTATTTGATAATTATTAAAATCAAGTTCAATCATTTGCGCAGAAAGTTTATCTTTATCTAACTAAGATAAAGATATTTATCCTATGCCCAAATCCCAAACCTCCGAACTCCTCACCTTCCTGCTCCCTTTCGATAACCACATCGTTGAACTGGCGCTATGGCTGCGCGAGTTTGTTTGGGACCGATACCCGCACTGCAACGAGCTTATTTACGACAACTATAACGCTGTAGCCGTAGGCTGGTCGCCGACTGAGAAGATGGGTGATACTTTTTGCTCCATTGGCGTTTATGGCAATAAAGACGTTCATTTCGGCTTTTACTGGGGCTCAAAAATTGCTGACCCCGAAAAGATGTTATTAGGTAACGGCAATCAATACCGCTACATCAAATTAAATACCCAAGCCGATTTCCCGCAGGCCTACATCGAAAAACGGGTTGCCGATGCTTATGCCTACTCCGTGTCGCAGTTGAAACCTAAGTCTGTTATCCTAAATGGGCAAACCATCGTAAAATCCATTTCGGCAAAGAAAAAGCGGCCTGGCATTGTAGCACCCACCAAGAAAAAGTAGCTTTACTTGCATGAAGCAAAAGCTTGCCCTTTTAATCCTTGGCTGTACCCTCATCATAACCTGCTCTTCCTGGGGCTTTTTTGCTCATAAACGCATCAACCGCACTGCTGTTTTTACCTTGCCAAAGGGTATGGCTGCATTTTATTCGGCCAATATTGACTATATTACTGAACACGCTGTCGACCCGGACAAACGCCGCTACGTCGACTCAACTGAAGCACCCCGGCATTTTTTTGATGCCGACCACTATGGCAAACACCCTTTTACCCGAATGCCACAACGCTGGGAAGAAGCGGAGCGCCAATATTCGGCCGATTCGCTCGATAAATACGGCACCGTGCCTTGGGCTATACAGTACCAGTATTATCAATTAGTAAAAGCTTTTAAGGGGAACGATACAGCGGCCATATTAAAAACATCAGCTAATCTGGGGCATTACATTGCCGATGCTTGTGTACCCCTGCATTTAACGCAAAACTATAACGGGCAACTGACTAACCAAACCGGCATACACGCGCTCTGGGAAACCCGCATACCCGAACTAATGGCCGATGGCTACCACTATAACGTGGGCAAAGCCCGTTACATTAACGACCCTTTAAAAGAAGCCTGGAAAATTTGCCACCGAACATTTAATTGTGTAGATTCAGTTTTGTTGTTTGAGAAAAGGCTGGATAAAACATTTACCGCCGACCAGAAATACGCCATCACGAAACGGGGCAACCGCAGCGTGAAGGATTATTCGGCGGCCTACGCCATGGGCTACAGCAAAAGCATGCACGGCATGGTGGAGCGGCAAATGCGTATTTCGATTTTGGAAGTGGGCAGCTATTGGTTTTCGGCCTGGGTGGATGCCGGGCAACCTGATTTAAATAAGCTGATTGATAAAAACATAAACACCACAGCCTTGGCTCAGGCAAACAAAGAAAAGCAACTATATAAATTGGGCAAGGTGATGCCCAAATCTAATTAGGCTCCCTGTTTAGTCATTTTGCCCTTAACAGCCGCGTATATTGGCGGTAATATTGATACAAATATGATGGCCAGCGTAACCAGCGAAAAATGCGTTTTAAAAAACGGTATCGTACCTAAAAAATACCCTGCCGATAGCAGCAAAATAATCCACGAGGCACCACCAATGATATTGTACAAGGTATAGCGCAAAAACGGCATCCTACTAACACCGGCCACAAAAGGCGCTATGGTACGGATGATGGGCACAAAACGGCTCAAAATAACAGCGTTACCGCCGTGTTTCTCAAAAAAAGCATGGGTTTGGTTATAGTATTCCAGTTTAAGCACTTTGTTTTCGGGTTTAAATATTTTAATCCCAAAAAACTTGCCCAGTTCGTAATTTACCGTATTGCCGGTAAATGCTGCGGCTATCAGTATCAAACCTAAAATAAAAATATTGAGGCCGGTATTGCCTACGGCTATCAAAGCACCCGCTGCAAATAGTAATGAATCGCCGGGCAAAAACGGAGTAACCACAAAACCGGTCTCGGCGAATATAATAGCGAATAAAATGAGGTATGTATAACCCTGATACTCGTTTATGATGAGCGCCAGGTTTTTGTCGATGTGCAGTATAAAATCAATAATAGTTTTTATCAGTTCCAAAATGTGTGGGTTTTAGTTGTGCCAAAAATAAACATATCGGCAAAGCAATCAATTATTTATTGATAATTACTTTAGCGCCAATAGCCGCGGTATCGGTACGGCCGGTAAGCCCATAGCTAAACAAGGTATACAATTTGCCGTCTTGTATGGTAATGAGTGGCACATCCACCAAAACACTGCCGGGTGCACCTGTGGCATAAATCTTAAAATCGTAAATACCGGCAGGCATTTGCACATATGGGGAAAAATTAGAATACGCTATACCGCTGAAGGCTGTAGTGCCGTTAGCGGTAACACTAAGCCCGGTAGTGCGCGGCGAAGCGTTTACAAACCTGATTTTCCCGCTGCCAATTGTCGATGCAGTTGCCGTGTCCACGGTCAGTACAGTAATAATGCTGTCAGCTGCAGTTGTTGCCGATTTGAGCCCCATTATATAAAGGGTATAATTAGTATTGGCAGCAAGGTTATCGGTTCTGGTTTTTATGGTGTAAAGCTGGGTATTAAGTACCTGCATGTTTTGTATACCATTACCTATCCCGTAATAGCTCGATGGATAAGGATATTTAAAAGTGGTGGCGGTGCTGCCTATCCGATTGCTGCCGATAAGTAAAGTAAGGGGCAAAACATCGGGACTGGCATTCACTACCAATATTTTGGTGGCAGCAGCGGAGGGGCTTACCGAAGCCCCTGTATTGGCATTGCACGATGTGATAACCATTGGCAGCATGATGATATAGAGGATATTGAACAACCATACTATTGGAGTATTTATTCGCAGCGGGGATTTATAATGGTTGTTGTTCATTTCACAAATTTATCAGCTATAACTTAATTCTGAATCAAGCCTACATTAAAAGCTTTAACGCCTGTTTGGTTGATAAGGCCGTAACTAAAAAAGGTATAAACACTGTTCGAGCTTAAAGTTATCGTGGCATTCAAAATAGTATTGGATGTGCCGGCTATGTTCACTTTAACTGCTACCGCCCCCGAATCAGCCAAAGCGTAACCGGATACAGACTTGTATGCCTTATTGCTCAACACCAAACTGTTCAAATAAACATCGAGCGATGGCGAACCGGGTGCCGCGTTTACAAACCTGAGTTTAGGTTTGCCAGTGGGGTGTGGCTCGGCATTGGCAGTTAAAATAGTGCTTACAGGGTTTGGAGCGTTTGCGACATAATCGCCTGTTACAAACATGGTGTAGTTCGAATCCGGCTTGAGTGTTAGCGAGGCCTCCTGTATTTGTGTATAGGTGGTGTCCTTAAACGATACATTTTGCTGTTCTGATGGCACACTAAGGTAACCCGACGACTCGAGGTAAGCTATTTTGTTGCCATTTTGCCGGGTACCGTTAAAATACATATTAATAGTAGGCGCTTCGGGTATTATGTTGATGAAGGCCAAGTTTGCCGGCTGGGCCACGGGGTCGGGCGCATCATTGTTGCTCTTATTGCAGGCACAAAACCCTACTACAACGGTGCAAATAAAGAACAGATAATGCGTATATCTAAAATTCATTGTTTTTGACAGGCCTCAAAAATAAATTTATAATGATTAATAAACGAATTTGTTTGGCTTTGGCGTATAGTTACTGGTTATTAAGTTGTTGTGTTATTACGCCACTTAACATTGTTTAAAGCATGTTTAATCCCAATAACCCAATAGCCAACAACCGGAAGCTAAACAAAACGATGCATAATCTGTTGATATCTAAATAGATGTTAACAAATAAATGACGCTGGGTTTATATAATCTCGCGCTATATATGGTAATTTTACTAAACTCAATTCAGGGTTGTTAATTATACACCACTATTATGACCTGGAGAAAATTTAGCGGCGAAATACTACAATCGCCCATTATTGAAGAAGTTGAAAAAGCCATTGAGCGCGAATCGGCCCTGGGCAACAAACTCAAAGTGTGTATCGGCACCGACTCGCAGGTTAAAGGCAACGTAACCGATTTTGCTACCGTAATCGTTTTTTTACGCGAGCAACGCGGCGGGTTTATGTTCATCCATCAGGAACGCACCTCGCAAAAAATGAGCATCAAGGAGCGTATGCTAAACGAGGTGCAAAAATCCATCGACATTGCCTACAAACTGTGCACCCTGCTGGACCTGTACGATGTCGACCTGGAAGTACACGCCGACATCAACACCAACCCGATGTTCAAATCGAACCAGGCATTGCACGAGGCTATGGGTTACATTTTGAGCATGGGCTTTGTGTTCAAGGCTAAGCCCGAAGCTTTTGCCAGCTCATATTGCGCCAACAAAATGGTGCAATAGTTTTTTCGTTTTAATGTCATCATCCTTCTTTTTAAAAGAGGGTATTGGTTTTCTTTCCTACTTTCGCGTCCTGTTTATCAGCAGGATATGGGGGTATTGCCCCATTAAATATCCTTGCCATTAAAACATTGAGTAACTTTTTTTGTTAGACGCACGTGAAGACCTACCACTTTAAATTCGAAACCGACCTGCCAATACCCTTGGCCGAAGCCTGGGACTTTTTTTCATCGCCGCTAAACCTGGCGAAGATTACCCCGGAAAAAATGAATTTCATTATTACCTCCAATTTTACTGCCGATACCAAAATGTACCCGGGTATGTTCATTTCGTACAAGGTATCGCCGCTGTTAGGGATAAAAATGAACTGGGTTACCGAAATTACCCATGTCAAGGAGGGGGAATACTTTGTGGATGAACAACGCACAGGCCCATACGCTATCTGGCATCATGAGCATCATTTTACCGAGATAAAAGGCGGTGTACACATGACAGATATTTTGACTTATGCCATCCCATACGGCATCATCGGGCGGATTGCCAACAAACTGATTGTTGAAAAAGAAGTGAAAACCATTTTTGCTTACCGCGATGAGGAAATCAAAAAGCTTTTTGGTGTTTATCGCGCCAAATAAGCCGGGTCAATACATCCTGAAATAGTCCTGATACCAAAGGTATTGATAGGTATAATACAGGTCGTCAACTTCGTGGGTTTTGTTGGGGCTTACCCATATTTCCTTGTTTTTGTTTTTCAGCACGTTATAGGTAGCGAAGCTGCACTCGGGCGGGCAAAACTGATCTAACAAGCCAATGGCCATTAATACCGGGCATTTTATTTTAGGCACAAAATTCACGGGGTCGTAGTAGTCCCAAACCTTAAACAGTTTTTCCTTACTGAAACTCGGGTGGGTACGAACATAGTTCACCAACATGCCCACCGGCGTTTGCGATTGCGGGTCTAAAGCAGTTATCTCATACGCCCGCCTAAAATTGGTGTAAAGAGGGACTTCGCAGGTTACCAGTTTAACGCGCTTGTCCATTGCCGCCAAAGCAAGCACCAAGCCGCCGCCCTGGCTGGCACCATCAACCAATATCTTGCTGGTATCTAAACCCATGGCGGCTTGCGCGCATAAAAAATCGAGCCCGCGTATACAGTCCATATAAACGGCGCGATAAACGTATTCATCCTTATTTTCTACGTTGTAAAGGTTGTACTCGCCGTGGGTATCAATAGCATCGGCACTGTTGCCGTTGCCGCGCACGTTAAAGTTGAACACGGCAAAATCCTTATCATCAAATGATGGTTCCATTTTTACCACATAACCCGGAAGGCGGTATTTTACAGGTATTTTTTTAGGGCGTTCGTTGGGTATAGTCAACCATCCGCGCACCGTAACATTCCCCCATGACTGCATCTCGACCAAATACACCTGCTGTCCGTTGATAGACAGGGCGCGCTCCAGTGTCATTTTATATTTAGGCGGTATCTTTTTCAGCGAGTCGCGCGAGGCTTTCCAAAACGCGTCAAAATCATCAGGAATATGCTGTATCGCCGTTATGTTTTTGGGATTAAAACCAAACACACGTTTTACTGTATCATCGTACAGGCTTAGGTTAAAGCCAAAGCCAATTTTATAAAAGCCAGGGTTTTTGCAAGGTATTTTAAAATGGTAACGGGTGGTACTCTTTTTATCTATCTTAACATTGATTGAATCTTCATATATTTTGACGCCTTCTTCGGTGGTTACAAAACATCTTACTTTACCTTCCTGAGGTTTTTTATAAGCATTTTTTAATTTTACGGTGTAGCCTACCGCGCCTTCGCCGGTAAAAATGGCATTTTTTACAGCCGGGGTTACAGTAATGAAAACATTACCCTCGTCATCGGCATTTTGTCCCTGGGTAAGGGTATCCTGTTTTGCGGCGTTAAAGTTTTCGGGGAAAATGTATTGGGCGCGCACGCCGCTATAACACAGAACGATCAGCGTTACCGATACAAAAAACTTTAGGCTTAATTTCACACGGTAAATTTAAATGTTCTGTTAAAATTTATAACCATAGCCCAACGATACACTACTGCCTATTGCTGTGTTTTTACCACTTATAAAGGTAGTATAACTTAACGACAAGCTGCGGCTATGCCCCAAGCCGTACGAAAGGCCGGCGGTTACCTCGTTCGACGAATAATCCTTTGCCGGCGCAGGGCTGGCGGGGTTAAAGGTCTTGGTGATACTGTATGACGTTGCCGACGATTCGGAGAGCGACAGTTGCAGCTTTTTGGCTAACGATGTCCCGATGGATGCTGTAAACTGTCCCTGTAAAGGTGCGTCGCCGCCAAAATACTGACTCGTGCTCAGGTCAACCTCAAAAAAGAAGCTTTTGCTCAACATATTAAAATCGCCGGCGGCGGCCAATTGTATACTGCTGCCCAACTCGCCATAACCTCTTGTTACAGCAGCTGTATTAACATATAACGGGAATATAAGGTTGCCCTGGATTGAAAAATAGGTGCGATAGGCGATATTGGCAAGGTAATAGCGCACACCAATCTGCCCATCGCCAAGGGTGTTGATGGTACTATTGGATATATCACTTCTCACCATGTTGGATACAAAAGGAACAGACGCCATTAACGATACCCGCCTTGAAAAGCCGTACTCGGCACTAATGGATGCCGATAACGATGAGTTCCTTTCATTAAAAGCATAGTTTTGTACTTGCCCGTTTTGGTCCCAAAACTGATGGTTAAAAAAGTATGATGCGCCTATATTGATAAATAATCGGTGTTTGCCAACTGGTCTGCCACCCGCATAAGTAGCCATACTGAGCAACAACAGAAGCGCGCCCAAAGCAAGGCATTTTATAGCGGTAAATTGTTTATGCGAAGTATTAAAGGTTATGGTCATTTGCTTAGTCGAATATATTAAAATGCCCCGAGTTCATCCATGGCCCACTTCATTTTATACGAACCAAGCCAAGGGTCCACTTCGTGCGTCAGGTTGGGGTAAATGAACAGTTTTTTCCATGCAGTAATGTTGTTGTACATAATCATCTCGTTAGTTGGCGGCACCAGCGGATCGAGCAAACCAATACCTACAATTACCTTACACTGAATGTTGGGTACAAAATTTTTCAGGTTAAAATATTCAAAGTTATCGAGCAGTTTCTGCAGGGTTACCGATTTTTGGTCGGCATAATCCGTAAAAACTGTGGTTGGCCATTTATTGGCATAGTACGGCATTTTCAAATCGATATAGCCAGGGTTTTCGGCCTCGCACAAGGTTACGCGATGGTCAACACTGGCCAGGCAAAGGGTTAAGTACCCGCCCTGGCTACCGCCGGTAACAAAGATGGATTGCGTGTCAAAAATCTCTTTATGCGCAAACACAAAATCGAGCAGGCGCACACCATCCATAATGGAGCCGCGGTAAATAAACTTGTCTTTATCTTCCAACCCGTACGATATATATTCTTCGCGTTCGGGGTGTATCACATCGCGGCTGTTGCCTTGCCCGCGTACGTTTAACGCTATAAAAGCCATATTGGGCGCTCCATGCAATGGTACCATCGCGTTACCATAACCCGGTAAGTTTATAAACACCGGGAACCTGTCTTTAGGCTTTCTATCTTTAGGCAAAGTAAGCCAGGCCCTGATGGTTAAATTACCCAAAGACTGCATCTCGATGAGATAAACCTGTTCATCGGGAGTAATCTCCATTTCCGGCTTCTCCGTCATTTTAAAGTTTGGCGGTACAGCGGCCAATTCCTTTTTGGTCCTGTCCCAAAACTGGTCAAAATCGGCAGGTTTAGGGTAGTTTGAACGGATGTGCTCTATATCTACACCAAAAACACGGCGTAATGTATCATCATAATCACCCACATCAACCGCAAAGTTTATTTTATAAAAGCCTGTTTTTTGGGTGGGTATATCTACATGCACACGTTTGGTACCGCGCGAATCGATACTGATTTTGGATGAGTCTTCTTTAATAAATTTATCGTCGGAGGTATACACAAAATAGCTAAACATACCGTCCACCTTTTTAAAGAAGTTGTTTTTCAGGTCAACGTCATAGCTGATGGTAGTATTGGCTTTAAAAACGGCTTCTTTAGTGGCCGGATGGTCAATAATTACAACCGACTCGCTGCCAGATTCCGCTTCTTTAACCTTATCCAGTTCATTCTGTTTGTTAAAGGCAAGATACCTGTTCCATATATTCAGCTTTTTATATACCCAAGGACCGATGTAAGCACCCATTTCGGGGCCTATGTCATGCGCCAGGGTTGGGAAAACAAATAGCTTTTTATCGGTAGCCGGGATGCTGTTGAACATGGTGGTTGAAAGCGTAGGTGGTGCCATGGGGTCGAGCATGCCTATACCAACTACGGTTGGCGCGTTTATTTGTGGGGCAAAATTCTGCAGGTCGAAGTAATCAAGGGTGTTCAAAATCTCGTCGAGGTTTTCGCCGTTGTTTTTGGCGTATAACTCAATCTCACCCATCGGAAAGGCATTACTTGCCTGAACGGACAATGTTCTGAAATCAGCAAAAACAGGGTTGTTTGCTGTGGATATTGTAACCCTCTTGTCCAATGCCGACAAAGCCAAAGCGAGGTACCCGCCCATACTGGCACCCGATGCATAAATCGCGGTCGAGTCGAGTTCGGGGCGGCTGCACACAAAATCGACCAGACGCTCGCAGTCCATCAACACGCCTTTTAAAATGTACTTGTTTTTGTTCTCGATATCAGTAGTGATGTATGCTTCACGTTCGGGTTTTATCACATCGTCGCTCATCATCTGGCCGCGTACACTGATGTTAAGCAATGCAATGCCCGATGAAGCCACAAGTGGCACCGCACTGGCTGCGTACCCGGGCAGGTATATACTTACTGGCAAACGCTGGCCGGGTTTAAGGTCTTTTTGCAAGGCCATATACCCCCTTATGGTGATATTATTGAGCGATTGCATTTCTATTTGGTACACCTTGTCGTTATGCTCCATATCGGGCATTTCGGTTACTTTGAAATTAGGTGGCACCTTGGCGAGCTCCCTTTTTGCACCTGCCCAAAACTCATCAAAATCGGCAGGTTTATGGCCGGCGGCCATTATCTTATTGGTATCAACAGCAAACGCGCGCCTTAAGGTATCGTCGTATTTGGAGGTGTTGATCATGAAATTCAAATTGTAATAACCAGGGCCTTGTGCAGGTATTTCGAAGGCAACGTTTTTAGTGCCTTTTGCTTCGATGCTTACCGGTTGCGAACCATTAGCAACAAGTTTACCTTCGGGTGTAAACACCGCGTACGATATTTTGCCTGTTTGTGTGGTCTTAAAACTGCTCTTCAGGTCTACCGTATAGGTAACCGGCGCATCGCTTTTATACACCGCGCTTTTATTGATGGGATGTTCAACCAGGTCGATCACTTCGGCATTAGGGTCAACCACAGGTTTGGCCGCGTTGGCAGCCGCAGCAGCGGCTTCAGGTTTATGAAAAGCTATCCACTTGTCGTAAATCTTTAGTTTCTGATAAACCCAGGCCCCTACATACGTACCCTGTTCATCGCCAACCTCGTGGGCCAGGTTAGGAAATATGAACAATTTTTTATTCTTCCCGGGGATATTGTTCCATGCGGCCATGGAGGCTATCGGCGCGATAAAGTTATCCAGCAAACCGATACCCATTATCACGGGGCATTTAATGTGGGTTGCAAAACCTTTTAAGCAATAATAATCCCATGTTTTTAAACATTTCTCAAAATCAAGACCGGTACGGAGTGAGTAATCCTTCATGGTATTTATTGGGAATACTTCGGTGCTCATGGCCCGTATATCGGGATAACCGGGGTTATCTGCCGAGCATATCGTAACACGGTCATCCAATCCGGCCGTAGCCATTGACAGGTATCCGCCCAAACTACCGCCTGTAACAAATATAGCTTTCGAGTCGAGGTAATCTGTACTGCAAATAAAGTCTATCGCCCTCACGCAATCCATCATCACTCCTTTAAAAACGTAGGTGTTTTTATCCTCCACACCAATATTGATGAAAGCATCGTGCGTTGCCGGGTGTATCACATCGCGACTATTACCATAACCACGTATGTTGAGTGCCAGAAAGGCCATGCCCGACACGCCATAATGTGGGTACATTTCGCTGTTAAAACCGGGATAAGCTATGGATACGGGCAATTTTTCGCCTGGTTTACGGTCGTGCGGCAAAGTAAGCCAGGCCCTTATGGTCATGTTACCGAGCGATTGCATTTCCACCAGAAAAATATCATCGTTGCCTTTTGACAATTTGGGTTGTGGCGTAACCTTAAAGTTGGGTGCTACGGCAGCCAGTTCTTTTCTGGCATTATCCCAAAAATCCCAAAAATCGTCGGGCATTTTATATGGGGATACCATATTGGTAGTATCCACACCAAAAACACGGCGAACGGTATCGTCATCATCCGTTACGTTCAACATAAAGTTGACTTTGTAAAAACCCGATGGTTGTGATGGGATGTTGAACTGTACCTGTTTAGTGCCTTTGGCATCGATAGTTACCGGCTGGGAGTATTTGGTGATTAATTTATTCTTAAAGTCGGTAACGGCGTAGGATATTTTGCCGCTTTGCTGGCTGTTGTAGGTGCTACGCAGGTCGATTTTATATTTTACGGTATCGTCTTTTTTAAATATCGAGTTCCTGTCGGCCGCATGTTCGTTAATGATGATTTCTTCGGCAGCAGCAGCCGGTTTCTGCTTGCTTTGGGCCAAAAGGGTTTCCGTTTGCCCTATCGCCAAAAAGAAGAAAAATACCGATAATAACTGTTGTTTCAATTTCATTGTTTCTTATTTAACCTCAATTACGTCGCTGCCGATACTTGCCGGTGCCACATCTGCATCGAGCGGTTTTGCATGTGTTTTTTTATGCGTTAAAAATTCTTTTACGCGCCTGTTCAAAGGCTCTTCAACAAATTTGTAGATGAAGATAGAGATGCCGAACAGCGCGGCCAAAATGTAAAATACGTTGATGGCATCGTTCTCGAAAGGTGAGTGCCAGTCGAGACCCCATTTATCGTACAATTCGAATACCCTGTCGTTTAACCAGTTGATGCCATTATGGATAAAATTACTGATGGGCCCAAGATGTATCAGATAGAACAAGAACGAACTGTTGCTCAACAACGTAACAAACTTGCCCGATAGTATCCTTTGCATAATGGTTTCTTCGCGTATCAAACCCAAAAAGAATATGCCGATGGCCGGGGTGAGCATAACGGTATCGAGTATCATACCAGTGTAGGTTTTGATGCCGAATACCTGGCCCGGCCCAAGCGGGATGAGCGTAAAGAAGTAGATGCACACAAACATCAGCACAAAACCGATATAGGTGATCTTGATCTTACCAAACTGGTTCACCTTCATTTTGTGGTAGTATAAGGCCAATACCATCCCGACAAAAATTTCGATACAGCGGCCAAAAAAGGTGTAATACAACATAAACACGATGTTGCCCATAAAGCCGTACCAATTAAACCTGCCAAAAATATATACCAACAGGTAGCCCATAGGCACAAAAACCAGCGGCTGCCATATCAAAAATTTACGGTCTTTTTTAACCAGATAAAACACAATCGGGGTAATAACGTAGAACACCACGTCGACAGTGATAGACCAGCCCTGACCGATGCCTGTAAACTTCAGATCCTCGAAAAAGCCACGTAAAAATGTTAAATTTAAAAATATGGTGAACCATGGATGGTTTGCCTCGCCTACCAAACTGGCGGCCGATTGCTAGTTAAAATACCAATAGACAAATGCGAGCGTAGTGAAAATAAAGTACATGGGGTACAACCTCGCCGCACGACTTATCCAGTATTTTTTGGCCCATTTCATACTCAGTTCAAAGCCATCAAAATAGCGTATAGTTATCAAAAAGCCGGTGAGCACAAAAAACATGGGCAAACCTATGCTCAACTCGTTACAGTAGCGTTGTACCCAAGCGGGTGCCCATGCAAACAGCACATAGCCAAAGTGCGTTAAAAACACCAAAATGGCCGCGAGGGCGCGTACACCTGTTAAAGCCGGGAAAAATTTCTGTTTTGTACCTTCAGCCATCTTGTCCTTTTTTTATTAATATAGGCCTCCGTTAATATCGATGCAGGCTCCGTTAATATATGTGGTATCCATTAATAGTTGTATCGTTTTAAAAATATCGTCGGGGTTACCCAGTTTTTTGTTGGGGATGCGGCTCTTAAGTTCCTCCAGATACTTTTCAGGCACTTCCCTTATCAGGCCGATATCAAAATAGCCCAGGTTCAATGTATTGCACGTGATGTTTTTACCGGCGTTCTCTTGTACCACAGTCTTCATCAAACCCCACAGGCCCGATTTGCTGGCCGCATAGGCCGATGCCCCTGCCACACCCGTTTGTGCAACAATGGACGATATAAAAACAATGCGGCCGTATTCCTGAGCGCGCATATAAGGCAGCAATATCTTGCAGATGTAAAAGGTCGACGTGAGGTTAACGTGTATCAGCTTCTCCCACTCCAACAAGGGGAATTTGTGCATATAGGCGTTAAAACTAACGCCTGCACAGTTGATGAATTTAATATCGGCCAGTTTATCACCCAGGCCCAACATTGCTTTTTCGGTTTCCTCAAAGCTGTTCAGGTCAACCTGGCACCAGGTGATGTTTTTGTGTTCAAAATCGGGAGGGGGTACTGTTATAAAAAGCGATAACAGGCTCATCGGTTGTATGAACCAGTTTTTGCAGTAAATGCCTGCCAATCCCTTTTGATGCTCCTGTTAATAAATACATTTTACTTTGCTACTATGTATATGCGTGTATAATGGGTTGTTTAATCGAAATAATGGATGCCCCGTAAGTAAAGCCCGCGCCAACGCCGGCCACTATAATCTTCATGCCCTGTCTGATGCGGCCATCGGCTATAGCCTCTGATAAAGCTATCGGTATTGAACCCGAATTTGTATTGCCGATGTGCTCGATGTTGATGATAAACTTACTGATAGGTAAATTTAACTCGGCAGCCAAGCCTTCCAACATACGTTTATTGGCTTGGTGCGGTACAATATAATCAATATCGTCGAAAGTTAAATGGTTTTTGCCCATCACTTCCAATATCACTTCTTTAAACAAGGCTATCCCGCCGCTAAATATACCACGCGAAGTAAACTTCATAAAGTGGTTGGTATTGACCAAGGTTTCGGGCGTAATGGGGTTCTTGCTGCCACCATCGCAAGCGCTAACGCTCATCAGGTCGGTGCTGTCTAATTTGCAAATGGTATCGATAATTTCGTTGTGTTCATCGTCCGTATGCTCCAATAAAACCACGCCCGCGCCGTCGCCGAAAATCAACGATGTCTTTTTATCCATCGGGTCGATAATGCTGGTCATTTTATCGGCAGCGCACAACAACACGTTTTTGTACTGGCGCGAGTTTAACAAGGCCGAACCTATTTCAAATCCGTACAAGAAACCGCTGCAAGCCGCCATGGCATCAAAACCCCAGGCGTTTTTGGTACCCAGTTTATGGTGAACCACTGCCGCTGTGGACGGGCAAGGGAAATCGGCCGTCATGGTGGCTACGATGATGCATTCTACATCCAACACGTCCATACCGCAAGCCGAAAGGCATATTTTGGCCGCGTTAACAATCATGTCTGAAGTTGCGCCTTCATTAAATATACGGCGCTCCAATATACCCGTCTTCTCAGCAATTACATCACTGTCCATATTTAAACGGGCACCCAGCTCCACGTTGGTTATACGTGTTTCGGGTATAAAATGACCGATACTTTTTATGGCTACTCCCATGTTCTTAAATTTTAGTTCTGCAGTTCGGCGCTTTGCTTTTTATAAGGCAGTAAAAAACCCGACTTGCGTATATAATGGTTTAAAGGCTCTTCAATATTTTTATACAGCAAAATGGCTACGCCGTTTATGGCGATGAATATATACACCAAATTCAAAGTGTCATTTTCGAATGGTGTATGCTGCCAGCTGATATTCCACTTGTCGTAAAGCGCAAAAATGGCATCGTTTAACCAGTTTACCGAAAAATGAAACATGCTGTAAATAAAGCCTAAATGTATCAAATAAAATATATACGAGCTTTTCCCCAATAGTTCAACAAAGGGGTTGGCCAGTATCCGTTTCAAAAAACTCGCTTCGGTAAGCAGTCCGTAAAAGAACAGCGTTATCGATGCTGCCAGCAAATAGTTGTTGGTAATGATACCAAAAGGGTGTTGCTGACCAAACCCGTTACCCGGCAAGATCGGCAATACCGACATGATGCCCACGCAAAAGAATATCAAAAAAAAGCCGAAGTACGTAAAGCTTACCCGTTCTTTCGTTCGAAACCTTTGCGCTTAACATAAAGAGCCAATAATATTCCCGAAAAAAACTCAAAACACCTGCCGAAAAACGTATTCAGCATCATAAAGGTAAAGTTGCCGAAGAAACCATACCAGTTTATATTCCTGAATATCAATACCAAAACAAAGCCAAAACCTGTAATGATGAAGGGTTGCAAATAAAACCTACCCCATTTTTTTGCCGCGAAAAACATGAGCGGCGCCGAAAAATAAAAACACTCTTCCACCGTGAGCGACCAGCCCTGGCCAATGCCCGTAAACTTAAACTGGTCGAAAAAACCACGGACAAATGTAATATTCATTAAAAACACGGCGATTGGGTGGTTAAAGCCATTTAAAACACTCGGCTCTTTTGTTACCGAGTAAGCAATGAACGCGCAAATGGTGAGCAAAAAGTACATGGGATAGATGCGCGCCACCCTGTTTTTTAAGTATTGCTTAAACCAATCGCTGGTTAGCGAAAAATTATCGTAATAGCGGAAAGCAATCAAAAAACCCGAAAGCACGAAGAAAATGGTAACGCCAATGTGGAACTCACGGAAAAAAGCTTGCACATAGTGGGGAAGATTTTCATCAAAAATATCATGAAAATGCGATATGAACACCAGGTAAGCAGCCATGGCCCGTACGCCTGTTAATGCAGGAATGTAATTTTGCAGCGCTTTTTGTGACAAAGTTCCGGTTGTGCTAAGTAATTAATCAATAGGTATTTTGCAAAATCGATACCGCAAAATCGGTACGCTGCTATAAAGATAGTGCAGACCCTTGAATAATCCCTCTTTTGCGAATAGTTTCGTCGATAAAATGTTGTATTTCCGATTTTTTGAGGCCCCAGTCGGGTGCGATGAGCAGGTCGCGGTCCGACAGGCCAAATAAGCGCTGTATCACGATGTCTTCCCGCACCAGCGGCAACAGCTCGCATAAAAAGTCGGTGTACTCCGGCAGGCTAAACAGTTTAAATGGTTCGCGTTTGTATTTTACGCCCATAATGGACCCTTCCACAATATGCAGATGATGGAATTTAACGAATTTAATTTGCGGGAAAAGGTTGATTTCGTCGGCATATTTCAGCATCATTTCGTTCGTTTCGCCCGGCAGGCCGAAGATGGTATGCACGCAGACATCCAGTTTGGAGTTTTTGAGCAGTTCGAGCGCGTTGAGCAATTCGCTGTGCGAGCAGCCCCGGTTCAATTGCGAGAGGGTTTCATCATAGATGGACTCCATGCCCATTTCCAGGTCCACATCAAAGCGGTCGGTATAACTTTCCAGCAAGGCAATCTTTTCGGCATCGATGCAATCGGGGCGGGTACCTACGGACAGGCCGACGATATTTTCGGGCTCGTAACTCAACGCCTCATCATACAGCATTTTTAAATAATGCGCAGGTGCGTAGGTATTGGTATTGGGTTGGAAGTAGATGATAAACTTATCGGCCTTATTACCTGTGCGGGCACGTTCCATGCCTTTTATCACCTGCTCGCGGATAGATGGGTTTTCGCGCGAGACAGTGGGCGTAAAGGAATCGACATTGCAGTAGGTGCAACCGCCAAAGCCTCTGGAGCCATCGCGGTTGGGGCAGGTAAAGCCGCCATCAACAATTACCTTAAAAACTCGCTGGCCATTATACTTTTTACGCAGCCAGGCGCCGTAATTATTGTAAGTTTTAAAGCCTTCGGCTACCGGTGTCAATTCTGCTTGCATTGGCGCAAAGATACGGATTAAGAATCAAGAGCCAAGAATCAAGAACCAAGACATGCACCGTCATCGAGACGTAGCTTTCAGTCTTAATTCTTGCATCTTGATTCTTGAATCTATCTCAGTTATTTTGGTTAATTTTGTATTACTAACCGATTATAGTATGGACGCCGTTTCCGTTTATAAACCACAGAATAAAATTCGCTTTGTAACTGCTACCTCGTTGTTCGACGGGCACGACGCTACCATCAATATCATGCGCCGTATTTTGCAATCGAGCGGGGCCGAAGTGATACATTTAGGCCATAACCGTTCGGTTGACGAGGTGGTAAATTGCGCCATACAGGAAGATGTGCAGGGCATTGCTTTAACATCATACCAAGGCGGGCACATCGAGTATTTTAAATACATTTACGACCTGCTGAAAGAACGCGGCGCGGGCCATATAAAAATATTTGGCGGCGGCGGCGGGGTGATATTGCCACACGAGATAAAAGAATTACAGGACTACGGTATCGCACGCATTTACTCGCCCGATGACGGCCGGCACATGGGTTTGCAGGGCATGATAAACGATATGATGCGCCAATGCGATACACCCATTACATCGCACCTGAATGGCGAGATGAAATATCTTCCCAAAAAAAGATAATAAAGCAATCGCGACAGCCATCAGCGTGGTGGAGAACTATCCATCGAACGCCGGGTTTTTAACCGAACTCAAAAAAATAACCAATAAAGAGATACCCGTTTTAGGGATAACCGGCACGGGCGGCGCGGGTAAATCGTCCTTAGTGGATGAACTGGTGCGCCGTTATTTGATGGAAACGGATAAAACGCTGGCCATTATCTCTGTCGACCCATCCAAACGCAAAACGGGCGGCGCGCTATTGGGCGACAGGATACGGATGAACTCTATTAACAGTCCGCGCGTCTATATGCGCTCGCTGGCTACCAGGCAGGCTAATTTGGCTTTGTCGAAATATGTACAGGAAGCTATAGATATTTGTAAAGCGGCCGGTTACGATTTGATCATTGTGGAAACATCGGGTATCGGTCAGTCTGATACGATGATCACGGATTATTGCGACTTGTCCTTATATGTGATGACCCCAGAGTTTGGCGCCGCCACGCAGTTGGAAAAGATAGACATGCTGGACTTCGCTGATATTGTGGTACTCAACAAGTTCGACAAGCGGGGTGCTTTGGATGCGTTACGCGATGTAAAGAAACAATACAAACGCAACCACCAGCTTTTTGACGCGAAGGATAGCGACCTGCCGGTTTTTGGCACCATGGCATCGCAGTTTAACGATCCGGGGATGAACAGTCTGTTTGTAGCGCTTATCAAAACCATCAAAGCAAAAACTGGCGTCGACTTCCGCACCAAAAACGAAATGGTAGGCGAGGATGCTGAAAAATCTTACATTATCCCCCCAGACCGTACCCGCTACCTTGCCGAAATTGCAGAAAGCAGCGCGGCGTATAATGAATGGGTGGATGCGCAATGTAAGATAGCCCAACAACTATTCCAGGTGAAGGGTGTGATGGAATTGACAGCCCCACCCAAACCCTCCCCGGAAGGGAGGGCTTTAAAAGCAAATCAAAAAGTCTCCCCTACCGGGGGAGATTTAGAGGGGGCTTTGCAGGATATTTACACCCATTTAGAAGAAAGCCTTGACGCCGAATGCCGCAAGTTATTGCGCGAATGGCCACAAACCATCGAGACCTATAAAGCCGATAACTTCATCTATAAGGTACGCGATAAGGAAATCAAACAGCCTTTGTATTATACCTCGTTATCGCAATTGCGGGTGCCAAAAATATCGTTGCCTAAATATGAGGCATGGGGCGATGTTTTGCGCTGGTTATTAACCGAGAATGTACCCGGCGAGTTCCCCTATGCGGCAGGTGTATTCCCGCTGAAGCGAGAGGGAGAAGACCCAACCCGTATGTTTGCCGGCGAAGGCGGGCCGGAGCGTACCAATAAGCGTTTTCATTACGTGTCGCTGGGGCAACCCGCACACAGGCTATCCACCGCTTTCGATTCGGTTACCCTTTACGGGGAAGACCCGCATTTGCGGCCCGATATTTATGGTAAGATAGGCAACTCGGGCGTGAGCATCGCTACGCTGGATGATGCGAAGAAACTGTATTCGGGTTTTGATTTGTGCCATGCGGCTACCTCGGTATCCATGACCATTAATGGCCCCGCGCCTATGCTGTTGGGCTTTTTTATGAACGCGGCTATTGACCAGCAATGCGAGAAATATATCATCGACCACAAATTGGAGCATTTGGTTGAAGCAGCCTTTAAAGCCAACTACGATGATAAAAAACTCAAGCGCCCACATTATGGCGCGACCGACCCTACCCTCCCGGAAGGCAACAGCGGCTTAGGCTTAATGCTTTTGGGCCTTACCGGCGACCAGGTGCTGCCTGCCGATGTATATGCTAAAATAAGAGCGCACGCCATATCCACCGTAAGGGGAACCGTGCAGGCCGATATATTAAAGGAAGACCAGGCGCAAAATACCTGTATCTTCTCTACCGAGTTCGCGCTGCGGATGATGGGCGATATACAGCAGTATTTTATCAGCGAAAAGGTGCGTAACTTTTACTCGGTATCCATATCGGGTTACCATATTGCCGAGGCGGGCGCTAACCCTATAACGCAACTGGCCTTTACCCTGAGCAATGGTTTCACTTACGTGGAATATTACCTGAGTCGTGGGATGAACATTGACGACTTTGCACCAAACCTATCCTTCTTCTTTAGTAACGGCATCGACCCGGAATATTCGGTGATTGGTCGCGTGGCGAGGCGCATCTGGGCTAAGGCCATGAAAAACAAGTACAAGGGCAACGACAGGGCGCAAAAATTGAAATACCATATCCAGACCAGCGGCCGCTCGCTGCACGCGCAAGAGATCGACTTTAACGATATCCGCACCACGCTGCAGGCCTTGTATGCTATTTACGATAACTGCAACTCGCTGCATACCAATGCTTACGATGAGGCCATCACTACCCCTACCGAAGAATCGGTACGCAGGGCCATGGCCATACAACTCATCATCAACCGTGAGTTAGGCTTGGCCAAAAACGAGAACCCGATACAGGGCGCCTTCATCATCGAAGAGCTGACCGACCTGGTAGAGAACGCCGTACTCGCCGAGTTTAAACGCATCAACGACCGTGGCGGCGTGCTTGGCGCGATGGAGACCATGTACCAGCGCGGTAAGATACAGGAAGAATCATTGTACTACGAAACGCTGAAACATACCGGCGAATACCCGATAGTAGGCGTAAACACCTTTTTGAACAAGAACGGCTCGCCAACCATTATCCCATCGGAAGTGATACGCGCCACCGAAGAGGAAAAGCAATACCAGATATCGGCCCTTGAGGCCTTTAAGCACCGTAATGAAAGCCGCGCGCCGCAGCTGCTCAAAAACCTGCAAAAAACAGCCGTTGCCGGCGAGAATATTTTTGAGAGCCTGATGGAAGCCTGTAAATATTGCTCCTTAGGGCAAATATCACATGCGCTGTATGAAGTGGGCGGGCAGTATAGGAGGAATATGTAGCCCCCCGGGCCCCTAAAGGGGGATGAGAAATTAATCATGAAGACAAGCATTACAATATTCGTATTAGCAGGTTTATTTTTTGCAGCGCCTACTCCAACTAAACCGGTAACGGCGAAACGCGTCCCCATAGAGGTTAAAAAGCTGATGGCTTGTTACCCTGATTTTGTGGTCGGTTTTGCCGATAACCATATCCTGCTAAAGGACAAAGCCCGCTTGTTATGGGACGATGGCGTGAAGGATAAACCTTTCCAGCAATTGTTAGACGAGCCGGATATAAAGGATATGTTCGGACAGAAATATGAAAAGGGCGCTATGGCTAGTCCACCTACCAAAAACTCCGACCCGGGACGTATACGCAACGAGGCTTTCTTCTTAAAAATGTATGGGCAAACCGAAGCTGCCGTACGCGGTAACTTAACCGAAATAACGTGGTGCCCTAAATTGGTTGGTCAAAAAATCATGGTAACGAAAATCAACGGCATCGATAAAAAATTCACCGAAATATCGAACGAACTGGACGAGCATCCTGAACTAAAGCAATATCTCGTCAATATTGCCGGCACCTTCGCCTGGCGCAACATTAGCGGCACCAATCGCCATAGCACGCATAGCTTCGGAATGACGATGGATATTAACACCGATTATACCAACTATTGGCAGTGGGACTGCAAATGCAAAAACGAAGATGCCGACGTTACGTACAGAAACCGGATACCACAAATTATTGTGGATATATTTGAAAAACATGGTTTTATATGGGGCGGCAAATGGTACCATTATGATACCATGCATTTTGAATACCGTCCCGAGCTGCTCAATTAAAAACCATCAGCATGAAAAGCCTCTTAACTTTTAGCTTGTTAATATGGTGCGCGGCCATAGCACCAGCAGATACGGTCATCACCCGGTTTAAGGCGCCTGCGGGTTATGAGTTGATAAAGCCCGCTACCGGAAGCTTTGGCGCTTACCTGCAAAACCTGCCGCTTAAACCTGTTGGCGCCCATACCAAAACCTATACCGGCGCTATTGCCGCTACCGATGCCTATACCGCGGCCGTAGTTGATATTAGCGTTGGCAATGAAGACCTGCAACAATGCGCGGATGCCATAATGCGCCTTCGGGGCGAGTACCTTTACCAACAGAAACGGTACGGTGAAATTGCCTTCCATTTTGTGAACGGCTTTTTGTGCGATTATGTGCATTATGCCGACGGCTACCGCTACAAAAACAACAAGTGGGCACTTATTGCTACAAAAGACTACAGCTATCCCGCGTTTATGCGATACATGAAACTGGTTTTTGAGTATGCCTGTACCCTGTCGCTGGATAAAGAATTGAAAAATGTAGCTAATACGACCGACATACAGGCCGGGGATGTATTTATCAGGGGCGGTTCGCCGGGGCATTGTTTTGTGGTGATGGCCGTGGCGCAAAACGCGCAAGGGAACAAGGTGTTCACCATCGCGCAAAGTTATATGCCTGCGCAAAATATCCAGGTGCTGCGCGATACTTCGCCATGGTTTAGCCTGAGCAAAACCGCTCAAATACCTTACGGCGAATTAATAGATGTGGGTTATTTGAAAAGATTCGATTAAATACTGATCCAACTGAACTTGTACTCCAAACCAGGGTTCTTCATACGTTCGGCAATGCGTATCAGGCGATCGGGCAGTTTAACCAAGTAATCGCGGGCTTTTTCGCCTGCTTCGGTTAAACCGGTCATGTTCTCTATCTGCCACTCCTGTATCAGTTCTTTCAAAATGTCCACGTAATCTATAGCGGTATAAACGCCTAAGCGCTGCGCGGCATCGGTAAAGTGGCCAAAGGTTTGGCCTATTTTCATGCCCACTTCGCGCAAAAAGTGTGCGGGCATTACAATTTTCTGGCGCATCATATCCTCAAAGGCCAACATGGCTTCGCTTGGGTCAACCTCAAATATGCGTTGTATAAAATGTTTGTATGCCTTGGCGTGGCGAGCCTCGTCGGCAGCTATAACCCCACACATTTTTGATAGGAGTGCATCACCATCCTTTTTAGCCAAACTGGCTACCCGGCGGTGGCTCACATTGGTCGCCATTTCCTGGAAAGAGGTATAAATAAAGTTGCGGTACGGGTCGGAGCCGGTACCGATGTCAAAACCATCGGCAATTAAATACTGAGTAGACACTTCCATTGCGCGCATGTCAATGCGGCCTGTCAAGTAAAGGTATTTGTTGAGCAGGTCGCCGTGGCGGTTTTCTTCGGCGGTCCAGTGGCGGGTCCATTTCATCCAGCCACCATCTTCGTTACGCGAAACACCATCAACCATGGTCAACCACGACTCGTAGGTAGGCAAAGCTTCTTCGGTAATGGTATCGCCAACCAAAACGGCGAGCAAGTCGTACGAAAGGCCTTTTGATGTTTCTTGTAGTTCTTTTATATCCGAAAAAAAGGTATCCTTTGTCGAGTCGGGTAAAAAATCGGAAGGTTGCCAAATCTCTTCAACGGGTTTCAAATAGGTAAACATCTTCTCGAGCATATATTTCTCAATGTGTTGCATTACCTCCCTGCGTTGCTCTACCAAAAATTTCATGTTATAATATTGTTTAGCAAAGCTAAGTATTTAAACCAAATTACACAGCGTCAATTATGGTAATCTATCGCGTCCTTCATACAATCGGGCAGGTTATCCAACGAAGGGGCACCGCTAAACAACGAGAAATTACCGTTATATTCCCAAATAATGCCCGGTATTTTTAAGGCTTTGAGCGCGTTACGGGTGGCTTTAATATACCGGCAGCGGCTATCCAGGTCGGCATGTTCGTTAAAAGCCCCGTACTCGGTACAAACAACAGGTACATAGTATTTATCCGACCAGGATTTTGCGTAACCTTTCAACTTATCGTTGATGGATTGTTCGTTGCCATCGCGGGGATATTTATTGTAATCACTTTCGCCGTAGGTGCTTTTTGTTTTGGGATTGATTGTTGGAAAATTTTCCACACTATAAGGAAATGCCACCCCGATGGTTGCCGACGGGTCGCCCATCCAGCCGGCGCCCTGATGGGTAAACAAAAAAGGTTCGTAAAAATGAAAAGAATAAATAATGTTTTCATCGGCCAGGCGCACAAATTTGCTCAGCTCGTAAATGCTGTTATAATTGGTTGCGCCCACCAAAAGGGTTCGTTTTTTATCCACTTTTCGGATGCCTTGAACAATGTTGTAGGCGGCATCTTTCCATATCTGTTGAGATACCGTTGGCTCGTTATAAATTTCAAAAAACAATTTATCGTCGCTTTCCGCGAAGTATTTTCGAGCTACTTTTTGCCACAAATCGATGATTTTAGGCGTTTCGGCGGAATAGTTGTCGTTTTTGAGGTTGCCTGCGTGGTAATCGATAATTAAATTGAGGTCGTGCTTTTTACATTCGTTCCAAACTTCGGTAACCCGATTTAAAACTTCTTCCAACGGTATGTTCTTATTTTCGAACCAGGTGAAAGCTACGGGCAACCTGATGGTTTTAAAGCCAAGTTTTTTTAACAATACAAAATCGTTGTCGGTTATTGTGCTATCGCTTAGCATATCTTTCTTCCAGGTTTGTTCCAACCACGATATGTTCATCCCGTTATCGAGTTTTTGTGCTTTTTTAAAGAGCGCTGCTCTCGAATCGGGCGGCAATGGTCTGGTTTTTGCCTGTAAAGGTTGCGATATGTGCACTATTTGAAAAATTGTTAATACAATTAACGATTTTATAACGCCGCAAAATTTTAAATGGCTCATAGTTATTTGTAATTTAAGCACCGAAATAGTTTCGCATTTTGCAATAAAATTAATCTAAACCAATACCGATGTTTGTCCAACTAAATAAAGAAGAACTTATTGCGGAAAATTCGAAAAAGGCATGGTACCTAACAAATAACATTGTTTGGACCATTATTTTTGTTTTCCCTGTTTTTAGTGTTCTCGATTTTGTTTACCTCAACAAATACTGGGTTCAGTTTTTTATTGCAAGGATAATTATAATCATGTTGATTTACATGTTATATAATCTATTCCAACGCAACAATTATAATTATCGTATCCTGCTGCACTTCGCTTTCCTGTCTGTTTCTATAATAGGTGCAATGTTGAGCACCCTGGTTGATGTGCAACAGGAGAACATCTTTTTTTTAAGCTACGGCGCTATCGTGCTGTTTTTTAACGTTCAGGTATTTTGGGAGCCTATCAACTCGGTTATACAAGCCTTGATATCGTTGGTATTGCTGGGCATATTCTTTAGGGCTTTTAACGACAACAGCATTGAGTTTTTTGTTACCAACGGCGGGCAGTTTTTCATTATCATCACAGTTATATCGTGCCTCATACCCAATGCCCGCTATAAAGTGCTTGAGCGCGAAGTAAGAACACAACTGTTACTCGAAAAATCGAACAACCAGTTGAAAGACCAATACCGCGACATTATCCAAAAAAACAACATCATTGATGAGCAATACGAGCGCCTGCGTAAAATGGACGAGCAGAAGAACAGCTTTATCAATATTGCCGGCCACGATTTGAAGAACCTTATCGGCTCCATCATTATGAGCAACAACATGGTGAAGGAAGAAGATTACCGGTTAAGCTCAGACCAGCGCGAATTTGTTGATTACATTGCCCAGTCGGCCGAGAAAATGCAGTACATGCTGAGTAAGTTGATGGACGTAAAAGAAATCGACTCGCCCGAGATAAAATACAACCTTGAGATATTTGATATCAACGCTGAGGTTTATCACGTGTTGAGGGGCTTGGTTGAAACCGCCCAAATGAAAAACATACAACTGGTGGATAATATTTTGAAATTGCCGCTAAATGTGCGTTTAGATAAAGTGTTCGCAGGCCAGGTTTTCCAAAATCTATTATCGAACGCCATCAAGTTTTCGCAAACAAACAATAAGATTAGGGTAGTTACCACTTTGCAGCATCAAAAATTTGTATTGGAGATAATTGACAAAGGCACGCCAATCGGTCAGGAAGAACTCGACCTGATGTTTAACAAATTAAGGACATTGAACGACGCGTCGAACAGCTTTGAAAGCCGTTTGGGTTTAGGTTTATCGATAGCCAAACTGATGGCTCAGGATATGGGCGGCGATCTTACTTATCGCAGCGACGATGATGGCAACTATTTCAGAGTAGAATTTAACGTAATCAGCTAAAAACCCCCACTATAAACTATTAAAATGAAGAGAATTACAACCATATTATTTTCCCTGCTTTTTTTGGCCAAAATATCATCGGCGCAAAGCATCGTGTCTTTTAAATCGTTAGGGCGCGAAGATGAGGTTATCGGGGGTGTTAGCGGTTCTACATCGTATTTTATCAAGTTAGACCCTACTGTCGAAATAAATGGCAGCAAGCTGGTACTGTTTATCGAGCCATCGCAGGTTTTGATTAAAAACCGCTCGTTCATCAACATCATTGTTGCTGATAAGCCCGTTTACAGTACACGTTTAACTACCGACTCGATCATGCGGTTTACATTTAACCTAACCAAAGAGTTTTTGTCGGACGATAAACGTTATTTAAAAATTCAAATCAGGACGTTATTGGCGGTTTCTGACGATAAATGTAAGGACCTGGATAACCCTGCTATGTGGGTAAAAGTAAAGGCAAATTCTTACCTGTCGCTCATCAAATCGAACACCAACTTTTTCAACAACGTTAACATATCCAACTGTTTTGATACTAAAACGGCTATTGTTTACCCAAGCAACCCCTCGCTTACCGACTTAAAAGCTGTAGGATGGGTTTACTCTCGCCTCAAGAAAACGCAGTTAAAACCAATAGGGGTTTATTCGGCCGACAAGGTACCCGATAGTTTGACCAATTATGTAGTGGTTGGCAATTGGGCCAATATACCCGATAATAAAAAGCAGTTTATAAGTGTGATACCCGAAGAAGGTCAGGGTTTGCTGTACCTGCATAAAACAGTTATACAAAAAGTTGACACCCTGGTACGCGACCAGTTTGTAAACAACCATGTTGTTTTTATAAAAACAGCTGTGGTTCGCCCTGTTCCGTCAGAGGTTTTATTTATCACCGGAGCCGGCGAAGAGGGCTATATCAACACCATTACCACTTTGGCCAACAGCAACGTGATCAACTCGAGCTATGGCGATTACCTAATCATCAACAAAGCGGAAAACACAGATACAAAAACAATTGACGAAAGCCGGTCGAAGCTGACATTAAAGGATATGGGTGGTTTAACCACCTTTATGGAAGGTATTGGCGCTCTAAAAACTGTTTACCAGTTTAAAAACAGCGACTTTAGCTTTACACCAAAAGAAATTGAAGTTAAAATTGTAGGTAACTATAGCAACTTAAACGTAACCGACAGGGGCTTTTTCAACATCTATCTGAACGGGATACTGATCAGTACTGAAAAACTCGACCCGACAGGCAAGCTGAATACATCGGCATTGATCAACAGGTACGAGTTACAAAAATTCAATACCCTGGAGTGCGAGTTCAGGTTTTACCCTGGCAGCGGTAATTGCGAAAACAGTTTTATAAACTATTTTGGCGAAATAAACGTAAGCCAATCGTACCTGCAAACTAAAATACCTTTTATAGTAAATAACCTCAGCTTTTATCAATATCCGGAAGCGTTCAATACGGGTAAGACAACTATCGTATTGAGTAGGAAAACAGCTCAATATGCGGCATCGACCATCGGCGAGATTATTTATGAATTGAACAACAATATACACGCCGACAATTTCCCTGATTTTGTTTATTCAGATAAATTGGATAAATCGTTATTGAAGAAAAACAATATCATCGCGCTGTTATCAAAAGACGACGAGCTGATGTCGGAGTTCCCTGATGCACCGATCAAGTTCAACCGATCGTTCAGGCTATACAATAACGAGAACAACAAAGTGGTATACGAGCTGAACGATACTGTGTCGAACGGGCTTGCGCAAATATTTTACGGGCGTGGCAATAATGGTACGTTGATTATAACCGGCACAGGTACTCATTTGGAAGATGCATTTTTGTCGGCTGCCAAATCTATTACAGATCAGCTCTCCACCCTATCGAGTAACATCTGTATATCCGATGCAAACAATAAATACCTGTTCAACATCAGCAAAGACAGCGACAATCTGGAATATACCGACTCAAAAAGTGGCTTTGCCAAATTTTGGGAAGCATATAACCTGTACATCCTCTTAGTGATATTGGTGCTGATATTGATATCGTTCCTGTATGTACGCTCAAGGGTGCAAAAATCGCAGGAATCGTTTAATGAATAATGTTAAAAGGGATACCAAAGGATGTATGTGGCCATTGAAACCCGCATACATCCTTTAATTTAACCATCAGACCTAAAACCGGAAATATGTCGTTTAACAATATTTTGGATACCGCTCCGGTTTACGAGATCCTGGTAAACGATAAGTTTATCACCAATAACGATCTTGCCGAGATCAATGATTTTTCAAGTCGCACAGAGCTCTCATTTGTAAAAATAGCGCTGACCTTTGGATATATTTCGCGCAAAAACTACGAGCGCTCATTAATAAATGCCGGCTACCAGTTTGCCAACAACGTGCGCGATGAAGCTTTTGACGAGAACGTTTTAAGCAAACTCGACCTAAAATACGTTTGTAATTTTTTTGCCCTACCATTAAGGATTGAAAATAATCAGGTTGTGACCTTGATGGCCGACCCAACGGATATGGAGTTCATCAATTTTGTAAGGGAAACTTATAGGATGGAACCCCGCATCATTTTGGCTTCTGATCTTGACATATGCTGGATGAGCCACAAATTATTGGGCGAGGACTATGTAAAGTCGGCGGTATTTGCATTGAGGCAAAGTGATCCGGCAAACTCAGCATCCACAACCTTTACTACCCAGCAACTGATATTTATATTTGTTGGTTTGGCTATAACCACAATTTTTCTTTTTTACAATTTTATACCGGTATCCATATTTTTAAATGTTGTGGTCAGTTCGTTTTTCCTGATCGCTATTATGTTCAAGTTATTTTTGGCTTTAATGGGGTCGCGGTTCGAAATGCACCAGGCAGTTAGCCGTGAAGAGGTTAGGGATGTTATTGACGACGACTTGCCGATATATACCATACAATTGCCGGTTTACAAAGAAGACAAACTGATAAAAAAACTGATATGGAACCTGCAAAGTCTGGATTACCCACGCGAGCGGCTCGATATTAAGCTACTGATAGAAGAGGACGACAGTAAAACCTTGAATGCGGTTAAAGACCTTAATTTCCCGGCTATATTCGATGTGGTGGTTGTACCTTTCCACATGCCCAAAACCAAACCGAAAGCATGCAACTACGGCTTGTATTTTTCACGCGGCAAATATCTCACCATTTATGATGCCGAGGATATCCCGGATACCGATCAGCTTAAAAAGGTGATTACCTTGTTTGAGAAATTGCCGGATAATTACATCTGCATACAATGCGCCCTAAATTACTTTAACAGGAACGAGAACTTTTTGACGCGTATGTTTACGCTCGAGTACTCATACTGGTTTGACTATATGTTGCCCGGCCTTGATACCTTAGATATCCCAATACCTCTTGGCGGCACCAGCAACCACTTTAAGTTAGATAAATTGCTTGAATTGGGCGGCTGGGATCCATTTAACGTTACCGAAGATGCCGATTTGGGCCTGCGTGCCTACTCTAAAGGCTACAAAGTTTCCATTGTTAACTCCACCACTTACGAAGAGGCCAATAATGAGCCTTTTAACTGGATAAGGCAACGCTCGCGTTGGATAAAGGGTTACATGCAAACTTATTTAGTGCACATGCGCAACCCTATAAAACTGATCAAAAAGGTTGGTATAAAAGGCTTTTTAGGGTTCAACTTTTTTATTGGCGCTACTCCGCTAACGTTTTTGATATATCCGGTGCTGTTGTTCATTTTCTTTACATACGTAGTGTTCGATTTTTCGTTCATCAGTCAACTATTCCCAAACTGGGTGCTGTTCATCGCGATATTTAACCTCATTATAGGTAACGTACTGATGGTGTATATTAATATGATGGCTGTATTTAAACGCCGGTATTACGAGTTGATTTTATTTTCGTTGGCTAATCCGGTTTATTGGATAATGCATTCCATTGCGGCTTACAAGGGCTTGTATCAGCTGATTGTGAACCCCTTCTTTTGGGAAAAAACCAATCATGGCCTCAGCAAAACAAACCAGGTGGGCAGTGCAAACCCTACAACTACTTTATAAGTAAAACAAATGAAAAAAAGCAACCTTATATATTTAGCTTTTCTCAGCATTGTTTTAGCAGTATACTATCTGGTGCTTGGCATCAACCTGCATTATAAGGGCTATTATAACCATGAGTCGCTGTTTTATATAGAGAAGGCGCGTATTGTATTTGAAGGCCTTGGCAACAGATTGAAGGTTATTGGTTTAACATCACCTATTCTGCCATTTTATGGCATGATGCCCTTTATTTTCAATTACGCACTTGCACCTGTTATAGCATCGGCCCTGGGTACCGCCCTTTTGTTCTTTTTGATCGCAGTATGTACGCAAAAAACAACTAAAGACCCTTTCTTCATGTTTGTATTGCTTGCGTTGTTTGTATTTCACCCCGGCATTTTATATACAGCGTGCTCAGGTAAAAGCATTTACATTATCCTGATTTTTTTCTTCCTTTTTTTCTATAATATCTTCCGCTTTTACCATTCAAATACCACCTTCCACATTTCCATTTCGAGTATTTTGTTGGTGGCTTTGTTGTTTTGCGACTATAAGTTCATATGGATGACCTTGTTTTTTGTTCCGTTGATCATATCCATTGCAATACAAAGTTTAAACCTGGCCGAGAAACAGTCCATATTCAGATTATTTTTAAGCTTTAACAACCCTTCGCTAAGGCGTAAACTGGTGAACAAAACATTCGCCATATACATCATTATCTTCATTTTGCCCATCATTGCGGTAATGTGTTATCGCATTTTGAACCAAACACACGCAAACGATTTTAACTATTTCCTGGATAACCCATATTCGACCTGGAATGTATTGATTACCAAACTCGAAAGCTCGATAACACCGGCTATTGATAACTACAGGCTACCCGAAGTTAGTTTTTTAACCACCATCAGGATAATTATATATTGCCCGCTTATTGTACTTGCTGCCTTTTTATTGAGGCAAAACATACAATATTTTTTGACCTTACTAATCCCGTTGGCTTTGGTTGAGTTTTTAAAAATCGAGTTCCCGGATGTATTTTTGACACAACAATACTATCTCATCTTTATATTTATCTCCTTTATTGCGTTGTTATTTAAGAGTACAGTAGTCTCAAAAAACAACATCTATAAATTACTTATCGCGGCATGCATCCTTGTCGAGATTGTTTCGGGCTACGTTTATCTCGATAATTCATTTATTGAAAGTGAGCAAAACTTTATCACAGTAGCCACTCAGGGACAAACCAAACCCGACGATAACTTTACCACCACCCGATATGACGAGTATATAGAAGTAGCGCAGTACATCAACAGTATGCCGCGCAACTCCAAAGTATTGGTTGACGATGCTAACGCTTATCCCATTGTTGCTTACGTTAAGAATATCCATAAGCTGACTTTGCCCTATCAGGATATATTTTTGAGCGCCATTGAAAACCCATCGCCTTATGTTAACTATGTATTGGTGGCCACCAGTACCAATACAGTTGGCGGCTATACGCAGTTGAACGAAAAGTATAAGGGCGTAATGGAAGTTAAAAACAACATTATGATGGATAAGACCTACGAAACAGACAATTGGACCATCTACAAGATCAGGGATAAAGAAGCTTCTTTCGCTTCAAATTAACCCGTTTGTACCAATCACCTACTTCCTTTTTATTTATTTAGTGTACAGGTAAAACTATGTACATCAGGTTTACAACAGAATTTGTTAATGAATACGGTGAAACCCACACAGGGTTATTTAGTGCGTTAGCTTTTGTACGCGAATACGCTTTAACTGAAGATGCAGACATTAAAGAATTAAAA
>NZ_CAITNG010000122.1 GCF_903893715.1 uncultured Mucilaginibacter sp.
CGTGCCCGTGGCAAAAACAATATGATAGGTGGTAACGACGAGCGCGAAAACACCCTGAACCAGTTATTGGTGGAGATGGATGGTTTTGGTACAGATTCGGGCATTATCATTTTGGCCGCAACTAACCGCCCCGATGTTTTGGACTCCGCATTGCTGCGCCCCGGACGTTTTGACAGGCAGATATCCATCGATAAACCCGATTTGAACGGACGTGAACAAATATTTAAAGTACACCTTGGCCCGGTAAAAACCGCTGCCGATGTTGACGCTAAAAAACTATCGGCACAAACACCGGGCTTTGCCGGTGCCGAAATTGCCAACGTTTGTAACGAAGCCGCTTTGATAGCTGCGCGTAAGGATAAGGAAGCAGTGGATATGCAGGATTTTCAAGATGCCATCGACCGTGTGATTGGTGGTTTGGAGAAAAAGAATACCCTGATATCGCCGGAAGAAAAACGCGTAGTTGCTTATCACGAAGCCGGCCATGCTATTGCCGGTTGGTTTTTAGAACATGCAGATCCTTTGGTTAAAGTTTCAATTGTGCCGCGTGGCGTTGCCGCCTTAGGTTATGCGCAATACCTGCCGAATGAAAGGTTCCTGGTATCGAAAGAAGAACTTTTTGATGATATGGTACTATCAATGGGTGGCCGTGTTGCCGAAGATATTGTTTTCGGTAAAATAACTACCGGTGCTTTGAGCGACCTGGAACGTATTACCCGCCTGGCTTATGGCATGGTTAAGATTTACGGTATGAACGATAAAGTTGGTAACCTGTCGTTTTACGATCCGCATGGCGAAAACCAATTTAACAAACCATACTCCGATACTACTGCCGAATTGATTGACTCGGAAGTACGTAACCTGGTTAACGTGGTTTACGAAAAGACCAAGGAACTGATTAACGAGCACCGCGATGGACTGGAAAAAATAGCCGCCAAATTATTAGAAAAAGAAGTGCTGTTTCAAAGCGATTTAGAAGATTTGCTTGGCAAACGCCCTTTTGAAGGCCGCACTGCATACGATAAGTTTGTAAATGGCGAAACGGTTATACCTGAACCAACAGCCGATACCAACGCCATTCCGGATAGCGTACTCGACCCTTCGACCGACAATATGGCCGGAGATGTAGTTTAACATAAACCGATATTTAAAAGCCGCCCCGATGAAAACTGGGCGGCTTTTTTTATGATTTTGAACCAAACAGGAAATTTTTAACCATATTTGCCTTTGTGTGCTTGTACACAAATGTTTATAAATGAAAGAGAATACCACCAGTAAAGAACGGCTGTTAAAAAAAATACGGAAAGCTTTATTGGAGCGGCGTGATAACCCTTATCCCAACCTGGAAGACCTGCCGCTGTATCCCCCCGCCACCGAATTGCCCGAAGTTATTTTTGCCGAACAATTTACAGCTGTTGCCGGTCAGTTTGTTTTTTGTGAAGATGAACTGCAGTTTATAGAGATATTGCTGAATTTGGCCGAAGAACGCGAATGGCGTAAGATATACTGCTGGGAGCCGGCCTTGCAGGAGATTTTTAAAAAATACGATTACCCTTTTTTTGAAACCGACAAGGATTTTGACAAGGCCGAAGTTGGCTTTACCTTATGCGAGGCGCTGATAGCGCGCAATGGCAGTATTTTGGTGTCAAACGCCAATGAAGCCGGCCGCAGACTGGGTATTTATCCTAATGTACATGTGGTAGTGGCCTATACCTCGCAATTGATGATGGACCTGAAGGATGGGTTTAAACTCATCAAAACCAAATATGGCCATAATATGCCTTCACTTATCTCTACGATAACCGGCCCAAGCCGCACGGCTGATATTGAAAAGACCCTGGTGTTAGGCGCACATGGCCCTAAAGAACTCTTTGTTTTTCTGCTCGACGGCTAATCAGCTGGCTTTACGCACCCTTTTGGGCGACTGATGATGTTCGCGGGGTTTTAATTGTACAATATTTGACCCCGTATTTTTTGGCAGCAAATGCACCCCTATAAATACGATAACAAAACTTGCCCCAAGTATTTCAAAAATTTCCAACAGTGTTTTAGGTATCATAACTAAATCCTTTCTGGTTAATAAATGTAGAAACAGGTTGAGGTATACGTACTTTCAGGATAATTTGTTTTGCTTTGAACTATGTTATAAACAATTGATGATATAACGGTTCAGTGTATAATTTATTATGCTTGCATAGTAAATAAACGAGTATTTCAACCCTGATTTTTAGCAGATAGTAAAAAGAAGGTGCTGATTACATTTATTCGTGAGCGTGGACGGTACGTGTGTGATGGTGGCCGATTGGCTTCGGCGAATACACATAATAATGCTTTAAGCATGTACCGCACAGGTAACGCTTAACGGGTAGCCAAAAAAGGAAAGTTTTAACAAAAAACCCTCTTTTTACCCGAAGCTGATACTCTCTTTCGCTATGATGGCATTTTTCTTTTTTATATTTCAACGGGGCTTCCATATAAAAATGCTTTTATACGAATTTAAACGGAAGCCCCTTGAAATTGTTTCGTTAAACTAAAAATATTTCTATAGGATATAAATTTAATCGTAAGAAGAAAAAATTGCCAATAAATTACCTGTTGGTCAAACTGTTAAGATACATTTCGAGATTAGTATACCCGCTACCTTTGGCCATGGTTTTGCCATCGGCAGGATTGTTGGGGTTTAAGTGTTGGGTTATTTCCCATTCGTCCGGTATCCCGTCTCCATCAGTGTCTTTAGGCGCGCTGCCGCCGGCAATTTTTCCCTGTCCTCCGGCATCGGCTTCAGTTTTGAATATTTTGCCGTCGCGGCCTAAGGAGGTAAGGTAGCCGATGATGCGCTTATCCACCGCATCGCGCTGCAGCGACGCCCCTGCGGTAGCAATTATATTTAAATAAGCATTTTGGGCACTCTGTATATTCGCCGCGTTTACAGCGGCGTTTTGGCGTGACTGCACTATGCTGGCTTTGGCACGCGCAAAATCCGAATCGGCAACCATACGGCCGTTCAAAGTACCATCCTTGTCCATATCCACATAGTTGCCGTTTTGGTACACATGGTCGGTAGTTTCAAATTCGCCGACAAAGTTTTTGCCCGAGTTTGGCCCGGCGATAAAATAGTTACCAATCACATCCTGATAATGCTGTGCACCCGAGTGCCCTCCTACAAAACCATCCACACCCCAATTGTACACTACGTTGTTGATGTACTCGATACCGGCTTTTGCTTTGGGGTTGCGGCTTTGGTTATCAATCCATAAACAACCGAAAATTGTAACGTGGGTGGGATTTTCGAACAAAGCGCCAAAACGTTGGGGGTCTATCGGTTCGCCGATGATGGAATATTGCACGGTAACGTTATCGCTTTCTTTGATGTGCATATCGTCCCAACGTCCCCATTCAACGGAGATATGGTCCAGTATGACATTTTTCACGCTATCCACTACCACCACGCAGGCGCCCTTTGGCATATTAATGCTTCCGCGGAAGCGCATATAACGCACCACATCATCGCCCGAAAAGGATACGCCGTTGCCATACACCACAATCCCCTCGCCGGGGGCTGTTTGGCCGGCGATGGTTACTTTGGCGGCCACTTTTATCTTATCCTTAATATTGATGACCCCGCCAACATCAAAAATAACGGTCCGCATAGGCTGGCTCACCGCGTCGCGGAATGAACCCGGGCCTGCATCGTCCAAATTGGTTACATGATAAACAGAACCGCCGCGGCCGCCGGTGGCAAAACGGCCAAAACCTTCGGCACCCGGAAAGGCGAGTTGTTGGGCAATGGTGGCATGACAGGAAACCAGCAGGGAAATGGCAATGATGATGTTTTTCATTTGTGGGTAATTGGTTGTCAATAGTAAGTAAAATGGAATGAAATATAAAGTCGAAATCGCTGATTCCCGGTTCCGGCCTCTTGAATGTTTGCACTTTACAACTTTATTGCGCAACTTTGTGGTGCTTATAGAGAAAGACGGAGGGATTAGACCCTGCGATGTCTTAGCAACCTGTACTTACAAGGTGCTACATTCTACTCAAACCGCACTTCGGGGTTTGGGACAGATAAGCGAAGGTCAACTAACAGCCGACTTTTCGATAAGCAAAAATTGAGTTACGAGTTTTTAGTTATGCGTTGCGGGTTTCCTCGTAAGTATTACTGGCAACACGTAACCCGCAACACGCAACATATTACATGAGTATCAGACAAGAATTACAAAAACGCATACTGATTATTGACGGGGCGATGGGCACGATGATTCAGCGTTACCGGTTAACGGAGCAGGATTTTCGCGGCGAGCGTTTTAAGAACCACCCCTGCGATTTGCAAGGCAATAACGACCTGCTGAATATTACGCGCCCTGATGTAATCAAAGCTATACATGCTGAATATTTGGAAGCGGGGGCTGATATCATCGAAACCAATACGTTCAGTACGCAGGTAATATCACTGGCAGACTATCAATTGGAGCCTTTGGCTTATGAATTGAGTTATGAAGGGGCCAGGATAGCATGCGAAGTTGCCGAAAAATATACCAAACAAAACCCTGATAAACCGCGCTTTGTGGCCGGAGCCATCGGGCCAACCAACCGTACGGCATCGCTTTCGCCGGATGTGAACGACCCGGGTTACCGTGCGGTAACTTTTGACGACCTGGTGGATGCCTACTACGACCAGATACGTGGCTTGGTTGACGGCGGGGCGGATGTGTTACTCATCGAGACCATATTTGATACCCTGAACGCCAAGGCGGCCATATTCGCCATCAAGCGTTATGAGAACGAATGTAAAGCCGCCGGAAAAACTTACCCGGCATTAAGTGCCGATGGTGGCATTATGATATCGGGTACCATTACCGATGCCTCGGGACGGACCTTGTCGGGCCAAACGGTTGAGGCATTTTGGAACTCGGTTAGGCACGCTAACCTGCTTTCGATAGGCTTGAACTGCGCTTTGGGCGCAAAAGAAATGCGCCCGCATATTGAAGAGCTATCTACCATTGCTGATGTTTATATATCGGCATACCCTAATGCCGGTTTGCCCAACGAGTTTGGCGCTTACGATGAAACGCCGCATGAAACCGCCCACTTGGTGGAAGACTTTATGGAAAGCGGCCTGGTGAATATAGCCGGTGGCTGCTGCGGCACTACGCCCGACCACATCCGTTGTATCGCCGAAAAGGCTGCAAAAAACAAACCCCGCCAAATACCCGTAATTGAGCCGTTTATGCGCTTAAGCGGGTTGGAAGCCATTACCCTTACCCCCGAAACCAATTTTGTGAACGTGGGCGAGCGTACCAATATTACAGGTTCGCCAAAGTTTTCGAAGCTGATATTGGCCGAGGATTACGAGGCGGCATTGGTGGTAGCACGCCAGCAGGTTGACGGCGGCGCGCAGGTGATAGACGTGAACATGGACGAGGGCATGATTGACTCGGAAGCGGCGATGGTGAAGTTTTTGAACCTCATCGCATCCGAACCTGATATTGCCAAGTTGCCTATTATGGTCGATTCATCGAAATGGACGGTGATTGAGGCGGGTTTGAAATGTTTGCAAGGAAAAGGCATCGTAAACTCCATCTCACTAAAAGAAGGCCAAGAGAAATTTATTGAATACGCTAAAAAGATATTGCAATACGGCGCCGCTACGGTAGTGATGGCATTCGACGAGCAGGGCCAGGCCGATAGCTTTGAGCGCCGGATAGAAATATGTAAGCGCAGCTATGATATTTTGGTGAACGAAGTCGGCTTCCCGCCACAGGACATTATTTTCGACCCGAATATATTGACCGTTGCCACGGGATTAGAGGAGCACAACAACTACGCGGTCGACTTTATAAAAGCCACCCGCTGGATAAAACAAAACCTGCCTTATGCCAAAGTGAGCGGCGGGGTAAGTAATATATCGTTCTCATTCCGCGGTAACAACGTGGTGCGCGAGGCGATGCACTCTGCCTTTTTGTACCATGCCATACAGGCCGGTATGGATATGGGTATTGTTAACGCCGGGATGTTGGAGGTGTACGAAGAGATACCAAAACCTTTATTGGAAATGGTGGAAGATGTGCTACTTAACCGTCGTGCTGATGCTACTGAACGTTTGGTTGATTTTGCCGAGACCGTAAAAAGCAAGGGCAAAGAGATTGTTAAGGATGAAGAGTGGCGCAAAGAGCCGGTTGAAAAACGATTGTCGCACGCCCTGGTAAAAGGTATCATCGAATACCTGGATGATGATGTGGAAGAGGCCCGTCAGAAATATGCCAAACCATTGGAGGTTATCGAAGGCCCGCTGATGGACGGGATGAACATAGTAGGCGACCTGTTTGGTGCCGGTAAGATGTTTTTGCCGCAGGTGGTAAAATCGGCACGGGTAATGAAAAAGGCCGTGGCCTATTTGCTGCCTTTTATCGAACTGGAGAAACAACGCGTTATAGATGCCGGCGAAACTACCGGGCATGAACGCGCCAATGCCGGCAAAATATTGATGGCCACTGTAAAAGGCGATGTACACGATATCGGTAAGAACATTGTGGGTGTGGTATTGGCCTGCAACAACTTCGAGGTGATAGATTTGGGTGTGATGGTACCCGCGCAGCGCATTATTGAAGAAGCCAAAGCACAAAATGTGGATATTATTGGCTTGAGCGGTTTGATTACGCCTTCCTTAGATGAAATGGTGCATTTTGCCAAGGAAATGGAGCGTAACAACTTTACTATCCCATTAATTGTTGGTGGAGCTACTACATCGCGCATACACGCGGCGGTGAAGATAGCGCCTAACTATTCGGGTCCGGCGATACACGTGCTGGATGCATCGCGCAGTGTTACGGTATGCAGTAGTTTGATGAACCATGATACACACGATGCCTATATCAATGGCATTAAAGACGAGTATGAAAAAGCCCGCGAAGCGCATCTGAACAAAAAGTCGGACAAGCGTTTTGTTACGATAGAAGAAGCCCGTAAACAACGCTGCGAAATCAACCTGAACGGTGCTATCCCGCCAAGGCCAACCTTTACCGGGACTAAAGTATTGGAAGCTTTCCCGCTGGAGGAATTAGTGCCATACATAGACTGGACGCCTTTCTTCCATACCTGGGAATTGCGCGGCAGTTTCCCCAAGATATTCGACGATAAGTATGTGGGTGTTGAAGCCAAAAAACTATACAACGACGCGCAGGCCTTATTAAAAGAGGTGGTTGATAACAAACTGCTGCAAGCTAATGGCGTTATCGGTTTCTGGCCGGCCAACAGCGTGGGCGATGATATTGAACTGTATACCGATGAGAGCCGCACAACCGTGCTGAAACGCATCCATACACTTCGCCAGCAGGCAGAAAAAGCTAAAGGCGAGCCGTACTACGCCCTTTCGGATTTCATCGCGCCTAAAGCAAGCGGCGTGCCTGACTATTGGGGCGGCTTTGCCGTAACAGCAGGTATTGGCTGCGATGAATTGGTAGCTAAGTTTGAGGCCGACCACGACGATTACAACAGCATTATGGCCAAAGCCATTGCCGACCGCCTGGCCGAAGCCTTCGCTGAAAAAATGCACGAACTGGTACGCAAAGATTACTGGGGCTACGCAAAAGAAGAACACCTGGAAAGCGAAGACCTGATCAAAGAGAAATATCAGGGCATACGCCCCGCCCCGGGATACCCTGCTTGTCCGGACCATACCGAAAAAACAACCTTGTTCGAACTATTGAAAGCTGAGGATAATGCGAATATGCACCTCACCGAAAGCCTGGCCATGACACCGGCTGCATCCGTTAGTGGATTTTACTTCGCGCACCCGCAGGCGAGGTATTTTGGATTGGGTAAGATCAACAAGGATCAAGTAGAAGAGTATGCTGTACGTAAAGGAATGGAGTTAGAGGAAGTTGAACGGTGGTTGAGTCCGAATTTAGCTTATTAGTTGTGAGTTGTGTGTTCCGAGTTGTGTGTTTTTTAATTATCATTGACAATGGTTTATACAGAACTTGAAGTATGGAAAGAAGCAAGGATATTGGTAAAGCTGATGTATAGGTATGTCTCGAAATTCCCTAAAGACGAAGTATTTGGATTACAGTCACAAATGAAGCGAGCGGTTATTTCGATCCCATCTAATATAGCAGAAGGTTGTGGAAGAAATCATCAGAAGGACTCTTTGCAGTTTTTCTTCGTTGCTCGGGGTTCGATATACGAATTAGAAACACAGTTATTCCTGGCTCTTGATCTATCTTATATAAATGATGATATTTTTAATGAAGTGTTGTTGCAGATAGAAGTAGTTCGAAAATTACTTAATGGTTTTATAAAATACTTTGAATCACTTATCAAAACAAAATCTTAACTAGAAACACACAACCCGGAACCCGCAACTAACATAATGAAGATCACAGAACATATTAATAACGCCAACGGCAAAACTCTATTCTCGTTCGAGCTATTACCGCCAATAAAAGGTCAAAGCATACAAGGTATTTATAATGCCATCGACCCGTTGATGGAGTTGAAACCGCCTTTCATTGATGTGACTTCCTTGCGCGAGGACCATATTTACAAGGAACATGACAATGGCTTATTGGAAAAGGTAATCACCCGTAAGCGCCCGGGCACCGTTGCGGTCTGCGCGGCCATTATGAATAAATACAAAGTGGACGCCGTGCCGCATTTAATATGTGGTGGTTTTACCAAAGATGAAACCGAATACGCTTTGATAGACCTGCAATTTTTGGGTATCGACAACGTATTGGTTTTGCGTGGCGATGCACGGAAGGCTGAATCGGGTTTTGTGCCTACACCAGGTGGGCATGCCTATGCTACCGACCTGCTGCAACAGGTGGTGAATATGAACAACGGCAAATACCTGCACGATGATGTGATAGGTGGCGGCAAGGCTAATTTTTGCATCGGCGTGGCGGGTTACCCCGAAAAGCATTTCGAGGCCCCCAACATGCAAACCGATTTTAAGTACCTTAAACAAAAGGTAGATATGGGTGCCGATTTTATTGTGACGCAAATGTTTTTTGATGTACCCAAATACAAGGAATTTGTAAATAACTGCCGCGCCAATGGCATCACCGTGCCTATTATTCCCGGTTTGAAACCTATTACCACTTCCAAGCAGTTGGTGGCATTATCCAAGATATTCCATATTGATATACCCGTTGAATTGAGCGATGCTATTTTAGCTTGCAGCAACGAAAAGGACGTAAAAGAAGTAGGCATCCAATGGATGATACAGCAATGTAAGGAGCTGATTGAGTTTGGTGTGCCCGTATTACACTTTTATACCATGGGTAACCCGGAACCAACGAAGAGGATTGCGCAGGCGGTGTTTTAACAGTTAGTATTGCGATGGGCGTATTGCGTATTGCGACCTATGGGGGGTTATTTCAGAAATTGTTTCAATTCTTCCTGTAGCTTTTCCGGCGAGGTAAAGTGTATCGATGCTATCCCCATTGCCTGTGCAGCTAAAACATTGCGCAGGTTATCGTCGATAAATAAAGCTTCATGCGGCTTAATATCATACCGGTCTAACAGCAATTGGAAAAATTCCGGCGCGGGCTTGCGGATGCCTTCGTGGCCGGAGACGACGATACCGTCGAACCAATTCAGAAAATCGAATTTGCTAAGCGCGATGGGCCAGGTCTCGGCCGACCAGTTGGTGAGGGCGTAGAGTTTGTATTTACCGCTTTGTTTTAACCGGGTAAAGATTTGAAGCGTGCCTTCTATCGGGCCGGCCAGCATTTCGTCCCAACGGCCATAGTAAGCGCGGATGTTTTCTTCATGTTCAGGAAATTGTTGGATGAGGGCATCGGTACCATCTTTAATCGAGCGCCCGGCATCTTGTTCTTCGTTCCAGTGCGGGGTGCAGATATTGGTTAGGAAATCATCTATTCCGGCATCGGTGCTGAATATCTTTTTATAGAGATGTTTGGGGTGCCAGTCGATAAGGACGGCGCCGAGGTCGAAGATGAGGGTGGTTATCATAAGAATTCCGTTATAAAAAGGGTTCAAAAAAGCTGTAATCAATTTCGTATACAGTTTTAGCTTTTACCCCTAATTCAACTTTTTCAAACATTTTTACCAATTGCTCTCCATCAACGAGTTCTACTTTCGGAGCACCTTCCCTGTTTGCCTCATTTATAGCCTCCTTTGTAAAATGACCAGTAGTAATAATTATTCCCTTTTCAGCTCTACCTATCATTGCATTTCTAAAATCGCCTACCTGTGCTCTTGATACGCCTCCTTTATATCGCTTGCATTGAAAAAGAACTTTAAAACTAACAAATGGGTTTAACTCTAATGTTCCATAGCCATCGATACCGCCATCATGTGACTGTCCAGTTACCTCAACTTTTTCAAACCCCGATTCTCGCAGCAATAACTTGCAAATGTTTTCAAAGCCTTTAGGAGATAGACTTTGAAGGACATTTAGCAAATTAAGATTATCATCATTAATAATATCAAGACTGATATCTTCTTTTATGTCGCTAACTTCGGGTTTTGCTCCATTCTTTCGAGCTTTAGTAAAAATTGAGACCCATTTTTTTACAATTAGCTTTGACTCTTCGATAGTTAGCTTTTTGTCTCTGCCTGTAGTTGTTAGTACCCACGCGCCTCTGATATTTTTATCGAGATAATTTTCCCAAATCAAATATTGCCTTGCCCAGGCAACTTGGTTGTGAAAACGAGACTCGCCCGAATTAAGCGTTAAATTTAGGACATCATCACTGATGTTTAATTTTTCAGCAATCCATGACGATACTTCTCTCGGTTTGCCAGAGCCGCCTAAATCTCTTAAAGCATCTAAAATTGGCCCTAACCATTGGACAAATTCAGCTTCTTTTCTTTTACCCATTTCCAAGTTTACGCTTAATCATTATAAAAACTAAATATTAATCCTTAAATTAGAATAAATATTTTTCGTATGCTAATCAAAAATGAGGTTTTAAAAAGCATTCAGGACTTACCTGATGAATTTAGCTTTGACGATGCGATAGATACACTGTTATTGTTGGATAAGATAGAAATAGGATTGAAACAATCGCACAACGGTGAAACGTTAACTACTGACGAAGCTAAAGAAAAGCTTTCAAAATGGTTGAAGTAAACTGGACCATCCAATCACTTAATGATATTGACAGTATATCGGAGTTTATTGCTAAGGACTCGATGCACTATGCTCAAATACAAGCGAAGCGTTTTTTTGACGCGGTGCTTATCTTAGAAAAAGTACCGCAATACGGGAAAATAGTTCCTGAAAAGAAAGACCCTTTGTTAAGGGAAATATTACTTGGAAGTTACCGCATTATTTACCGTATTGTATCTGATGAAAAAATCGATATTGTTACTATTCATCATAGTAAGAGGCTACTAAAGAACAACCCCGCTATAGAAGAGTAAATGCTTTCGAGCCACTATTCTCACTTTGCAATCTTAATCTCTTTCTTCTTTATCGAGCCTTTCGGCTGTATCTCCATCCCCTGCACATTGGTGAGCTGCAACACAGGCATACCCACCGGCGCCGGGCCTTTAAAGTTGTTGAACAGGATGCCGTTCACATCGTCCAATATCACTGTTGGGCGGGTTTCGGTGGCCATAAAACTTACCTGCACGTTGTTCATTTCGATGTTTTTGGCGTGGCGGATAAAAAAGCCGTAAGATGGCAATACCTTGAATTTTTCAGGTTCGGGGTAGGTGGTTTCATACTCGGGCACTACGGTTTGTATTTTTGATACCGCCGAATCGATAGGGCGGTAATAGATGCGAATATCGTTCAGCTTCACGTCTTCTACCGGGTGGTCTTTTAACCCGGCGATGATGGACGAGAAGTGCGAGTCGGCATTATAAACCATCACATTGCTGATGAGTACGCGGCGTAGTGTACCGGTTTGTGTTCCCGCCGGGCCGCGCAGCCGCGCGCCAATGCGCAGAAATATGGGCGAGTTGACGATATCGCGCATGGTGATGTTGGATATGGTTACATCTTCAATGTTACTGCCGTCGACAGTTTCGAGCGCCAGGCCGCGGCAAAAATCGAAGGTGCAATTACTGATGGTGATGTTTTTAAAGTCGCCGTTGCTTTCGGTGCCGAATTTGATGCGCCCGGTGGGGCCTTCTTTGTCAGGCACCAGCTTAAATTCTTTGCGTTGGTAGGTACCGTCTAAAAAAGTGCCCCTGTCGTACCCGCTTACCTGGCAATTTGTAATGGTTACGTTTTCGGTAGCTTTTAAATAGCCCAGTGCGTATGATGTTTTGAGTACGATACCGTCATCGAAAGGGGAGTTGACGGAACAGTTGGATATGTGTACATCGCGGCAACAATCAATATCCATCCCGTCGCGATTGGTGTCCATTTTTAAATTGTCGATGGTGAGGTTATCCACGCCGGTGGCCAGCAAGCAAAAATGGCCGCCCATCAATACTGAAAAATCTTTGAGCAATACGTTGCGACAAAGCTTGAGGCTGATGCTTTTATTACCCTGGCCCTCGTTGCGGGGTGTGTTACGGGTAAGCCCCTTGCCGTAAATAGTACCGGGGCCGGTAATGGATATATCTTCGAGGTTTTCGCCCCAAATGAGGCTGTTGTGCCAGTGGCTATGGCCGTAGTCCTGGTAATTATTGGTAGCACCAGGTTCGGCAACGTCATAGTTTTGCTTATTGGCGGGCACAAAATCGGCGGCCAAAATGGTGCAGCCCTGGTCGAGGTAAAGTGCGATATGGCTTTTTAAACGGATAGAATAACTGAGATAGGTACCTGCGGGAAAATAAACCGTACCGCCACCTGCTTCAGCAGCAGCATCGATGGCTTTGTTGATGGCTTCGTTGTCCAAAGTTTTGCCATCGCCTTTGGCACCGTAATCGCGCACGTTATAGTTTATGCCTGCCGCCGCGTTCAAGCCGCTGGTTATAAACCAAATAAAAATAAAAGCTGGGAGCCGAAGGGCAGTTATCAAATTTCGCATGGTAATGAAAAAAAGGCTTATCGCATCAAAACTCACAATAATAAGCATAAGGCGGTGTAACTTGTTGATTACAAAAATAATCATCCAAAGCGATTTGATTTTTTGTGTAGTTTAGTCGACCTGATTTTAAAAACCTACCCATAATGAAAATATCGCTCATCAAACCATTATTGCTGCTCCTTGCTGTTGCGTTTGCTTTACAGGTATCCGCGCAAGCGCCGCGCGAAAAAGCACTGTTCAATGCCGGTTGGAAATTCCATAAAGGCGATGCGCCCGGCGCCGACCAGCCCGCTTTTAACGACCAGGACTGGCGCAAGCTGGATTTGCCGCACGACTGGAGTATTGAAGGCCCTTTCGATGCGCAATGGGCAAGTGCCACGGCTTTTTTACCGGCAGGCATAGGCTGGTACCGCAAAACATTCAGTATTGAGCCTTCACAAAAAGATAAAAACATATCCCTGTATTTTGATGGGGTTTATAAAAACAGCGAGGTTTGGCTAAATGGGCATTATTTGGGTAAACGGCCAAATGGGTTTATACCTTTTGAGTATGACATTACCAAATACCTGAATAAAGACGGCAAAAACATCGTCGCGGTAAAGGTTGACCATACCCAATTTGCCGATTCGCGCTGGTATACGGGCTCGGGTATTTACCGCAATGTTTATTTGATAGCCACCGGCCCGGTGCATATGGATACCTGGGGCGTTATATTTAACACCACCCAGGTATCGGAACAAAGCGCATAGGCTAAGGTGAGTGTAGCTGTAACCAACCTGACGGCCAAGATGGCGAACTTGAGTATAAAAGCTGTTTTAAAAGATGCCAAAGGGGCTATTGTATCGGCCGGGCAACATGCGGCTAAAATTGTTGCCGGCAGCCATTTGAGCAGCGATATATTTTTGGCGGTGAATAATCCGAAACTATGGTCGACGGAAGAGCCGGAATTGTATCAATTAGAGGTGTCGCTATACCAGGGCGATAAAGAAGTTGACCGCATGACGGAAAACGTAGGCATTCGATCGGCAATTTTTGACAAGGATAAAGGGTTTACGCTGAATGGAAAAAGCATGAAACTGACAGGTGTTTGTGTGCACGATGACGCGGGCGCCTTTGGTGTTGCCGTACCTGCCGATGTTTGGGAGCGGCGTTTGCAGTTATTGAGAGGAGCCGGTGTAAACTCGTTGCGCCTGAGCCATAACCCACATGCCGATTACCTGTACGACCTGTGCGATAAAATGGGTATTTTGGTAATGGACGAAGCTTTTGACGAATGGGAACTCGGCAAAAACAAATGGATAGCGGGCTGGAACCAGGGCAAGCCCGGCCAGGATGGTTACCACGAGTATTTTAAAGATTGGGCCGAGCGCGACCTGGCCGATATGGTGAAACGCGACCGTAACCATCCCTCCATCATATTATGGAGCATTGGCAACGAAATTGATTACCCGAATGATCCTTATACCGACCCGATACTGAACACCGGCCGCAACCCGCAGATATATGGCAAAGGCTATACACCCGACCATCCTTCGGCGGATAATTTGACGAGGATAGCCAAAAAATTAGTGGCCGTGGTTAAGGAGAACGATATGAGCCGACCGGTAACCGCGGCGTTGGCTGGCGTGGTGATGTCGAACGAGGTGGGCTATCCGGATGTGCTGGATGCGGTGGGTTATAATTATCAGGAGTTCCGCTATGCGGGCGACCATGCCAAATACCCCAACCGTATTATCTACGGAAGTGAGAATGGGATGGCAGGCAAGGCCTGGGATGCTGTTACCGCTAACGATTATATTGCCGGTCAATACCTTTGGACAGGCATAGACTATATGGGCGAAGCTAAAGAATGGCCTGCACGCAGCAGTCCGGATGGTTTGTTGGATTTGGCAGGCTTCCCAAAACCTGAATTTTACTACCGCCAAAGTTTGTGGAGCGATAAACCGATGGTGTATATCGGCGCAAGCGAAATACCGGCAGCAAATGCCAAAGAAAACCATAACGCAGAGCCCAACTGGAACTGGCCTGATGGCAAACCGTTACGCATCAGTTGCTTTACCAATTGCGAGGAGGCGGAACTGTTTTTGAACGGCAAATCGCTCGGCAAAAAAGCAAGGGCCGAAATGGTAAACCATATTTTAAGTTGGGACGTGACTTATGCGCCGGGTGAGTTATCCGTAAAAGGGTATAACAAAGGCGTTGTAGTAAGCGAGGATAAATTGGCGACTGCAGGCGAGCCTTACGCGATCAAGGTAACATCCAACCCGAGAGGACATGACTATTTGTTTGAACAAGTGACCGTTGAGGTGGTTGATAAAAATGGCCATATTGTTTACAATGCCAATAACGAGATTAAGGTAACGATACGGGGAAGTGCAGTGCTTGTTGGCTTGGAAAGTGGTGATAATTTTAGCCATGAAGATTATAAAGCTTATAAAAGAAGGGTTTTTCATGGCAAGATGCTTGCATATATTAAACGCAAGCAAGGTGCATTGATTGTTGATTATACATCACCGGGGTTAAAGGCCGCCACGGAGAGAACGGTAATACCGGTTAGCGGGACATCCTCTTTCTAAAACAATCAGGCGTAGACGCCTGATTGGGCGGTGGGTAGGTTAATACCCCATGCTCACGTCCTCGCCCCTTGGATCTGCACCGCCCTGGTAGCCTTTTTTGGTTTTCAGGATGGCATCCACCCGGCCTATGCTGCCGCGGGGGGTTATTTTGTATCCCTTTTGGGTGAGTATTTGTTTGACCTGGTCGGTTAGGGCGGTTTTCTCCACATCTACCTGGTCGGGCAGCCATTGGCTGTGGAAACGGGGAACGGTAACGGCGTCTTGTATCGATTTTTTAAAGTCGACTACGTTCAGTATGGTTTGGAAAACCGAGGTAATGATAGTCGAGCCGCCGGGTGTGCCCACTACCATAAACAGTTTGCCATTTTTTGTAAGGATGGTGGGTGTCATGGCACTTAACATACGTTTGTTTGGTGCAATGGCGTTAGCCTTACCGCCGATGAGGCCGTACATATTTGGCGAGCCTGCTTTGGCCGAAAAGTCGTCCATTTCATCGTTCAATAAAAAGCCCGCGCCCTTTACAAAAACGAAGGATCCATAACTGTTGTTCAGGGTGGTGGTAATGGCTACCGCGTTGCCATGTTTGTCGACAATGGAAAAGTGTGTCGTTTCCTCATCTTCCCTTCCGGGGATCTTGCCGGGCGCTACTTCGCTGCTTGGGGTGGCTTTATCCCATGTAAAGGTGCTCATGCGTTGTTTTTGATAGGCAATGCTGAGCAGGGTTTTGTCTGGTACTTTATAAAAGTCAGGGTCGCCGAGATATTTGGAGCGGTCGGCATAAACGCGGCGCTCGGCCTCAACAATGAGTTGCACGGTGGAATCAGCATTAAAACCCCAACGCCCCAGCGGGTATGGCGCGACTGAATGCAGCAACTGCACCAAACATATCCCCCCGCTTGATGGCGACGGCATGGTGATGATGCCATAGCCTTTGTATTTAGCGGTAACAGGTTTGCGCCACACGGCCTGGTAGTTTTTCAGGTCGGTTTTGGTAACGATGCCCCGACCGCGGTTCATTTCTTTTACCAGGCTATCGGCCACGGGTCCGTTGTAAAAACCATAGCGGCCATGGTCGCGGATGCGTTTCAGGGTGCGGGCCAGTTCGGGTTGTATGAGGGTGTCGCCTTCTTTCCAGGCGATATCTTTTACCAGAGCTGTGCCTAATGGGTTATATTTTAAAAGAGTGGCTTTGTTGCGGTTAAATTCGGCGGCATGCCGGGCGCTGAGCACGTAGCCCTTGGCGGCCAGGTCGAGCGCGGGCTGAACTACTTTGCGCCAGCTTAATTTGCCATAGCGGGCATGCGCTTTCACCATGCCGGCCACACTGCCCGGTACACCCACGGCCATGTGGCCGTATATGCTCATTTTGGTTATGGGGTTGCCCGCGCTATCAAGGTACATATCGCGGCTGGCCAGTTTGGGTGCTTTTTCGCGAAAATCGAGCGTGGCTGTCTTACCTTTGCCGCTGCGGTACACCATAAAACCCCCGCCGCCTATATTCCCGGCAACGGGATAAACCACTGCCAGGGCAAACTGCACGGCTACTGCAGCATCCACCGCATTACCCCCTTTTTTAAGGATGGCTACACCAACTTTGGCGGCTTCGGGTTGGGCGCAAACCACTACGCCGTTTTTGTAATAGGGTTGCGTAGTCTGTGCTTGTAAGGCAAATCCAAACAGCAAAAAGCAAATGGTCAGGTATGTCAATTTCATTATCGCAAGATAAAAAAATGATGGGATAAAATACCCTGCCTGCAAAATCCGCGTTTTTCATGTAACTTTCATTTTAACCCGCTATCTTGCCTACATAATTTAAATACATGAAATTATTATTCGTCCTTTTTGCTTCCCTGTTTATACCAACTGCTACCTGGTTGGGCGATTTTAATCAGGCTACAGCCGAAGCAGCTAAAACACATAAACTGATATTGGTCAATTTCTCGGGGTCGGATTGGTGCGGACCTTGCATCAGGCTGCGCAAAGAGATTTTGGAAACCGAATATTTTGAAAATTATGCTTCATCGCATCTGCTGTTGGTGCGGGCCGATTTCCCCCGCCAAAAGAAAAACCAACTGGATAAAGAACAAGTGAAGCGTAACGAAGCTTTGGCCGATAAATACAATGCCGAGGGCAAGTTTCCGTATACATTGCTGATTGATGAAAACGGTAAAGTGTTACGCAGCTGGGATGGTTTCCCCAACGAAACGCCCGAGCAATTTGTGCAGCAGGTAAGTATGTATGCACACGATACCAATTAGTACCCCAACGCACTCCAAACCTCCAAATAATAATGAGAACCCGGTTGACGCCTTGTCGCCGGGTTTTATTTTGTTTAAATGATCCATATCATATTTAATTAATGGGCGTTATACGTATATTTGAGTATTGAAATACATAGCGGTTTTATTGGCGGCATTTATGCTGGTGTTATCTGCCACATCGGGGATGTTGGAAGCTAATGCCATGGCCGCATCTGCAAAAAAGACCTGTTGCCCTAAAGGGATGGACAAGATGAGCTGCGGCAAAACAAACCATAGCGACCAGAAGAAGCCCTGTGAAAAGGACGGTGCCTGCAGCATGTTTTTATCGTGCAGTATATGCGGTTTCTTTACCACGGAATCTATGAGCCTTTCGCATCAATTGTTTTTCCAAATCAAAAAACCGGATACCCCTTATCCTATCGGCGAACTGTCAGACTATAACCCATCCGGCCGAAAGCCGCCAAAAGTTTAATAATTAATGCCACAATGGACGCTCAAACCCGTCCGCAAACAATTAATTATTTTAAAACTTTAAAAACATTCGAAAATGAAAACTATCAGTTTGAGCGTTTTGGCAATTGTATTTGCCTGCGCATCAGTATTTGCAAACGGTCATGTTACTCCTGCTAAAGTTAAAGCAACTAAAGTGAGCTGCAGCAACTGCGGCCACCAACAATGTGCTAAAGGTTGTACCAAAACCATGTGCCCTAAAGGCGATTGCAAGATGTAAGCAATATATCAATTGAAAAAGCCCCTTGCCTTTTGGTAAGGGGCTTTTTTTTGTTTGTGCGTGGCAGAGGTTAATTTATAATATGACGCTCCTCATATTTCGGCCCGCACCCGCGCCCTATATTTGATTGAATTGATTTGAAGTAACGATAACAGGCTTTGCCGCTTAAAGTAGTGCCATTTGCTCGTTAAAAACAACCTTTTAAATATGATTGCCAAACTATTTACAGATACGCGGCTGCTTACTGAGATTAAAACCCATGCGAGGCTAAAGTTTATAAAGGCCGGTGCAGTTTTGATGGCGCCGGGCGATAAAATTGTTTTTGTGCCCATTGTACAAACAGGTGTTTTACGCATCATACGGCAAGAGCCCGATGGGAAAGAGGTTTTTTTATATCACCTGTACCCTGGCCAAACCTGTGCCATGGCCATAAACTGCTGCCAAACCAATAGCCACAGCATGGTGAAAGCCATTGCCGAAGATGATACCGAATTGTTGCAGATACCTGTGGCTGCTGTTGACGACTGGTTTAAATACTCGGAATGGAAAACCTTTATCAACAGCACTTATGGCAGCCGGTTTGCCGAGTTGTTGGAAGTAATTGACCTGATTTCGTTTAGCAATATGGATAAACAGTTGCTGCATTACCTGAAGGAACGCGCGCGCGCTGCCAATAACCAAACCATTAGTATTACCCACCAGCAAATAGCCGACGAGCTGCACACGCATCGCGAAGCGATAAGCAGGTTGTTGCGCACCATGGAAGAGAAAAAAATAGTGAAACTGGGCCGCAACAGCATCCGGTTGGTTTAGCAGGTATGGAACAAATGTTACTGAAAGGGATTTTGATTATAGATAGTTTTAACACATAAAAACAATCATTATGAAAAAGAACATGGGAAATACCGACCGCCTTTTGCGGGTATTGATAGCCTTGGTTATTGTGGTTTTGTACTTTACCAATACCATTGGCGGTACGTTGGCTATTGTATTGTTGGTGCTGTCGGTAGTTTTTATCCTTACCGGGATGGTAAGCTTTTGCCCGCTTTACCTGCCTTTTGGCATCAGCACAAAAAAGAAAGACGATGACAGTATCATATACTGAACCTAAAAAAATGCTTATCCAACAAATGTTACCAACCGGCAATTTGGAATGGCCCAATTTTGTTCATCAAATTAAAATAAGGATATGGACACTTTACAAGAAGTATTAAAAAAGGGCGACACCACAGTAGTTGATGTGCGCACTCCTGCAGAGTATATGGGCGGGCATGTGGCGGGCAGTATCAACATCCCGGTTAATGAAATAGTTACCCGGTTAGATGAATTTGGGCAAATGAAAAATGTGGTGGTATGTTGCGCATCGGGTATAAGGAGCCAATTGGCCAGCAAGGTATTACAACAACATCACATCAATTGCTTTGATGGTGGTACCTGGCTAAACGTGAACAATTACTTAAACAATTAAGCGATGATAGCAACAATAAGACGCCTTTTAGGCTTAAAACCCGCTGTTGATTTAGGTAAACTGATAGCCGAAGGTGCGAAGATTATAGATGTGCGCAGCCCCGGCGAATTTGCGGGCGGACATATCAAATCGTCGGTAAATATACCTTTGGGCAGCCCCGAAAAAAGTTTTTCGAAGTTTAAAAAGGATGACGTGATTATTACCTGCTGCGCGTCGGGCATGAGGAGCGCATCGGCAAAGTCGATTTTAAAATCGAAAGGGTATACACAGGTTTATAATGGCGGCAGCTGGCAAAGCCTTAAAAAATACGTGCAATGAACACACTTAAACAAAGCCTGTTGTACAACTGGCACATTGCCCGAATTATACGCCTGGTTATGGGCGTTTGGATACTGGTTTGGAGCATTCAAACCGCCGATTGGGCGGTTGGCCTGCTGAGTTTATTTTTTGTGATCACAGCGCTGACCAATACCGGTTGTTGCGGCGCACAAAGCTGTGCTATACCCTACAACAAACCAACCCAAAACACGCAAAGCGACGCCGAACAAATTAAACAGATACATTAAAATACAACATACAATGAGCATAACACATAACTACCTGGTTAACCTGAACTGGAAACAGGGCCGCATGGGGGGATTGACATCGCCCGAACTGACTGATGAAGTGGACGTGGCCACACACCCGCAGTTTCCGCAAGGGATGGAACACGTTTGGTCGCCCGAGCATTTGTTTACCGCTGCGGTGAACAGCTGTTTGATGACCACCTTCCTATCGATAGCCGAAAACTCAAAACTGGAATTTGACGACTTTAGTTCGCAGGCATCGGGCAAGCTCGAGATGGTGGACGGCAAATACCTGATGAGCGAAGTAACGCTAATGCCCTTGCTGACAATATTGCGTGCCGAGGATGAAGAGAAAGCCTTAAGGGTACTGCAAAAATCAGAGGCGGCCTGTTTAATTTCGAACTCTGTGAAGTCAACCATTGTATTTAAGCCCGAAATTGTGGTCAAGGCATCATAAATAAAAAACAACCGGTTCAACGCGGCCGGATAATAAAACAACCCGCTCAAAGCCGGCTAACGCGCCGGCCATGGGCGGGATTTTTCTGTAAACACATATATCGCAACCCTATACACTAAAAATCCTATCATGTCTTCTAAACTATCCCTCATCAAACTGTTCCATCGCTTGTCCTTTCTTTTAATTGTTGTTTTCACACTTAATAACGCTTATAGCCAGACGCCTGCGGCCACCTATCCGCGCATTGTTGGTTATTTTAGCGTTTACCATCCTATCGAAACCTTAAGCAGCGGTACGCTTACCGGTAACTTTGGCAATGTGTATACCGTTTCGTTCCCCTTTGGCATGCATATTTTAAAGAGCGACCATTTTGGCGTAAGTTTCGAAGTATCGCCATGTATACGTACCGAAAACAACATATCGAAAGTAAGCACGGTAGCATTTAACCCGGGCGCCTTGTTTAGGTTTACGCATGGTTATACGCTGGTTTCGCGGCTTGCTTTTGAGAGCAGCGGCCGCTTTGGTTTTACCCCTGCCTTAATCAAGATATTAAAAAAAGGAAAAGACTGCAACCTGTTTACCGCTGTAGCATTCCCGGCGCGGTTTGGCAACAGCCAGACAGCATCGTACAGTTCGGGCTTACAGTTGGGTGTTACTTTTTAGGCCTCCGGGAAACGGCGTTTTCTTTTAACGCTGTACCCGAACGTTGCAACGTGAAGTATCGCGAAACATATAGCAGTATTGGCAAATGTTTGCTTAATTTGCGTAGAACTACAGTAAAAGGCTTTGTATAGCCCTGCTTTATGGCGGGTGCTTTGTTTGCATAACAACGGTACCACAGCAATTATCAATGCGCCTCCAACCAATTTTTACCCACACCAACTTCTACGACAATAGGCACTTCGGTTTTGATAGCATGCTTCATGTTTTCCATAATGATGGGTTTAACCAGTTCGATCTCATCTTTATGCACGTCGAAAACCAACTCATCATGCACCTGCATGGTCATGCGCGAATCGAATTTGCGTGCCAGGAACTCGCGATGGATGTTGATCATGGCGATCTTGATCATATCAGCAGCTGAGCCTTGTATAGGGGCATTGATGGCATTTCGCTCAGCAAAACCGCGCACGGTTTGGTTGGCCGAATTGATATCGCGCAGGTAACGGCGGCGGCCCATCAGGGTTTGTACAAAGCCGTTCTCGCGGGCAAAGTTCATGGTATCGTTCATGTACTGTTTAATACCGGGATATTGGGCAAAGTACTGGTCGATGATATCGGCAGCTTCCTTGCGGGGAATACCCAGGTTTTGCGAAAGCCCAAATGCCGATTGCCCGTAAATGATGCCGAAGTTTACCGCTTTGGCATTGCGGCGCATGGTACTGTCCACCTCTTCGATGGTTTTGCCGTATACTTTGGCGGCCGTAGCGGTGTGGATATCGATACCCTGGATAAAGGCATCCATCATATTGGAATCCTTGCTTATCTCGGCGATGATACGCAGTTCGATCTGCGAATAATCGGCCGAAAGGATGATATGGTCGTCGTTTCGCGGGATGAAGGCTTTGCGCACTTCGCGACCACGCTCGGTGCGGATGGGTATATTTTGCAGGTTGGGGTTATTGCTGCTTAACCGGCCGGTTGCGGCAACAGCTTGGTTGTACGAGGTATGCACACGCCCTGTTTTTGGGTTTACCATCAGTGGCAAGGCATCCACGTAAGTTGATTTGAGCTTTTGCAGCTGGCGGAAATCGAGGATATCGCGTACAATATCGCTCTTCGCGGCAAGCGCCAACAGCACATCTTCGCCGGTTTGGTATTGGCCGGTTTTGGTTTTTTTAGCTTTTGGGTCGAGCTGCAGTTTTTCGAACAACACCTCGCCCAATTGTTTTGGTGATGATACGTTGAAACGGACACCTGCTTTTTCGTATACCGTTTTTTCGAGCTTGGCGATGTCGGTTTCCAGTTCTTTCGAAAACTCTTTCAGCGTATCATAGTCGATGCGCACGCCTTCGAACTCGATATCGGCCAGCACGTACACCAAAGGATTTTCAATTTCGGTAGCGAGTTTTTCGGCGTTTACCTCTTTGAGTTTAGGCTTGAAGATGTCTTTGAGTTGTAGTGTGATATCGGCATCCTCGGCGGCGTATTCTTTTATTTTTTCAATCTCCACATCGCGCATGCTGCCCTGGGTTTTGCCTTTGGCACCAATGAGCGTGGTAATGGACACAGGCGAATAACCCAAATAGTTTTCGGACAATACATCCATACCATGGCGGGTATCAGGGTCTATCACATAATGCGCCAGCATGGTATCAAACAGTGTTCCCTGCACGTTAATGCCATAGTATTTGAGCACCAGGATATCGAACTTGATGTTCTGGCCTATTTTGCCAATGTTGGCGTCTTCTAAAATGGCTTTAAATTCCTGCGCTATTTTGGTAGCAGTTTCAGTATCTGCAGGAACGGGGATATACCAGGCTTCGCCTTTTTTTACCGCGAAAGAAAGGCCCACCAGTTCGCATTGATTGGCATCGGTGCCTGTGGTTTCGGTATCAAAGCAAATGCTTTTTTGAGCGCTTAATATTTTGATGAGTTCGGCGCGTTTTTCGGGTGTATCGGCCAGGTGGTATTCGTGCGTGGTATTGCCGATATTGCTTGCCGGGGCAAATTGTTCCGGCTCGCTGATGTCGATTTGGTCGACCACCATGGTGGTACGGCCTGCATCCACAGGTTGGCCAAACAGGTCGGTTTGCATGGATACCGCTTTAGTTTCGGTAATGCTGAAGCCATCGCCAAACACGCGACGGCCAAGCGTACGGAACTCCAACTCGGCAAACAATGGCTCCAACAATTCGCGACTGGGTTCGCCTAAAGCCAAACCTTCTTCATCCAGTTCGACCGGTGCGTTCAGGATAATGGTAGCCAGCTTTTTAGAGAGCAAACCTTGCTCGGCAAATTTGATGACGTTTTCCTGCAGCTTGCCTTTCAGTTCGCCGGCATGTTCTATTACACCTTCAACCGAACCATATTGTTTGATGAGCATTTTGGCGGTTTTTTCGCCTACGCCGGGAATGCCAGGTATACCGTCGACCGCGTCGCCCCAAAGGCCAAGGATGTCTATTACTTGTTCCACATGCTCAATTTCCCATTTCTCTTTTATCTCTTTTACACCTAATATCTCCATATCATTACCCATACGCGCGGGTTTGTAAATGAAGATATTATCGGACACCAACTGGCCGAAATCTTTATCAGGTGTCATGCAATATACCTTGTAGCCTTTAGTTTCGGCTTTTTTGGCCAATGTGCCAATGATATCATCAGCCTCAAAACCATCGGAAGTGATGACGGGGATGTTAAAACCCAATATCAGCTTAAAAATATAGGGTAAGGCTTTCGACAAGTCTTCGGGCATGGCCTCGCGGTGTGCTTTATAGGCTTCAAAATCAGTATGGCGTTCGGTAGGGGCCTGGGTATCAAAAACCACGGCGATGTGGGTGGGTTTTTCTTTGTTCAATACCTCGAGCAGGGTATTGGTAAAACCCATTACTGCCGAAGTATTGACCCCGTTCGACGTGAACCTCGGGGCCTTGCTCATGGCAAAGTGTGCCCGGTATATCAGGGCCATACCATCTAATAAAAAAAGTTTCTTCATTGTGATTTTGATTTCACTGATTAGTCTGGGATTTCACCGATTAAAGGATGCCCCGCCAATTGTGTAATGATACGAAGTTAACAAACTATCGAAAATCAGTGTAATCAATCTTTAAAAATCACTGTAATCCCAACTACTTAAAACTACAGCCGGTGATATGGTCGTTTACCATGCCGGTGGCTTGCATGTGGGCGTAGCAAATGGTGGTGCCGAAGAATTTAAAGCCGCGCTTTTTCATGTCTTTACTGATGGCATCGGATATGGGGGTACTGGGGACTATCTTTTCGGGATGATTGATAATGGGTTTGCCACCGGGCATAAAGCTGTACAGGTATTTATAGAACGAGCCGAACTCTTTTTGTATGCCGATGAACAGTTTGGCGTTATTGATGGCCGCCAATATTTTTAAGCGGTTGCGGATGATGCCGGTATCGTTCATTAAACGTTCTACATCGTTATCATCAAACGCGGCAACTTTGTGTACATCAAAATCGGCGAAAGCCTTGCGGTAACCCTCCCGGCGGCGCAGAATGGTGATCCAGCTTAGTCCGGCTTGTGCCGATTCAAGGAGTAAAAACTCGAACAGGGTTTCGTCGTCATGTACCTCTTTGCCCCATTCGTTATCATGGTATTTTACGTAAAGTTCATCGGTTCCGCACCAGGTGCAGCGTGTTAGTTCGGTTGTTGGTTGGCTCATTTTTTAATTCCCAGAAATGGATGGTAAGTTTCGGGTGGCAATAATTTCCCGTTATCGTCAAAAGTAAGTAGCCTACTTGAAGTATCCGTGATTAATTCGAACCTGTTTACCCTTTGTTTTAGCAAATTTGCCTCTACTCCTTTTAACACGGCAGGTGAGGTATTATCATCAACCTTGACGGCTATCAGCAATGCCCTGTTGTTCACCACAATATCGGCCTTGCGCGACTCCCTTACCCAATTAAACAGTTCACTGTTATCAGATTGATAAGGGATGCCTTGATCATCTGAGCCGCTTTGGTAGAGGCGGTGATTGAAAACATTCGTCTTCACTTTTTCAAGAGATAGGTTAACTATCCCATGTTCTTCAAACTCGACTATTTCATCATTGGTAAAGTCGACGCGGTACATTTCTGCCATATTTTTCAAAGCCTCCTCGCGGATTGGCTGGCCTGGTATTTCAACGGATACTTTATTGTTTTTGATGGAAACAATTAACGGTGGGCTATCGTCATGTATAGGGTAATGCAACTTGCAAACAAAATAGTTAGGAAGCGGTGCAACCAAGATATTTGATTGAAAGAGGCAAAGGGCTATTGCCAATATGATTACATTCAAAGCAGCCGCTAAGCTGACCGATGCGGTTTTGATAGGTTTATGGCTTAGCTTGTACATACTTATTCGCTTATATATAAAGCTATACATAAATCAGCAATAAATCAAGCCTCGCACAACTCATCCCAATATTCCACGGCACGCCTGTAATGTGGTATAACAATAGAACCACCAACTAAATTGGCAATCATAAATACCTCGTTCATCTCGTCGCTTTTTACGCCCGCTTCACGGCATTTGCCGAGGTGGTATTTGATGCAGTCGTCGCAGCGGAGTACCATGGAGGCTACCAGACCCAGCATTTCTTTAGTTTTTACATCCAAAGCGCCATCGGCATAAGTAGTAGTATCGAGCGCGAAGAAGCGTTTGATATTAGTATTGGCTGTTTCCATTATCCTGTCGTTCATTTTTGAGCGGTAGGATTCAAAGTCGTTGATGAGTTTTCCCATTTTATTTTTGATGGATTGATTTATTGAGTGATTGCGGGGTTACTGGTATTTATTGTAATCCAGTTCCTCGTTTGGGTCCCAGAAGATTTTTTTGAAGTTTTTTACCTTGTCGTCTTCCACTTCCACACCTTCGTTTTCGAGGAGTTGCTGCATCATGGTAGGGCTGCCGAAATGGTGTTTGCCGGTGAGCAATCCAACCCGGTTCACAACACGGTGCGCGGGTACGGGCGGGTACAATCCGCTGCAGGCGCCCATGGCATAGCCCACCATGCGCGATGTGCCCTTGGTGCCCAAAAAGTTGGCGATGGCACCGTAGGATGTTACGCGGCCCAGCGGTATTTGTCGCGCCACTTCATAAACCTTATCGTAAAACGAATCCTCCTGCGTTTTTTTGTGCATGGCTACTCAAATGAAAACTTAAGGTAGTTAATGTTTTTATTATGCTTTAAATATTTGCGTTCGTAATAGGTTTTTATGGACAGAACCTCATCGGCAAACTCAGAATGGTACAGGTCTTCCGTGCGAATGTGGGTGGTCAGCCCCAATTCATTCAGCTTATCGGCTGTATAAGCATGCAGGTTATCGTTATCGGTTTTGAGGTGTACCGCGCCGCCGGGCTTTAATATCACTTTGTACATATCCAAAAAGCGGGGTGAGGTTAGGCGCTTTTTCTGGCGACTTAGTTGGGGTTGCGGGTCGGGGAAGGTGATCCATATCTCTTCCACTTCGCCGGGACCGAAGTGCGCGATGAGGTTTTCGATCTGGATGCGTAAAAAAGCTACGTTGCCGATGCCTTCTTCAATGGCGGTTTTTGCCCCACGCCAAATGCGGTTGCCTTTATAATCGATCCCGATAAAGTTTTTATCGGGGAACAATTGCGCCAGATTTACGGTGTACTCGCCTTTACCGCAGGCTAATTCCAAGACCAGCGGATGGTCGTTCTTAAAAAATGTTTTAGCCCATTGGCCCTGCATCGGTTTGCCTTCATCCAGTTGCAACACATTAGCAAAATCGGCTATTTCGGCAAAACGCCTTATCTTATCTTTTCCCACGTTTGTTATAAAAAATGTAAAAATAGCTTTTCCTGATTAATGGTATTGGCAAGAGTTTATATATTTGATGAAAAGACCACGTATTTTGGAAAAAGACGC
>NZ_CAITNG010000123.1 GCF_903893715.1 uncultured Mucilaginibacter sp.
CATTTCTTGTGCAAGCCGCTTTATATACCGATGATGAGAAGACAAAGAATGAGATATTGAATGATGCCGCTAAACAATTAATAGCGTTTCAGGACCAAGTTTGGGACAAAGATGCGCAATTGTACATGCACGCCCATTATTCGGGAAGTAGCGTTAAGTTGCCCCACTGGTCGCGCGCTAACGGCTGGGCCATATGGGCCATGAGCGAAGTATTAACTTATTTGCCAAAATCAAATCCTAATTACACTGTTATTTTAAATCAATATTGCACGCTGGTCTCCTCTTTGCTAAAATATCAGGATAAAAATGGATTTTGGCTCAACGTACTTGATCGGCCGGATTCAAAAGAAGAAGTTTCAGGTACCGCTATATTTACCATGGCGATCGCACGGGGTATATCCAATGGATGGCTTCACGCAAAGTGCTATAAACAGGTTGCTTTAAAGGGGTGGCAAGCACTTACTACCCAGATAGAGCTTAATGGTACAATTCATAATATATGCACGGGAACGATGTGTTCGGAGGATGTGAATTATTACTTAAATCGGCCTTTTTATGATAACGACACACATGGGGTATTTGCAGTATTGTTTGCCGCAATCGAAATGGAAAAAATGCTTAAAATCTAAGATTCCTTTAGACAAGCAATCAGTCTAAGGGTTTAACCATTTTTAGGCGAAAATTGGTAAAAATCATCATTTTAAAGTAATTTTTAGCACATTTGGAATAGTACTTGCAACATTTCAGACACTCGCTGCCTTAAAAACACTCATATATTTGTTAAACCAATTGCTATAAAACCAAAACACTCATATATTTATTAAACCAATTGCTATAAAACCAATTTACGCCACTTCTTAAATTTAAACCTAATTAACTATGAGAATTCTTTACCATGGATTTTATTCTCAAAAGACCTCCTTTAAATTAAAGTATCTTTTGAGTTCAATTATTGTTTTGGTAGCGTTGCTAAGCTATCTCAGTGCTTCAGCTCAAGTTCCGACGCTAAAAATTTCGGGTACCGTTTTAGACGAGAAATCCGAAAGTGTGATCGGCGCCACAGTATTAATTAAAGGAACAACTAAGGGCACGGTTACTGATGTCTCCGGAAAATTCTCCTTGGCAGTTCCTGACGCCGGTACGATTATCATTATCCGTTCGTTAGGGTATACGCCTATTGAGAAGAAAGCCGGTGAAATAGACGGGAAAGTGATTACTCTGTCTTCATCTTCATCAACACTGGATGAAGTGGTTGTTATCGGTTACGGTACGGCAAAAAAGAGAGACCTTACGGGATCGGTTGGTGTAGCGAACGTTGTAGAAATGCAAAAGGCCCCGGTTCCTTCCTTCGATCAGATGTTAGCCGGAAGGATAGCAGGTGTGAATGTCACATCACCAGATGGACAGCCTGGTTCTACTTCGCAAATTACCATTAGGGGAGGTTCTGTTAGTCAGGATGCCAGTCCATTATTTATTATTGACGGGATACCAAATGAGAATATGGACATCAACTCTATTAATCCAGATAATATAGCAACCTTGGAGGTTTTGAAAGACGCATCGTCAATTGCGATTTATGGTGCCAGGGGTGCTAATGGAGTTATCATCATTACTACAAAGAAAGGAGTGGAAGGGCCACCTCGTATTAATTACACGTATAATTTTGGCTTTCAACAAGCTACAAAAAAAATAGCCTTGTTAAACGCGTCCCAGTATGTGCAGTCGCAACTTGATTTGGATAGTTTAGGTACAACTGCATCAACCACCGTACTAACAAATCATCTTTTATACTTAAACCCCGCGAATGGAACTACTTTGGCGTCATATGCCAACGACCCCGGATACAATTGGCAAAATTTGCTTTTAAGGAGAGGGTACACTCAATCCCATAACATCACCATGAATGGCGGTAATAAA
>NZ_CAITNG010000124.1 GCF_903893715.1 uncultured Mucilaginibacter sp.
CTATCCGGGTAGCCTTGCAAGGTGGCTTCCCTCCTATGCTTTTGGGGGCTTTCCGCTTTTTGCTGGCCGGCGTTTTGCTATTGGTCTGGTGTGCCCTTAGGGGCGAAAAGTTGTTCATCCTCAAAAATGTGCTTAATGCCTCGGTTAGCGGTGTGCTGTTGCTGTTTATAGGCATAGGCGTGGTAATGTGGGTAGAGCAAACATTGCCCAGTGCAATGGCGGCCATCCTGGTATCTGCCGCGCCCATTTGGTTTGTATTGCTCGATTACCCCAAATGGGCCGAAAACCTCCATAACAAATGGACCATCACCGGCCTTATCATCGGTTTTTTTGGTGTGATATTGCTTTTCGCCGAACAGGTAATCAAAGTTTTTGCCGATAAAGGCATCAGCACAAACCTCATAGGTATGGCCATGCTCATCATCGGCTCCATGTGTTGGACGGCCGGCTCCATCTATTCAAAATACCGCGCCACATCGGGTTCGGGCCCGGTTAACGCGGCATGGCAAATGCTGTCGGCAGGTATCCTCTTTATACCTGCAAGCTTTATCAGCGGCGAGGTTCAACACGTAAGCTTATCATCCATTACAACAAGTGCCTGGATGGGCATGAGCTACCTCGTTGTTTTTGGGTCCGTAGCCGCGTTTAGCGCGTATGTTTGGTTGCTAAAAGTTCGCCCCATAACCCAGGTAAGCACCTATGCCTATGTAAACCCTGTAGTCGCTGTTTTATTGGGGATATTCTTCGCGCACGAACATATCACTTTTTGGCAAATTGTAGGTTTAGGGGTTATTTTGGGCAGCGTTCTGCTCATCAATATGGCAAAATACCATTCAGCCAAAAGCATAAAGCTAAAAGCGCAAAGCTAAAAGCTGAAAATGCTTTATGCTTTTAGCATTGTGCTCAACAGCTTATTTACTCAACTCCTCCTCAATTCTTAACTGTAATTCCCTCTTAAATTCATCGCTCAATTTATATTCCCCGTTCTCCGAATCGCGGAACAATTGCTGCACCATGCGGTTGATCATGGCACTTTGCTTACCGTACAAACGACAAAACGAGCAACCGGCCAAATGTATCCGCAAATCAATCAGCTCGCGGAAAGTTAAGGGCTGGTAAACCTTCTTTTCGAGCAGCAAGGTGGCTTGCTTACAGTTTCGTTGTATTTTTTTTTAAAACACCCATAGCTCAAATTTTAGGTCCAGTTTTTTTGAAGGCATGCACGTAAATTAAGCTGCGCGCGATGGATGATCACCCAAAAGTTTTGCGCCGAAACTTTCAGTTCGCTACAAATCCTTTCCGATGTCTCATCGTCTATATGCTTCATCGTAAACACTGAAAACCAAAGCGCCGGCAACTTCTCCATACAGCGTTTCAACACCTGGTTAAACTCCTTGTTCTCCAAACCTTGCTCTATCTCGCCCATTCTTAACGGTTTGTGCTGTTGCGACCAATGCCCGTCCTCGTCAAAAAAATCCTGCTGCTGCCGCTCCGACTCAACAATATCCGACGATACGATAACCGACGATTTCTTGCGGTAAACATCAATAATCTTGTTTTTTAATATCGCGGTCAACCAGGTACGCTCGCTGCTTTTACCTTCAAAATTGTTCACCTTTTGCAGCGCCGCCAAAAAAGTATCCTGCACCAGGTCGCGGGCCTGTTCTTCGTCGGCTATCCGCTTTATCGCGAAAGCATACAAATAGTCGGCATGTGTTTTAACCCATTCATGCGGGTTTATAGTGGCTGAGCTGATCGACATAACAATTTTATATAGTCTTTAGTCGTTGTTTGTAACAATTCCTTACAGCTAATATCTTGTATTTTATTTCAAATTGCGCACGCTAAATGACCAAAATCCTTACTAAAAGCCTTATTTTTATCCCTCCATTATAAACCCGATGACGAGGCTCAAAATACTGTTCGTTTTACTATCGCTTTGTCCGGTCTTTTTTGCCCACGCACAGGTGATACAAACTATTTGGGCAAATGATATAGGCAGCCTCACCGGCTGCACCGTAACAAAAATGGTTACTGATGCTCAGGACAATGTTTATGTAACGGGGGTCTTCCAACAAAATGTCGATTTTGCATTGTCTGTCTTGCCTGCAAAGCAACTTACCTCAAATGGCAGCCTTGATATTTTTGTGGCTAAGTATAATAGCGCTGGTGTTTTGCAATGGTACAAAAACATTGGTGGTGCCGGCCCGGATACCGCTGTTTCCATATGTCTCGATGATAATCAGGATATTTACATCACCGGCAACTACCAGTCGGCTACAATCGATGTGCAGCCCGGAACGGGCGTCATACTTACCAACAAGGGCTATAATGATGTCTTTTTGATTAAACTGTCCAATAACGGAAATATGCTTTGGGCAAAGGCAATAAGCGGACCAAGCCAGGAATATGTAGGAGGTGTAAAAGCCGACCATAATGGCAATGTTTTTATAGGTGGCTCATTTTCTTCGCCAACAGATTTTGGCGACGGGAAACTGGTATCCCCCACCTCCCCTGTCGATGGTTTTATTGCTAAATACAGCGGTTCCGGAACATTTACTTGGTTATATCATTTCGGGGGCACAGGAGCTTTAAACGATGTTTACTCACTCACTACCGATATCAGCAACAATATCCTGGTAACAGGCCGTTCCGACGATATTGGCGTCTCCGCTGATTTTGTGGCCAAATACAATACCAATGGCGCCTTGATTTGGATAGATCGCATTGCACGCAACGATATCGGCCCGAATGCAATAACATCAGATCTGCTTGGGAATATTTTCCTGGCAGGGTGTTTTGCCGGTAAGGCAACCTTTAACACCGGCACAACGGCCGGCACTTTAACTGCTATTGGCAATACCGATGGCTTTGTAACAAAATACGACACCAATGGTATTTTTTTGTGGGCCAAAAACTTTGGCGATACGAACGGCAGCACCGAACCATTAGACATCACCACCGACAGCAAAAGCAATGCCTACATATGCGGCTGGTTCAATAGTAATATTCCTGATTTTAACGCTACCGGCAACCTTGTTTTAACGCCTTTTTCAGGCAACAATATATTTGCAGCAAAATATACCGGGGCAGGTGTCTGCGCGTGGGCAACCAATGCCGGTGCTGTTAATTTCACGCTCACTTCGGCAGATGCCGCAAACAGTTTGGGCATAACCTCTACAGGCGACTTGTTGCTCGCAGGGCTATTTAACCAGCGACCTAACTTTAACCCTAACCCAAACTGCATATCAAGTGTTCCGTTTTACTCGGCTACAGTAAACGGGTATATTGCCCGTTACGGTATTACGCCCGTGCCGGTTATTACGGGCTTTACATTAAGCCAGCAAAAAAACCATGCCGTTATCGATACAATAAACCGTACCATTAACATCCAGGTAGTTACCGGTACCGATGTCTCCAAGCTTTCGCCCACAGTTACCGTAAACAATAGCGGTGTGTTGACCCCGGCATCAGGCACGGTTCAAAATTTCACAACGCCATTTACCTATCAGGTTAGTGTCGGTTGCTATACCTATAATTATTTGGCCACGGTAACCATAGCACCGCCTATCACTGCTGCCAACGCCGGCAGCGATCAAAGCGCCTGCAACACATCAACTTTCACCTTACAAGCCAACGCACCAAAAAATACCGAAACGGGTACCTGGTCAGTAGTTTCGCCGCCAGGCTACTCCCCTTTCGATCTAACCAATATCAACAACCCCAACGCTCAAATAAAAAACTTGCCTGCTGATACAAAAGTAATACTCAGTTGGACGATAACATTAAACGGCAACCAACAAACATCTGCCGATAGCGTAATTCTTTGGAACTACAGCGCCCCGGTAATCGGCGGAAACAAGAATTTCATCATTAACAATACAGGTGGAAGTGTAACCATCAATCCTACGATAACCGGCGGCGGCACACTCAGCTATATGTGGCGTCCGGGCAAAAACCTCAACGATTCTACCATCGCCAATCCAATCGCCTCACCTTCTCAAAACACAGCATATACGCTTACTGTAACTAATTCAAAAGGCTGTTCATCTTCGGCTATCTTTAACGTTTTGGTCATAAATGCTTTGAATGTCCCGAGCGTTTTTACCCCAAACAACGATGGCATAAACGATGTCTGGGCCATCAAAAACATCGAAGGCTACCCCAATTGCGAGGTAAGCGTGTACAACCGCAACGGACAGCTACTTTTTTATTCGAAAGGCTATCCATTCCCTTGGGATGGTACCTACAAAGGCAAAAAACTGCCCGAAGGCGCTTACTATTATGTGCTTAAAGCCAACGACAGCAAAAACGAAACCCTGTCCGGAACGGTAACCCTGATGTATTAATTTACTTTATCCTTATAGCTCCAATAAACATTCCTGTTATATTTGCGCTCATCGCAAACAGAAATATGAACTACGCCGAAGGCCTTGACCGTTACCATCAAAAAATAGCAAGCGTAGCTGCCGATGAGATGGTATTAAACATGGGCCCGCAACACCCGTCCACTCACGGCGTATTGCGCCTGGAACTGATAACCGATGGCGAAATAGTCCGCGAGGTCATCCCCCACATGGGTTACCTGCACCGCTGTTTCGAAAAACATGCCGAATCGCTCACCTACCAGCAAACCATACCTTTTACCGACCGGATGGACTATCTGGCCTCCATGAACAACAGCCATGCCTGGGTGATGGGGGTTGAGCGTATGATGGGTATCGATCACGACATCCCCAAACGGGTAGAATACATCCGTGTATTGGTTTGCGAAATGAACCGCATCGCCTCGCACCTCATCGCCATAGGTACTTATGGCATCGATATTGGCGCCTTTACGCCTTTTTTATGGTGCTTTCGCGATAGGGAACACATCATGGGTATGTTGGAATGGGCCTCCGGTTCGCGCATGTTGTACAATTATATATGGGTTGGTGGCTTATTTTACGATTTGCCGGTTGGTTTCGAAGAGCGTTGCATCGAGTTCATTGCCTATTTCAAACCAAAAATGACCGAGCTGAATGAGCTGCTCACCGATAACCAGGTATTCATCAACCGCACCGCCAATGTGGGCGTATTGCCCCTCGATGTAGCCATCAACTTCGGTTGCAGCGGCCCTATGCTGCGTGGTTCGGGTTTAAAATACGATTTGCGCCGCATAGATGGCTACTCGGTTTACCCCGAACTGGAATTTGACGTACCCATTGGCACAGGCTTAATGGGCGCTGTTGGCGACTGCTGGGACCGCTACAAAGTCCGGGTAGACGAAATTGAGCAATCGCTCCTTATCATGGAGCAATGTCTGGCACGGCTCACCAACGAACTGAAACGCAGCCCTGAGTTTGACCCCCGCGCCAAAATGCCGCGAAAACTCACCCCAAAAGCTCAGGATTTTTACATTCGTGCCGAAAATCCCAAAGGTGAACTCGGTTTTTATTTCATAGCCGATGGCAAAAGCGAAATACCTTTCCGCGTAAAATCCCGCGGACCAAGTTTTTGCAATTTGTCCGCCTTACAGGAAATTGCCAAAGGCGTCATGATTGCCGATCTGGTTGCCATAGCCGGCTCGATAGATTTTGTATTGGGAGAAGTTGACAGATAGGTTTGAGCCAAGTATAGAATAAAGGGTCGACACTAAAAACAAATAGGGCGTCTATGCTTATCACATAAATGCCCCATCTCTTTATTATTAACTTTTACTTCTTGATTCTGCCTTACCTGCCGTAAACCTTCACCATAAACACAAAGCTCTGCGCTTTATCTATCTGCTGCTGGCTACTCAAATTAGCCATTTTGCTTTTTGAGCTTAAACTCAAATTGGTTAGCAATGAATCTGTTTGAATGGCTTTCACCAGGTATTTTGTTTTAATGGCATAGGCTGCCCCATCAACCCGGTCCTGCCTGCTGCTAACAATTCCTATAATATTACCATGGCTGTCAACTACCGGCCCTCCGCTATTGCCAAAGTTCACATCCATTGCCAGTTGATACTTGATGGTATCGCCTTTATCACCATTTTCCGAACTTAAATAACCTTTGCTCAGAACCTGGTCATCTTTTGGATATCCCAGCGTAAACACATCTTCGCCTAAACCCGACTTGCCACGTTTAAAGCCAAAAGGTACTGTACCTAACGATTTAAATGTGGCATCTGTTATTTTCAAAACAGCAAGGTCAGCCTCCGGATAAGTAGAAATAACTTTGGCATGGTACGCATTGCCATCGGCATCCTGAACAAAAACTGAATCCGCCTTCTGTACAACATGGAAGTTGGTTACTATATAACCATCCGATGAAATCGCTGTTCCTGTACCTATACCGGCGTAATTTCCAGGCGCAGTTCTTTTAGCATTCAAGTCCCTAATTGATTTTGTGAGTATATCGTTGGTCTTTTTCACTTGCCTAACTTCATTAACCAGGTTTACCACGTCCTTTTTATTGCTCAAATAACCGGTTAAAAACAAGGTTCCCAACACCGCGAAAATAGTAATAGAAGCCGCCACCGATATTTTCGAATGGTGGTTCCTCCACAAGCGCACAATAGCCGAAGGGTGATGAACAAACTCGTCTTTCAAGGCCTGCACATCAATTTCGTTATGTATATCGTTCAGCAGGTTTTCAAACTGCAAACGCTCTCCGTATTGCTTAATACGGTCGGTAAACTGCTGGTGCTCAACTACGCGGGCATCAACGGCAGCATTGTCATGCCTCAGCATTTCAAATCGGGTGCGCTCGTCGGCAGTCATTTCGCCGTTTAGGTACCTTTCAATTACTGCCAATAATTCAATATCGCTCATTTCTGTACTCCTTTTCATTTTTGCTGAAAAAACAATTTCTTCAGCCTTTGCAGGCATTTATATTTTTGTGTTTTGGCATTATCCGCGTTGGTATAGCCAAACTTCTCGCATATCTCCTGCATCGATAGGCTATGCATATAATAATCTTCAATAATGGTTTTACAAGGCTCGCCCAATTCTGCCAACGCCAATCCCATCTTATCAAATTGCAGGTCGCGCTCCTCGTGGTTCACCAGGTCTTCTTCAACCGGCATAAACTCCTGGAAATCGTGTACATCCCCGCCGTATTTGCTCAACTGGTGTAAACGTTTTAACCAAAGCCTGCGGCAAACCGAGTAAATATAGGTTTGCAGTTTGCTGCTCAGTTCAAAATCGCCCGACCGGACCTTATTATAAAGAACAATAATAGCCTCCTGGTAAACATCCTTGGCATCATCGTCGTTGCCGCTGTTGCTCAGTACTAACTTCAACACCATCGGGAAGTAGGCTACGTAAATACGCTTCAGCATACTTTCCGAATTGTTGAGTATGCCTAAAATAGCCTCGTTATCTGTTGTTGCCGAACCGGTTAGATGCTTATTCACTGTTTAATACGTTTATTTTGAAATGGTAACCCAACAGCTTTATAAATAATTTTCTAAAAGGTAACCTAAGGGGCAAAAGTAAGTCGAAAAACAGTAATAACGAAAAAGTATTCATATCGGCTTTAACACCGTTTCAAATCATTTTTTGGCAATTTTTTTAACAAAAAATTTACTAAATTTAATCATAAATAAAATTTATTATTTTATTTTTCTAAAAACTGGGTTACCTAATTAAAAAAACTGTATTAAGAGGAAATACTCACCAATTAAAACCCTCTAAAATGAAAACGCATTCAAATTAGGCTTCTTAGCCCTGGTTGTATCACTATCATTTGCCGCTTGTACCGGTAAAAAATCTTCAACTGGTAACGATACTACCGTTGTAGGAAACACCACCACTGTTACCGACACGACCAAAAACGACACATCTGTTAAAGCTGAGCCCGTTAAAAAAGACACCGTAATTACAACCGAAACAAAAAAGACCGTTATCAAAAAAATGTAATTTATATGATGGGTGTGGTCTAAACGAACGGCAGGCTATACCAAACACAATTTTTTATCATTAATTAAAACTCAAACAATATGAAAAATTCAATCAAATTAGGCTTGTCAGCCTTGGTTATTTCGGCAACAATCGCTGCCTGCAATGGTAATGGTTCATCAAAATCAGCCGATTCATCATCTACTTCGGTTAAAGTTGACTCATCTGCAACCAAAACGGTCGATACTTCCGGTAAAATGGATACGATAACTAAAAAAACCACAACAACTTCAAAGACTACCGATACAAAAAAGATGTAGAAAAAAATCGACCTGATTGATAGTTTTTTTTTTAAATAACAAGGTTACCTTTTTAAAAACTCTGTATTAACTTTTAATTATATAAATATTTAAAATTAAAAAATGAAAAATTCAATCAAATTAGGCGCTTTAGCTTTGGTAGTAGCTGTATCTTTTGCAGCTTGTGGTGGTAACAAATCAACTTCAACTACAGATTCTTTAACTGTAAAAACTGATACGACTGTTAAAGTTGACACTTCTAAAAAAGCTGATACAACTAAAAAAGATACTACTAAGAAAATGTAATTTTCTCCTTGTTAGTTTTTTTAAGGGTAACCCGAACTTTTTTTTAAAAAGATTGGGTTACCTTTTTTTGTTTACAGTATTAAGGCTAAACTATTTAATCACATTTAAAAAACTAACAATGAAAAATTCAATCAAATTAGGTGCTTTGGCACTTGCTGTTGCTGTATCGTTTGCAGCTTGTTCTGGTAAAAAATCAACTGCTGCTGCTGATTCGTTAGCTAAAGATTCGTTAATGAAAGATTCAATTGCAAAAGCAGCAAAAGACACTTCTAAAAAAGCTGATACAGGCAAAATGAAAATGGCTGACACTTCTAAGAAAAAAATGTAATCCATTTTTCCAAAGAAACAAAAACCGTTGTATAAGCAATTATGCAGCGGTTTTTTGTTTTTGACACCTTTTAAAGTCTGTACCAAATTATTTTATAAACCTTTTCGGTTTATCGGGGTTATGTGTTAAGCCATTGTAAAGCTTTGACATGATTTGAAATGAAGACCCCTACCCTGATTTTATTTATTGTAATCGGCTTGTTAAGCCCTATCTCATCAAAAGCTTTTTCGGTGCTTACCCACGAAGCACTGATTGATGCCAGTTGGGACAAGGTAATAGCCCCTTTACTAAAAGAAAAATTCCCTTCAACAACGCCCGATCAGTTAAAACAGGCGCACAGCTATGCCTATGGTGGTTGTTTGATAGCCGATATGGGCTATTTCCCCTTTGGTAACGTGTACTATACCAACCTGGCCCATTACGTGCGCAGCGGCGATTTTGTTGATGCCTTGATTGCCGAATCGCAAAACGTAAACGAGTACGCCTTTGCCCTTGGCGCTCTGAGCCATTATATGGCCGATAAATACGGGCACTCCATGGCTACCAACCTGGTTGTACCTATGCTGTACCCAAAAATAAAGAAGAAATTTGGCGATGTGGTGACTTACGAAGACGACCACATATCGCATAGCCGCACCGAACTATCGTTCGATGTACTGCAGGTGGCACAGGGCAACTATGCCACCCAAACCTATCACGATTTTATAGGGTTCAATGTGGCAAAACCCGTGCTCGAAAGAGCCTTTCTAAAAACCTACGGCGAAGACATCAACAATGTATTCCCCGATATCGACCTCACCATCTCCACCTTCAGGTGGTCGGTTAAAACTTTATTACCCGGTCTCACCCGAACTGCCTGGGCTCTCAAAAAAAATGAAATCAGGAAAAATGACTCGACAGCTACAGCGCGAAAATTCCGCTACAAAATCAAAAAAAGAAAATACGAGCAGGAGTTTGGTGCCAAACGCGAAAAGCTGAGTTTTAAAGCCGAGGCGTTTGCTTTATTTATCAAAATAATGCCGAAAATAGGCCCTTTTAAAGTGTTCAAATACCAAGACCCCGGCCCCGAAGGCGAAAAGCTATTTATCAAAGCTTTTGACACCATACTGGTGCACTATGCCACAGTAATGAACAACCTGCACAACAACAACGCAAATTTGGCCGATATTGATTACGATACCGGCAAACAAACCACCATGGGCGAATACGAACTGGCCGACCAAACCTACAGCGACCTGGTTTTGAAGCTGCAAGACAACAAATACATCTATTTAACCCCGCCTTTAAAGCAAAACATTCTGACGTTCTTTAACAATCCGCATAGTTCGGCTTTCGAAAAAAAGTACCCCGACAAATGGACCAAAACTATCCAGGCCGTCGACGAGATAAAAATTGCTATGCCTGTTGCTATGGATAACCTGAAAGTAGCCGCACCGGCGCAAGCCAATTAACCTGTAATTAATCGTTTGATAATAGTAAGGGTGTTACCAATTATAATCCATACCTTTACAAAGCGCCCATAATCCCCTTCCCTTAGGCATTGCCATTATCTGATACGGTGATATTTAAGCTTTGGCTTTATCTTTAAAAACCGCATTTAACTTTAAAAACATCATGACAAAAGAAACCGTTGAATATCAAGCCAAGGTATATGTATACGATTTGGACAACTGTGCCAAAGAAAACGGATTTAAGCCCGACGAAAGCTGGGAACTGAGCCTGGCCACAATGGAAGAAAAGAAAGCCATCGAAAAGAAATACTTCCCCACCATTGCTACCAAGGTACTTCCCGAAATATTAGGCGAGCTGTTTGGCCTGGTAAAAGCCAAGTTGATACACGCCAAGTCGGAAATGGAAAAGAAATTCGATTCCAATACCCTGTTCAACAAAACCAACGAACACCAATACCTTATCGCCTTTAATCCAAAACGCGAACGCAGGCACTAATCACCTGCCGCCAACATATTGTCACTCTTATAAAAACACTTGCTAAAACCAACCGAAAAGGTAGGAAAAAGCAGGTGTTTTCCTCTTGGCCCGTAGCTATAAGCGAAGGAGCATCAATCACACCTCACCCCATCTATCCAAACACGTAATTGCGAGGAGGTACGACGAGGCAACCTCTGCGCGATAGGTAGTCCGCCGTGCCAATGACTTAATGACCCAATAATCAATGACCAAAAGGGGGGAAAAAGTAAGAACTTTTTTTGCGCTTTGCGCCCTGCTCCACTCGCTTTGCTAAACCATACAATATACGCAAAATAACCCACCCCTGAAAATCCGTCACAAAAAAAGGGCGGGATCGCTCCCGCCCTTACTGTTTATTTAACCCCTGTTTACTTCACCGGGATAATATCGATAATTACCGTCCTGTTATAAAAGCGTTCTTCAGGTAATGTATTGTCAAATGGCGCATGGCTGGCATCTTCACCAAAACCGCTGCTATCAAATTTCACGTTGTTCTTTCCTTCTTTAGCAAAGGCGTTTTCCATTACTTTTTGGGTTTGCATTGCCCTGTCTTCGCTCAGCTTTTGGTTATAAGCCGGCTCACCAATAATATCGGTGTGGCCGTGTATAATTACTGTCGAACCATCGGGTATCGATGGTGCAACCACATCCCTTAAAAACTTATCGTACGATGCGATCGATCTTGATTCATCAAAACCAAACACAATACTGTAACGATAACCTTTCACAACCACATTATTGTTGCGTATCAGGTGTACCGTACTTTGTTTGGTAACAGTGGCGCCGCTTTTGGTGATGCCTGTTAGCGTTGTACGTCGTCAAACTAAAGTGAACCAAGGCTTGTGTAGTGTTTCGGGTTTAAAGTAAAGCTAAGTTTTCCATTTTGGGGGTGCAAGTGATCTGTGATTTTATTTTTTCATAGGCAA
>NZ_CAITNG010000125.1 GCF_903893715.1 uncultured Mucilaginibacter sp.
CAATACCTGGTCGCGGGTATCTTTGTTCCACCATTGGGTATAATAAAGGTTATAGCCCTTAAGCGCCGGGGCTTTTGCCGCGTTCCAGGTATCAAATGTTTCGTCCATCACGAGGAAGCCCATACGGTCGCAAAGGTCCAAAAACTCGGGGGCTACTTCATTATGTGAGGTGCGGATGGCATTGACCCCGATTTCTTTCAGTTTTTCGAACCTGCGCTCCCATACCCTTAAGGGTACTGCCGCGCCAACGGCACCCCCATCGTGGTGCAGGCATACGCCATACAGTTTGATGTTTTTACCGTTAAGCCAATAGCCGGTAGCGGCTTCAAAGTGCGAATCGCGGATACCCAGCGGCGTAGTCACCTCATCGGTAACAGCTGTGCCCGCTAATAATTTTGTAACGGCTTTATACAAGTCCGGGTGTTCGGTATCCCAAAGTTGCGGCTTGCTTACAGGGATATCCTGCGTATAGCTGGCGGTTTGCCCGGCTGCTATGGTTTGTTTGCTTTCTGAAGTTTTTACAACTTTTCCTGCCGGGTCGATAAGGGTAGTTTGTAAGGTGTATGTGCCTGCGGAAGATTGGTTGCTAACCTTGGCTTCAATATGTACCGTCGCCTTTTGTGCGCTAACCTGTATCGGTTTGACGTACACACCCCAATGGTCGAAATGTGTATTCCCCGTCAACACCAGCCGTACATGGCGGTAAATTCCCGAGCCTGTATAATACCTGGAGGCGGGCTGTGCACTGTTATCCACCTTTACAGCGATGATGTTGGGCTTATCGCCAAAGTTCAAATGACCGGTAAGGTCGTAAGCAAAGCTGATATAGCCATACGGGCGCTTGCCCAGGTAAAAGCCGTTTATCCAAACCTCACTGTTGCTCATTACCCCATCAAACTCAACGCTTACTTTACGTTTGGCATCGCCGGCATCCATCGTGAACGATTTACGGTACCAGCCAATGCCTGCCGGTAGATAGCCGCCGCCGCTCCCGGTAGGGTTGGCCTGGTCGTATGGGCCTTCGATGCTCCAATCGTGTGGAACATCCAGCGTCCGCCATTGCACATCGTTAAAAGCCGGGTTATCTGCACCGGTGGTGTCGTGTTTTATAAATCGCCAGTTTTTGTCAAAATTAACGATATCGCGGCCTTGCTTCGATTGCGCGCTAACTGAATAAACAGACAATAGACCGGACAATAAAAACACGAAGAAACGTAAACAGGTTGGGTATTTCATAAATAAGGTTTAACAGATTAAATTGGTAGTTAAAAGTACGAAAACGTTTAGCTGCAAACCGTCATGCTCTATCATGGGACATATCGCTAAAAAGCATAATCGCTATGAATGATGATGAAATTTTCAAAAACCATTTGCGTAGTTAAATATCTACATATATATTTGTAGTCAAATAGCTACACAATGAATTTACGAAGGGATGTATTCCAGGCCATAGCCGACCCAACCAGGAGAGCCATTTTGCTGCTGGTTGCCTCACAAACCATGACGGCCGGTGCCATAGCGGCCAATTTCGATACGGCAAGGCCCACAGTATCCAAACACCTGCAAATACTCACCGAGTGCCAATTGCTGCAACAGGAGCAAAGCGGCCGCGAAATTTACTACCACATCAACGCGAAGAACATGAAAGAAATAGCCGACTTTATCGAACCGTTCCGCCAAATGTGGGATGAGCGGTTCAACAAACTGGAAACCATCATGAAACAATACAAAACCAAATAATATGGAACAAAAAACAAAAGTACAAGCCGAAGCCCGCAAACAGGATTTGTTGATAACCCGCGAGTTTGACTTGCCGGTTGAATTGTTATTTAGGGCGCATGTAGAACCCGAACTTATTGCACAATGGATGTCTAATCCGCATGCCACTGCAAAAATATTAAAGTTTGAAGCTAAGAAGCACGGTAGTTATCAATTGGAGTCAACGGATGCCCAAGGCAACGTAGTCTTTCGGTCAAACGGCGTAATCCACGAGTTCAGCCCAAATAAGAAAATAATACGGACGTTTGAGTTAGAGAACGCTCCTTTTGGCGTGCAACTGGAGGTATATGAATTTGAGTCGCTAACGGCCAGTACAAGCAAACTGAAAATGCATGTAATTTATGAATCGGTTGTACTAAGAGACCAACTACTCGCTTTACCTTTTGCTCAAGGCATCAACATGGCACATAACCGCATGCAGGAAATATTAAATAATTTAAATCATTGAAAAATGGAAAAGAAGAAACTAATTTGGTATTGGATATTTACTGGAATATTATCCTTTTGTATTTTTTCGGGTGGATTGGCCCAGGCATTGCTGGTAAAAGGTGTGGTTGAGGGTTTTAAACCGCTCGGATATCCCAACTATTTTATTTCGATTATCGGCGTTTGGAAGATGTTGGGCATAATTGCGATATTAATCCCTAAATTTAAATTACTTAAGGAATGGGCTTACGCAGGCATATTTTTTACCATGACAGGTGCGGTGATTTCGCATATTACAAGTAATGACGTAAATGTGCAAATAATCGCGCCCATTGTATTTGTCGTTTTTACCGTGTTATCGTGGTATTTGAGGCCGGCGGATAGAAAGATCATTTCGGTGAATAATTAGAATGGAAATGGATTTGTCAAAAGAACAACGCGTAGAACTGCTTAGCACATTGAAAACCCGTTTCGAAAAAAACATGAACCGTCATCAAGGTATCGAATGGGCCAAAGTACTGGCAAGGCTGGAAGCGAATGCCAAAAGACTATGGTCGTTGAGCCAAATGGAAGCAAGCGGCGGCGAACCGGATGTGGTAGGCTATGATACCAGCACAGGCGAATACCTGTTTTATGATTGTTCGCCCGAAAGCCCGAAGGGTCGCCGCAGTTATTGTTACGATCGTGCAGCATTGGATGCACGAAAAGAATTTAAACCCGAAAACAGCGCCATTGATGCGGCAACTGCCATGGGCGTTGAGCTTTTATCAGAAGAGCAGTATCGCGCATTGCAGGAAATGGGAAAGTTCGACACCAAATCGTCGAGCTGGGTAAAAACGCCTGATCATATAAGGAAACTCGGCGGCGCTACCTTTTGCGACCGCCGTTATGATACGGTGTTTTTTTACCACAATGGTGCCGACTCTTATTACGCCGCCAGAGGTTTCCGGGCTGTGTTAAAAGTGTAAATTTGCACTATGAATGAAACAAATCCTAAAGTCGACTTCTATTTTAACAAGGCCGAAAAGTGGAAGCAGGAGGTTAGCAAATTGAGGACTATCGCCCTCGATTGTGGCCTCACCGAAGAATTGAAATGGGGCTGCCCTTGTTATTCATTAGGGAAAAATAACATCGTTTTGATACACGATTTTAAAGAATACTGCGCTTTTCTGTTTTTTAAAGGCGTTTTATTAAATGATGCCCGCAGTATACTCATCCAGCAAACCGAAAATGTACAGGTGGCCCGTCAGGCGCGGTTCACATCCGTTCAGCAAATAGCTGAACTGGAAGCTACCTTGAAAGCTTATATTTATGAAGCGATTGAAGTGGAGAAAGCCGGTTTGAAACCTAAACTCAAAAAAACTACAGAGTTTCCAATGGCCGAAGAGTTTCAACAGAAATTGGATGCTATGCCGGCTTTGAAAACAGCTTTTGAGGCATTGACTCCGGGAAGGCAAAGAGGGTATCTGCTCTATTTTTCGGCAGCCAAACAAGCCAAAACCCGCGAGGAAAGGGTGGAAAAATATATTCCGAAGATACTCAGCGGGAAGGGTTTGGAAGATGAATGAAACTTGTAAATAACCGGTAAAATGACGGATACCCCATTCAAGCTAACCATACACATCGTTTCGAGCCTTGATGGCTATATCGCCAAAAAAGACAACAATGTATCCTGGTTCGAAACGGCCGACACCTACGAAAAGGGAATTACAGCTACCGAAGAGCAAGCCACGGAGTTTCTCAAGAAGATAGATTGCTACGTAATGGGTTCCCGCACGTACGAACACGCTTTGGAACTCTCAAAATCGTACGGCTGGGTTTACGGCGACCTGCCAACCGTCGTAATATCAAATAGAAACTTACCCATCGAAAGAAACAACATTAAAATCTACTCTGGCGATCTGGCTAAATTGGTCGAAGAACGCCTAAAACCAAACTATAAAAACGTTTGGCTGGTAGGCGGAGCTGCGCTGATACAAGAATTCATCCGACTGAAATTAGCCGATGAAATACGGTTATCCATTCTTCCAATCCTCTTGGGCGATGGTTTGCCGCTTTTTGAACAAGTAGGAATAGAGCAGGCATTACACCTGAAAGACGTTTCAGCTTTTAAAAACGGAATGGTGGAGTTGGTGTATGAGATAAAAAAAGGGTAGGTAGCCGCAAATGTTCCGCTGATTTAAAAATAAAGCCAACTATTTTCATATTCGACCATTGTTGTCTTTTTTTAGCAAACAGAATAAACTGTCCATTAATCAATTACGAATTTTTAGCGTTAAACTTTTGCACTTTCTTTATTTTTTTGAAATAATTGCTTGCAGGTTTTTCAATTCTGTCTATATTTGCACTCCCAACAGCGAAACAGGCTTAGGGAAACATAAAATGCGAAAGTAGCTCAGTTGGTAGAGCACGACCTTGCCAAGGTCGGGGTCGCGAGTTCGAATCTCGTCTTTCGCTCAAATCCCTTCCAAAAGAAGGGATTTATTGTTAAAAGGTTAATCGCCTGCCCAGGTGGTGGAACTGGTAGACACGCAGGACTTAAAATCCTGTTCCCGTCAAAGGAGTGCGGGTTCGATTCCCGCCCTGGGTACTTTAAAAAATCAATCGACAAAAAAACCCTGATATGAAAATATCAGGGTTTTTTGTTTACTTCAAATTATGTTTTATACCTATATCTTACAATCTGAAAAAAATGCTCGATATTATATTGGCCATAGTGCTAATATTATTGAAATATTGGAACGGCACAATTCGGGAAAAGTAAATGCGACAAAGAATAAAGGCCCGTGGGTGATTGTATACCACGAAAGATACGAAACAAAGGGAGAAGCTAATTCGAGAGAATTGTATATCAAATCCATGAAAAGCCGTGTATTTATAGAAAAATTAATTTCAAATAAAAATTAATTGATTAGGGTAGACATGGAGATTCTGATGAATGTGACCACTCCATTCCGGCGCAAGCTGACCACCCATTCCGGGCGAAACTGACCAGGGCATTCCGGGGGAAATTGACCACCCCAAACGCGTAGCAAATGCTGTAGAAGTAACCATCTTTTTGAGGGCAAAGACACCTTCGTAAAGCATGGCCAACTTAACAATCAGCATGAGTAAGATTAGAAAGATACTAAAGATGTACAGCCGGCAGCGGGCGATAATGACCATAGCTGCCCAGGCCGATGCATCGAGAAACACCGTAAAGAAGTACATAGCAGCTTTTAATGACAGCGGCTTTACCTTTGAAGAGGTTAACGCACTGAACGACAAAGAGCTGGAAGATTTGTTCGGTAAAAGCAGGGAACACCCGCCTAACGCACGTATGCAGTCCATGCTGCGCTGCTTTCCCCACGTCGATAAAGAACTCAAACGAACTGGCGTTAACCGGCAGATGCTATGGGAAGCCTACTATAAAGAGTTTCCTGACGGCTACCAATACAGCCAGTTTTGTTTTTATTATAACCAATGGAAGGCCAGAGTAAACCCGACCATGCACATGGATCACAAGGTCGGTGACAAGCTATACGTCGATTTTGCCGGTGAAAAGATGAGCTATACGGACAAGGAAACCGGGGAGATCATGCCTGTAGAGGTTTTTGTAGCTATTCTGGGTGCCAGCCAGTTAACCTATGTAGAGGCCGTTATGAGCCAGCAAAAGGAAGACTTTATAGCGGCCTGCGAAAATACCCTGCACTTTATCGGCGGCGTTCCTGCCGCCATTGTACCGGATAACCTGAAAGCTGCAGTAACCAAAAGCAGCCGCTATGAACCTACCCTGAACGAAACGTTTGAAGACTTCGCCGACCATTATGGCACAACCATTCTACCAGCGCGGGCGTACCGCCCGCGCGATAAGGCATTGGTAGAAGGTGCCGTTAAGATCATTTATACCAAGATCTACGCCCCTTTAAACAAACATGTCTACCATTCTTTAACAGAACTCAATACAGCGATCTGGCAGACCCTGGAAGGCCATAACAGCCAGTTGCTTAAAGGTCGCAATTACAGCCGGAAGCTACAGTTTGAAGAGATAGAGCGCCAAACCCTTGCTCCGCTGCCTGTTCTGCGCTACCAGTTCAAAAAACAGTTCCAGGCCAGGGTGATTGTAAATCGTCAGCTGAAAGTGGACCGATAGGGTGCTAAGCTTGTGGAGTGTTTCCAAAGATTAATTAACTTTAAGACAATGGAAACCAAGAAGAAACAAACAGCAGAAAACTATATCAAAGAGATTCGCAGTAAGACC
>NZ_CAITNG010000126.1 GCF_903893715.1 uncultured Mucilaginibacter sp.
GCGATGTTCATTGTTTTTATTGAGGAAGTAATCATAGTACAAATATTTGGATGGTGGAGGTAACGGATATATGATGAAAAAGGAAAAAACCACCATCGATTATAAGGAAGCCGTTATCAGTATAAGAGGGCTGAAAAAGGCTTTTGATAACAATCAAGTACTTACCGGTGTCGACCTTGACCTGTACAGGGGTGAAAACCTTGTGGTATTGGGGCGCTCGGGGTCCGGTAAATCGGTATTGATAAAAGTGATATCAGGACTGATCAGGCCTGACGCGGGCGAGGTGAAAGTATTTGGCAAAGAGGTAAACCGGATAAGAGAACATGATTTGCAAGAGCTGCGCACCCGGATGGGCTTTTCGTTCCAAAACAGTGCATTGTACGATAGTATGACGGTGCGCAAGAATCTGGAATTTCCGTTGGTGCGCAATAAAAAAAATCTAACGCGAAAAGAAATCAATACCTCAGTAGAAACGGTTTTAGAGGCGGTGGGTTTGGAGCAAACCATTAACCAGATGCCGGCCGAACTATCTGGTGGTCAGCGTAAGCGTATTGGTATAGCCCGTACATTGATATTGAACCCAGAGGTTATGCTGTATGATGAGCCCACAGCCGGTCTCGACCCTATTACTTGTATCGAGATCAACAGCTTGATCAACGAAGTACAGCAGCGATATAAAACATCATCTATCATCATTACGCACGATTTGACCTGCGCAAAATCGACGGGCGACCGGGTGGCCATATTGTTGGATGGCAAGTTTGACCGGATAGGTAGCTTTGATGAGGTTTTTAATACGGACGATGTGCGTATAAAACCATTTTTTGATTATAACTTTATTAAATAAAGACATGGAAAAAGAAGAAAACAAACGTGCCCTTATCGTAGGGATATTTATAGCCCTGGGAGTGGTCATTTTTGTTGTAGGTATATTTACATTGGGCGGGCAGCAAAGTATTTTCAAAAAGACTTTTCATGTTACGGCAGTTTTTGATGATGTGGCCGGGCTTAAAAAAGGGAACAATGTGTGGTTTTCGGGTGTAAAGGTCGGTACTATCAGCGATGTTAAATTTACAGGGCAATCGCAGGTAGAGGTACAAATGTCTATCGACAACAATGTACAAAGCTATATACACAGTAATGCGGGTGCAAAAATCAGTTCGGACGGCTTGATAGGCAATAAAATCATTGTGATTGATGGCGGAAGCCCACAGGCACCAATGATAGCTGATGGTGATATGGTGCAAACCAATAAGCAGCTATCAACCGATGATATTATGAAGACGCTGCAGAAAAACAACGAAAACCTGTTGGCCATAACTACCGATTTCAAAAAAATCAGTACTAATATCGTAAAAGGCAAAGGCTTGGTTGGCGCCTTGATGACGGATTCGGTAATGGCCTTGAAATTCAGGAGCATTGTAAATAACCTGAACGCTACAACAGTTAGCACACAAAAAGTAGCTTCATCGCTCAACCATTTCTCGGACAAGTTGAACACCAAAGGTGGCCTTACCGATAAATTGCTGACCGATACCAGCGTGTTCAATCAGCTGAAAGCCTCGGTTGAACAATTGAAGCAGACCACCGCCAGCGCAAATAAACTGGCCGAAAGCCTTAACCATAGCGGAGCCAATTTGGAGCATGCAACAGGAAAACTGAACACCGCTGATAATATACTCGGCATTTTGTTAAACGACCCAAAGGGAGCTGCGAAGCTACAGAGCACGCTTAACTATTTGAACGAAAGCTCGATAAAACTGAACGATGACCTTGAGGCTGCCCAGCACAACTTTTTGCTAAAGGGATTTTTTAAGGACAAAGCCAAAAAAGAAGCCGCTCAAAAAAACACAACGCCTGCACAATAAGTTACTTACCTGCCTTTACAATATTGA
>NZ_CAITNG010000127.1 GCF_903893715.1 uncultured Mucilaginibacter sp.
GTGAAGGATTCACGTGCTTTGACCTTGAGACCGCAATGTCAAGACCGTCTGGATTTGCCAAATCTTTCGAGGGGATTCTTTTCGTGGATTGTTACCACTGCCCTTGGGATTCCCCAGCCTTCAGGTTCGCAGCAAAATCAACCCCAAAAAAGGACGTGTTTATATTTGTGTTAAGCCATAACAATCACCAACAAACACTCGAAGTAGCGAAAGCCTGCCCGGTGAATATTATCAAGGTATTATAGCGAAAGCTTTATCGCGTGGCATCCACGCCTTTAAAACAAAAGCCCTCAGAAACAAATCTAAGGGCTTTTAAGTGGAGCCGGAGGGATTCGAACCCTCGTCCAAACATGGTATAAGGTAAGCTTTCTACATGCTTATCTGCTGTTAGGTTGTAGGGGAAGCAGAAGGTCAGCCGATCACCTGTACTACTCCCTTAGGTGCTTGTTCTCGCCTGCTTGTCGCACCTTTAGCATGGCCAGTTTCATTTGTCGGTGCCCCGGTTGCCGGTTCAATGAAACAGAACACCGGCGGGACAAAAGCTGGTTAATTCTAAATTAAGCAGCTAAGGCAAATTGATTTTCGCCATTTGAAAGTTGAGCGTTCAGATTAAAGCGCTAATTCACCCAACGCGCTGCATGCTTACCTACTTATCTCCATCCTGTCAATTCCGGTCGACCCCATTTTTGGAGCAGAAAGCTACGAAGGATAAAGCTAAAAGCTTACGAAGATACGCTTATTTAGCTTAGAGCCGAAAGCACAAAGCTAAAAACATATCAAAGTCCCATTCAAAAGCTTTATGCTTTCTGCTTTAAGCTTTCTGCTTCTTCCTCGAAAACCCTCCCCGGATATGCCTCCAGAGCTTTCTCCAAACATTCCATAGCTTTGCTTAAATCATCGGTATTCAGTACATAAGCCATACGCACCTGATTATATCCTGCGCGGGGGGTGCTGTAAAAGCCTGTTGCAGGGGCCATCATTACGGTTTGGTTTTGGTATTCAAAATGCTCCAATACCCACTGGCAAAACTTATCGGCATTGTCAATAGGCAATTGCGCCACCACATAAAACGCGCCGCCCGGGTTAGGGCAAAATACGCCATCCATTTTATTTAAAGCCTCCACCACTAAATTGCGGCGCGTGGTATATTCCGCATTAACAGCGGTGAAGTATTCGTCGGGTGTATCCACAGCGGCTTCTCCGGCTATTTGCTCCACCATGCCCGGACTTAACCTTGCCTGCGCAAACTTTAAGGCCGCCTGGTAAACTTCTTTGTTTTTGGTGATGATACAGCCCAGCCTGGCACCGCAGGCGCTGTAACGCTTGCTCACGGTATCGAGCACGATCACATTCTCGTCCAACCCATCCAAATGCATGGGCGAGGTAAACTTCAAACCATCATAACAAAATTCGCGGTAAGCTTCATCGCAAAACAGGTACAGGTCGTGTTTTAACACCAGTGCTTTTAAAGCCAGCAACTCCTCTTCCGAATACAAATACCCGGTGGGGTTATTGGGGCTGCAAATCATGATGGCCTTGGTTTTATCGGTAATCAGCTTTTCAAATTCACTTATCGCCGGTAAGGCAAACCCATTTTCGATGTACGACAGGATTGGCTTCACCACCACGCCGCATTGGCAGGCAAAACTGTTGTAGTTAGCGTAAAACGGCTCGGGGATGATCACTTCGTCGCCCGGGTCCAGGCAGGAAATCATACTAACGATGATCGCTTCCGATCCGCCGGTGGTTACCAATATCTGGTCGGGCGTAATGTTATAGCCCAATTTATTGTAGTACGTTGCCAGCTTGGTGCGATACGATGCCGTACCTTCGGACGCGGTATAGGCCCAAACCTTAAAATCGATATTTTTAATGGCATTGAGCATGCCCGCCGGGGTTTCAATGTCGGGCTGGCCGATATTGAGGTGGTAAACCTTTTTTCCTTCGCGCTTTGCTTTATCGGCAAAGGGCGATAGTTTGCGGATGGGCGATGCGGGTACAACTATACCCTTTTGTGAAATTTTTGGCATGTGCAAAAGTACAAATTTGGCAAACAAAATTTGAGCGCGCCATCGTCAAAAAAACGGGGCTTTTGTATTTAACGGCAAATACATAAATTTGATTTTTGTTTGTACTGATATAAACACACCAATAGATGAACCCGGTAACCAAAGATTCGACCGTCCCCAGCCTCATCCGCAATACCGTAGCCAACATACACCCCGATACCAACACCTTTATGGTACACAAGGTTGGCGATGAATGGGTGGACATCAGCTACCGCGAAGCCCTTGTAAAAATCGATGCCATATCGGCTTATTTTCTCGACATTGGCATACAAAAAGGCGACAGGCTCGGGTTGATTATCGAAAATGGACCCGATTATTTGTATTACGACCAGGCACTACAGCAAATAGGCGCGGTAAATACATCCATCTATCCTACCCTTTCGGAAGCAGATATCGAATATATTTTGAACGACTCGGGAGCGCGTACCTTGTTGGTGGGCAGCCCGTTTTTGCTGCGTAAGATTGTAAAAATAGCCAATAACTGTCCCGAGTTGATGCGCATCATCCCCGCTTTTGATGATTTTGCAAAGCATACCGAAAAAATCAACCTGAATGCGGGCGTAATCGGTTTGACGGCGCTGATCGATGAAGGCTTGGGCATTGTAGAAAAACACAAAAAACAAATCGATATTTACCGCGAGGCCATTATCCCGTCCGACTTATCCTGCCTTATTTATACATCCGGCACTACCGGTACGCCAAAAGGCGTAATGCTCACCCACTCCAATTTGGTGGAGAACGTGCGGGTTTGTTTGGACCAGATACCGGTTATTGACGAGAACGAAACTTTCCTGTCGTTTTTGCCGCTTTCGCATGTATTTGAACGCACCGCAACTTACCACGTTTGTTTGGCAAAAGGCTGTAAAATAGCCTTCGCGCAAAGCCTCGACCTGTTGGCCAAAAACATGGGCGAAGTACGCCCTACAGTGATGAACTGCGTACCGCGTTTGTTAGAACGCATACACGATAAAGCCATGAAAAACGGCACATCGGCTGGCGGTGCGAAGGCTAAAATATTCCTTTGGGCATTAGGGATCGGCAGAAAATACCGATTGGTATATGAAAGCGGAAAAAAGGCAAACTTCATTTTGCGACAGCAATATAAACTGGCCGAAAAACTGGTTTTCAGTAAGATAAAAGAGCGTACCGGCGGGCGCTTAAAATTTATGATATCGGGCGGTGGCGCTTTACCTAAAAATATCGGCGAGTTTTTTGGCGATTTGGGCATTAAAATATTGGAGGGCTTTGGTTTGACGGAAACATCGCCCGTAATGTCGGTAACCGAATACCACCGTCAGGTGTACGGTACCGTTGGCCGCATTATACCGGGCATCGAGGTGGCAATACAAAACGTTGAGACGGGGCATATCTATACCATACAAACCCACGAATCATTTAAAGAGGATTTTGAATCGGAAGAGGGTGAGATCATTGTTCGCGGGCATTGCGTAATGAAAGGCTACTGGAATAAACCTCAGGACACCGCCGTTGCTATTGATAAGGATGGCTGGTTCCATACCGGCGATATTGGCCGCTTTTTTAAGGGCAACCTGCAAATTACCGACCGCCTGAAAAACATGCTGGTAAATGCTTACGGTAAGAACGTTTACCCTACCCCTGTTGAAAACACTTACCTGAAAAGCCCTAAAATTGAAGGTATGTTTTTGATCGGCGATAAGCGCGAATACATTACGGCCATCGTTATCCCCGCAAGGGAAACTTTGCAGGAAACTTTTAACCTGGACGACGAATACTTCGAAAAACCGGATATTTTTATTGATGACCCCGAAATTGTAGAATGGATCGGGCAAGACATCCGCAAACTATCGAACGAACTGGCCAAGTTTGAGCGCATCAAAAACTTTAAGGTAAAGCGCAATCCATTCAGCATGGACGAAGGCGAAATTACCCCAACTATGAAAGCCAAACGCAAGGTGATAGAAAAGAAATATGCCGACGCGATAGATGAGATGTACTTGCAGGAGGTGGAGGCGGAATAAAACACAAGTCATCCCGAACTTGTTTCGGGAACTCACGCGCCAAGTAGCAAAAATTGCAGGGTGCCTACCTGTATGATGGGGTGCCGAAACAAGTTCGGCATGACCTTCTTATCCTACAAAAATCGCTTTACAATCCTCAGTTTATGCGTGTACCTTTTCAACTCGTTGGAGTATATACCTTGGCCATCAACACGGTCAATTTTAACCTTGCCGGATGCGTGGATAACCAGGCTGTCGTCCAACATCATTCCTACGTGAACGATGCGTCCTTCTTCGTTATCAAAAAAGGCCAGGTCGCCGGGTTTAACTTCCTGTAAAAAATCGACTACCTTACCCTGCCCTGCCTGTTGCCAGGCATCCCGCATCAGGTTTACACCCTGGGTACGCATCAGGGCCTGGGTATAGCCGGAGCAGTCGACACCAAAATGGGTGCGCCCGCCCCATAAATAAGGCGCATTTAAAAAGGATTTGGCCATATCTGTCAAACTTTCAGGATGTTGTTTTTTCGCCACCCTGAATGCGTCGTCGCCAATAAAGCATTGCCCATTTTCAAAAAAAGGCAAAGAACTGCCAAAGGGCAAATACAGCACCGAACCATCGGCTACTTTCACTACTTCGGTTACAATGGCTTTGGTTATTACCGACGGACTACCGGTCATTAATTGATAGGCATCTATCGGCGCAAATTGGAGGTGGCTTATCCAGCCATGATAACCATCAAAGGTGCTCACTATGCTTACCCAATCACCTTCGCGCTCTAAAATTTCGAAAGTTTCGCCAAACAAAAGCTGTGAAACCAATTCGCTTTGATGACGGGGGTCGGTCCTTAGGGGTACAATGGCGAGGTTACAAATGCCGTATTCCATGCAACAAATTTATAATAAAAAAAGGGAGCGCAATGCGTTCCCTTTCGTTTATATCTGTTAAAAAATATTATTCGTTCATGTGCAGCCATTCTTTTTTGGCCAGCAGTTCTTCTTTGGTTTCGCGCACGTCTTCATCGTCTACACAGCAATCAACCGGGCAAACGGCAGCGCACTGCGGCTCATCGTGAAAGCCAACGCACTCGGTACATTTATCTGGTACGATGTAATAAACCTCATCATTTATAGCAGCTTGTGCTTCCTCTGCATTTATTGTAACGCCATCACCAAAATCGATAACTCCCTTTAAACCAGTACCATCTGAGAAGCGCCATGCGGCGCCTGCATCGTATATCGCATTGTTAGGGCACTCCGGCTCACAAGCTCCGCAATTGATGCATTCGTCAGTGATTATAATTGCCATGTTTTTCTAAAAAATATATTTACTAAAAATTACCTTTGCCACTCGGCATTTCAAGGCGCAAAGATATGAAAAAATCCGCTTTGCAATTAAACCCCGTGCCATAAATATGTCAAAAGCAAATAAAATATACTTAATTGGTCGTCTATCCGAACTCGGCCTCAAATTAACCAATCCTGATGATGAATTGCTTGATATTATCGACAACGAACATCATTATAACGCCTGGTTTACACCCGAGAATACACTGAATGCGGTGAAAGCGATTGGGGCAATGTTGAACGAAGAAGACCTGGCTACTTGGTTAGGAAGTCAGAAGTCGGAAGTCAGAAGTCAGAAATTGGAAAACGAAAATTCCGACATCCGACATCCGACATCCGACATCAAAAAAGTCGGCCTGATATTGGCGGGCAACATCCCTCTTGTTGGTTTTCATGATGTGTTGTGTGTTATTGCTTCGGGGCATCATGCCTTGATCAAGGCATCATCCAACGACTCGCGGCTTATCAAATATATCCTTGGCCTATTTGTACAATTGGCGCCCGAGTATGCCGACAGCTTTAGTTTTATCGACCGTTTAGCTGATTTCGATGCCGTTATTGCTACGGGCAGCAACAATACTTCGCGGTATTTTGAGTATTATTTTGGCAAGGTGCCCAACATCATCCGCAAAAACAGGAACAGTGTGGCCCTATTGACTGGTAAAGAAAGCCGGGAGCAATTGTTTATGCTTGGGCATGATATTTTTGACTTTTTTGGTTTGGGGTGTCGCAACGTATCGAAAGTATTGGTGCCGAAAGCTTACGATTTTGTGCCATTTTTTGAGTCGATAGAGCCGTATCAGCCCATCATCAACCACCACAAATACAATAATAACTACGATTACAACAAATCCATTTACCTGGTGAATGGCGATAAGCACCTGGATAACGGCTTTTTGCTGGTGAAAGAAGATGAGCGCCTGGCCTCTCCCCTCGCGGTACTGTATTTTGAATATTATGATGACCTGGACGATGCCCAGATACGCCTTGCCGAACTGAGCGATAACATCCAATGTATTGTGAGCGGTATCCCGTTAAACCAAAGCAACCAGGTAGTTGGCTTCGGCCAAAGCCAGCAACCTAAACTGTGGGATTATGCTGATGGTGTGGATACGATGGCGTTTTTGGCTGCGCTATAAATGTGCGAATTTGGGAATGTGCAGATGTGCAAATGAATTAGCATATAGCCGGTACACTCCTCTCCGTGTTTCTCTGTGCAAAACTCTGTTACCTCTGTGGTTAGAGTATTGTGCTGATTTTACCACAGAGTTCACCGAGAGAGAAGGCGCAGAGTTTCGCAGAGGGCAAAATCCGAAATCGAAATTCCGACATCCGAAATCAAATTACTACCTTTACCCCTATGTACATCATCAAAGTAAAAGGCGTTGCCAAAATACCCGATTATGTACAATTGCGCGATGATAAATTTACCTTGCTGGCTTATTTCAGGGTCGACAGGCCGGATAAATCGCTGGATAAAATTGGTTTGGCCGATAAGGCCGACTATATTATGAATGTGGTAAAAGACCTGCCTTTCGGGCAGATATTGAAACTTGAACTTTAGAGAAGATGATAGGTAACTCGGTTATAAAATTAGTGAATGTTGATGTTTTTCAGCAAAAACACTTAGTGCTCAGCAATGTAAACCTGCATGTGGATAAAGGCGATTTTGTTTGGCTCATCGGGCAGACAGGCTCAGGCAAAAGCAGTTTGCTCAAAATTATTTATGGCGACCTGCACCTGAACAGTGGCGAAGGCCATGCCTGCGGGTACGACCTGAAAACGCTTTCGACCAAGGAAGTGCCTTTTTTACGCCGCAAGCTGGGCATTGTTTTCCAGGATTTTCAGTTACTGACCGACCGTACCGTTGCCCAGAACCTGGAGTTTGTAATGAAAGCCACCGGCTGGACCGACAAAAACCTGATTGCCGAACGTACCCGCGACGTATTGGAAAAAGTTGGCCTGCGCTCAAAAATAAACAAAATGCCGCACGAACTTTCGGGTGGCGAGCAGCAACGCGTGGTGGTTGCCCGTGCTTTGCTGAACGACCCGGAAATTATTTTGGCCGATGAACCTACCGGTAACCTCGACCCGGAAACATCGGAAGACCTGGTGATGCTGTTGAAACAGATCAGCCAGGGCGGTACAGCCGTTTTGGTTGCCACGCACGATTACCAGATCATCCGCGCCTTCCCTTCGCGCATTATTAAGTGCGATAATGGGAAAGTGTTGGAGGATGTGCAGATTGCCTGATTTTAGAAGCAGTTTTTAGTTGCAGTGGCAGTAAAAAAAGAATATAAGAGGGCTGTAATTGTTGGCTTAAGTATTATGGCCTACTCCCTCTTGTTTATGCTGGTCAAGTGGGGTTGGTTCGCGTTATTCGTAGTGACGTTACTTCCAGGCTTCATTTTCGGATATAGCCTTGCAAGAAATACGCATAAGGAAAAAGAGACAAGGGGGATTTATTTTATTTTAATTTCCGGAATATCTTATTTAGGATGTTTCTTGCTAAGTAGGGTTTATTATCAAACTCCAACTCCTTCTCCACTTTTTGACGCGTTTAAAATCCTTTATTCGAGATGTGTTGGTTCAATGATATTATCGATATCTTATCAGATTCTTGTATTGGAAAAAATTAATTTATACCGAACAATATCGACATTGATTTTTGTTGGAGTTATTAGTGCGATACCAAGTTGCGCATCATTTTATTTCATTCTTACCTTTCAATTAGTTGATTTTAATTACAATGTATTTCATATACTACTAACTATTGGAACAACATCAATATACCCGCTTTGGCAACTCGCTTTCGTCTGGGTAATGAATAAACCTGTCAGTGAAAAAACTGCCACCGCAAGCTAAAACTGCCACTGCTACTGCTACTATTAACTTAATTATGTCAGCTTGTCGCGATATAGCGAATGGCAGGATACTTGATTTGCCCGACCTGATATGAATTTTAACGACATGTTGAAGAAGAAAAAAAAGGAGACTACCGAGGCTCCCGAAAATCTGAACGAGCTTATGGACGAGATGCAAGAGGTGAACGAAGCCCAACAGAATATGGAGCTGGATAACGAAAATGAAGAGCAGGAACAACCGCAGCCATCTGCCGGCCCGGAATTATCTGCCGAAGAAAAACTAAAAGACCAATTGGTACAGGCAAATGATAAATATTTGCGTTTGTACGCGGAATTTGATAATTTCCGTCGCCGCACCGCTAAAGAGCGCCAGGAAATGCTGCTAAGTGGCGGCAAAGATGTTTTGGCGTCGCTATTGCCGGTAATGGATGATTTTGACCGTGCCTTGAAAGCGATGGAAACCGCTACCGACGTTATCCCCGTAAAAGAGGGTGTAGCATTGGTACAAAACAAGCTAAAACATATTTTAACAGCCAAAGGCGTAAAAGAAATGGATACCAAAGGTCAGCCCTTTGATGCCGATATACACGAGGCCATTACCAACATACCCGCCGGCGACAAGCTGAAAGGCAAAGTGGTTGACGAGCTTGAAAAAGGTTATTATTTAAACGACAAAGTGTTACGCTTTGCAAAAGTTGTTGTAGGGAATTAATGATTGATTTATTGAGTGATTGATTTATTGAGTGGTTTTAAGCTCAATCATTCATTCAATAAATCTCTAAATCGATCAATAAAATAAATGGCAAAAAGAGATTACTACGATATTCTTGGGATACCGAAAGGCTCATCGGCCGATGAGATAAAAAAGGCGTATCGTAAAATGGCTATCAAGTATCACCCGGATAAAAACCCGGACGATAAAGAAGCCGAAGAAAACTTTAAGGAAGCTGCCGAGGCTTATGAAGTTTTAAGCAACCTCGATAAACGTGCCCGTTACGACCAATTTGGCCATGCGGCCAATGCAAGTTCGCCTAACGGCGGCGGATATGGCGCGGGCGGTATGGATATGAACGACATATTCAGCCAGTTTGGCGACATTTTTGGCGGTGGCAGTCCGTTTGAAGGCTTTTTTGGCGGTGGGGGTCAGCAGCGTGGCGGCAGGCGTGTGGCCAAAGGCAGCAACCTGCGCATTAAAGTACGCTTAACGCTGGAAGAAATTGCCAACGGTGCCGAAAAGAAGATAAAAGTGAACAAACAGGTAGTATGTACTACCTGCGATGGTACAGGGGCTAAGGACCGTTCATTGTTCCAAACCTGTAAAACCTGCGGTGGGCAAGGCGCGGTGCGCAGGGTAACCAATACCATTTTAGGCCAGATGCAAACCACCAGCACCTGCCCTACCTGTAACGGCGAAGGCACACAGATCACTTCGAAATGTACTGTTTGCCATGGCGATGGCGTAGTGCGCGGCGAAGAGACGATCAGCATCAACATACCTGCCGGTGTAAGCGAAGGTATGCAACTGAGCATGGGTGGCAAAGGTAATGCTGCCCCGCGCGGCGGTGTACCCGGCGACCTCATTATCCTGATAGAAGAGATACCACACGAAACCCTGAAACGCGATGGCAACAACGTGGTGTACGATTTTCACATCAGCTTTATTGATGCCGCTTTGGGCACCAGTATTGAAGTACCGACCATCGACGGCAAAGCGAAAATAAAGATAGACCCGGGCACACAAGGCGGCCGTATGCTGCGCTTAAAAGGCAAAGGCGTACCCGAAGTAAACTCGTACCATCGCGGCGACCAGCTCATCCACATTAACGTGTGGACACCAAAGGCCCTGAGCCGCGAAGAGCGCGAGCTGCTGGAAAAACTGCAAAACTCGCCCAATTTTAAACCGAACCCCGGAAAGAATGAGAAAAGCTTCTTTGAACGGATGAAGGAGTATTTTGAATAAAATAGCTGAAAGCTAAAAGCAGAAAGCTGAAAGGTTTTTAAAAGCCCGGAACTTATGGTTTCGGGCTTTTTCATTAATAACGCGTCATTGCGAGCGGTAGCGAAGCAACCTCTACACATGCTTATCGATGATCTACGTGGTGTGACTGTCGCGCAGAGGTTGCTTCGTGCCTCGCAATGACGCGATGGTTATATGTCTTGATTCTTGCCTCTTGATTCTTACGTCTATTTCTCCGCCGGGTTCTTCTTCCCTTTCAGCAACATCTCTACCATTTTTTCAAGCCGAGCATCGCGGGTTTTTTGTTGCTTGGCGCCGACAATCCACATGATGTATTCTTTGCGATGCGACCAGGTCAGTTTTTCGTAAGTTTGGTAGGCCGCGGGTTCGGCTTGCAGGGCTTCCTGCACGTCGGGCGGCAGGGTGATGATCTTGTTATCTACATCAATATATTGGCCGTATTCGTTTTGTTTGATATCGGCTAAAGCCATACCCGAGCTTTTGCGCAGACCTAAATGGCGCAGACGCACGCAGGTCCAGGTATCATCAAAGGCGGCGTTTGCCACGGCATCCAGGTTAAACGTAGGCAGCATGTCCCATTGCATCATGGCCAAATCGGTATCCATGTCCGAGCTTTTTTTGGGGTAGCATACCCAAACCACGGTTTCATCTTTAATAATTGGCGTTAAGGCGGTCAGTTGTTCTATCAGTTGCGCCCTTTTGGTGCTGAAGAACAGGATACCATTGACAGCACCCCCTACTGCGGTAGTGGCTTTCAACCCGTCTGGCAAGGGCTGCAGTTGCTCCATACATTCGGCGGGAACATTGTAAAACAACCAGCTCGCATCGGGCTTGATGAGCAGCTTTTTGGCAAGTGCATTCATGGTGCTTCTAAATTTTTATCTAAATTTAGAAAACAAATCCCACAGAATAATACCTGCCGATACAACAATATTAAAAGAGTGTTTGGTGCCGAACTGCGGTATCTCTATACAGGCATCAATATGCTGCATTACGTCTTCATCTACCCCGTTTACTTCGTTCCCGAAGATGAGGGCGTATTTTTTATCCTTTTCGGGAATGAACTCATTGAGCATGGTGCTGTTTTCGGCCTGCTCGATGGCGATGATGAGGTAACCGCTTTCGCGGAGATGGTTAACCGCATCCATTGTGGTAGCAAAATGCTTCCAGTTTACCGATTGTGTGGCGCCTAAGGCAGTTTTTTCTATCTCGCGGTTGGGTGGTGTGCCGGTTATCCCGCAAAGGCAAACCTGGTCTACAGCAAAAGCATCGGATGTACGGAAGATGGAGCCCACGTTATGCAAACTGCGCACATTGTCCAACACCACTGCCACCGGCAATTTTTGCTGCGTTTTAAATTCGGCAACGGTGGCACGGTTTAGCTCGTCTAATTTGAGTTTGCGCATGGTTTAGTCTTTCAATTCGCTAACGCCGTGGCCTATCAGCGAGGCATATACCGAGGGCGCGTAACCTATTTTCGACTCGTAATAGAGTGTAAATTTGGTAATAAAGGTTTCGAGGCTGTCTTTTTTTACTATCGCGATACCGCAACCGCCAAAGCCCGCGCCGGTCATTCGCGCGCCAATTACATTGGGGTCAGTTTTGCCGTACTCGGCAATGCAGTCGAGTTCTTTTCCGCTTACTTCGTACAAGTTTTTTAGCGAGTCGTGACTGGCGTACATCAGTTGGCCAAATTCTTCCAATTTGTTTTCCGACAACGCTTTGGCTGCCTGTTTTACCCGTTGATTTTCGTAAACCACATGAGTAGCACGTTTCAATACTGTTGGGTCAGTTACGAGGTGTTTATGTAGTTCGAAGGTTGCGGAATCCAGGTCGCAGAGGTTGGCGATATCCAGCTCTTGCTGTAATTGTTTGAGCGCGGTCTGGCATTCCTGCACGCGCTCGTTGTATTTCGATTCGGCCAGTTTACGCAGTTTGTTGGTATTGATGATGGCCAGCAGATGGTCGCCGAGGTTGGTGGGCACGGCTTCGTAATCCAAGGTATCACAATTCAAAACCAAGGCTTTGTCCGTTTCGCCAAATGCTACCGCGAACTGGTCCATAATACCGCTGCTTACGCCGATAAACTCGTTTTCTACGCGTTTTGATATGAGCACCAGTTCCAGTTTGGTCAAGCCGCAATTGAACAGCTGATTGAACGCGAAAGCGGTAACCACTTCGATAGAAGCCGATGAAGACAAGCCCGAACCGATGGGTATATCGCCGTAATAGAGCATATCCAAACCGCCCAGTTCTTTACCACCTTCGATCAGGTAATTGATAACGCCCAAAGGGTAATTGAACCATTCCTCGCCCGATTTGGTGTAGGATGATTGCAAAGGTATTTCCAGTTGCTCTTCAAAATTTACGCTTTTAAAGCGGAACACTTTATCGCTGTTGGGCGCGATAAGCATATAAGTACCCAAAGTAATGGCACAGGGCATTACCAAGCCGCCGTTATAGTCAATATGCTCACCGATAAGGTTAACACGCCCCGGCGAAAAAAAGGTATGGGTTGCTTCTTTGTTATATCGGTTTTTAAACTCTTGTTTCAGGTTTGCTTTCATCGGCGTATTCTATTTTACTCATTATCAATTGGTTTTGATAAGAGATATCGATTTTTGTATGAGCACCAAATATGCTCAAAAAATTTAATATTGTATGCTTAACACTTATACATGTTTATGCTTTGTAATTTTTGAAGCAACGATGGCGCATGGTCGACATATATTGGTGCTTATCTGTATATTGAGCTGACTTATCCGATTATATGAAAAAAATATTATTGCTGCTTCTGTTGGCCCCCGGTGCTTTCGCGCAAAACGCTCGCCGTGTCGACCATTCCGTGGCACAGGAGTTCATCATCAAAAACTTTAAGAACGAGGCCGGTATTACGCTGCCCGAAGCGCATATTATATATGGTACTTACGGGCATTTAAATGCCGCGCACGACAATGCCATCCTTTGCCCCTCGCATTATATGGCCGACCACCATGGTTACGAGTGGCTTATAGGCCCGGGAAGGGCACTGGATACCGCGAAATACTTCATTGTTTGCACTGAGCTATTTGGCAACGGACATTCCTCGTCGCCGAGCAACACGCCTGAGCCTTTTCACGGGCCACGTTTCCCCATCATGAACATTCGCGATAATGTAGAAGCCGTCCATCAACTATTGCTGGAAGATTTGAAAATAACGCACCTGAAGGCTATTATCGGTTTTTCGATGGGTGCGCAGCAAGCTTTTCAATGGGCCGTTAGTTACCCGGTATTCGCGGATAAAATCGTGGCCACATCGGGCACAGCCAAAACATACGGGCATGGTATTGTACGCTTAGAAGGGCAGATATCTGCTCTTACCGCTGACGCCACCTTTAATAACGGCGATTATACCGCTCCCCCCGAAAAAGGCTTGCAGGCCTTCGGCATGGTATGGACGGGATGGCTGTACTCGCAGGAATGGTGGCGAAAGGAACTTTGGCGTACCAATACGCCGCCGGGCACCACTTTTGAGCAGGTAGTGGATAACTACCGCAAACATTTTATCCCCGGTGCCGATGCCAATAACCTGATATTACAGATGCGCACCTGGCAGCAAAACAACGTGGGCAATACCCCCGGCTTTAACGGCGATGTGGAAAAGGCACTGGCATCCATCAAGGTGCCGTTTATGTATATGCCATCAGAAACGGACCTGTATTTCCCGATAAATGATGCGAAGTACGAGCAGGCTTTTATACCACATGTGGTATTTAAACCCATCCCCTCGCTTTGGGGGCATACTGCCGGTGCGGGCAGTAACCCCGCCGACTTGAAGTTTTTAAATGAAAACATCGGTAGTTTCATCAACCAATAAGTACATTTAGCCCATGAAACAATACATCATCACCGGTTACGACCATACCGACGAAGGCGCTATAGACCGCCGCATGGCCGTACGCCCCCAGCACCTTGAGGGCGCAAAGGAATTAAAAGCCAACAATAACTATATTATGGGCGGTGCCATATTAGACGATGAAGGAAAAATGATAGGCTCAGTAATGGTGCTGCAATTTGAGACCGAGGAAGAATTGGAAGCATGGAAAAAAAGGGAAATATACATTACCGCCGGCGTTTGGGAAACGGTGGAGGTGAAACCGTTTAGGGTGGTGTATTCTACACAGGTGAATTAATCCCTATTTAATGGAAGATGGAAGACGTAAGATGGAAGATGTAAAAAAACAAATCCGAAATCGAACATTCGAAATTCGAAATCAACTATGTTTGTATCACCCCTACATTAAAAGCTTTTTCAATCGGTGCGTGGTTGGCGGCTTCGATGCCCATGGATATTACCTTTCGGGTTTCGAGCGGGTCGATGATGCCATCTACCCAGAGGTGGGCGGCGGCATAGTATGGGGTGGTTTGGGTGTTGTAGCGGTCGGTTATTTCTTTTAGCAGTTCGTCTTCCTGTTCTTTGGTGATGACTTCCCCTTTGGCTATCATGGTTGATGTGCGCATCTGCAACAGCGTTTTAGCTGCCTGAGAGCCACCCATTACGGCCAGCTTGGCCGATGGCCAGGCGTAGATGAGTCGTGGGTCGTAAGCTTTGCCGCACATGGCGTAGTTGCCCGCGCCGTAGCTGTTGCCGATAATGAAGGTGAATTTTGGTACAACGGAGTTCGCTACCGCGTTCACCATTTTAGCACCGTCCTTTATAATTCCCCCCTGCTCGGAGCGGCTACCCACCATAAAGCCGGTAACATCCTGCAGGAAAACCAGCGGTATCTTTTTTTGGTTACAGTTCATGATAAAGCGGGTGGCCTTATCCGCTGAATCGGAATAGATAACCCCGCCGAACTGCATTTCGCCTTTTTTGTTTTTGATAACGATGCGCTGGTTGGCTACAATGCCCACCGCCCAGCCATCCACACGGCCCAGACCGCAAATAATGGAATGGCCATAACCTTCTTTATATTCTTCAAAAGCGGAATCGTCCAGCAATCGTTTGATGATTTCCATCATATCGTACGGCTTTTCGCGGTTTTCGGGGATGATGCCGTAAATATCTTCTTCCTTAAGTGCAGGGGCGGCGGGTTTTGTACGGTCAAAACCGGCTTTATTGTAATCGCCCACTTTATCCATAATGTTACGGATGGCATCGAGACAGGCTGCATCGTTGGGCATTTTATAGTCGGTAACGCCTGATATTTCGCAATGGGTGGTAGCACCGCCTAAGGTTTCGTTATCTACATCCTCGCCTATGGCCGATTTCACTAAAAACGATCCCGCCAGGAACACAGAACCTGTACCATCAACTATCATGGCCTCATCGCTCATGATAGGCAGGTAAGCGCCCCCTGCCACGCAGGAGCCCATAATGGCCGATATCTGGATGATACCGCTGCTGCTCATGATGGCGTTGTTGCGGAATATCCTGCCAAAGTGTTCCTTATCCGGGAATATCTCGTCCTGCAAAGGCAAGAACACACCAGCCGAATCGACCAGGTAGATGATGGGCAAGCGGTTTTCCATGGCTATTTCCTGCGCGCGCAGGTTCTTTTTTGCTGTCATTGGGAACCAGGCACCGGCTTTAACCGTAGCATCATTCGCTACAATAACACATTGCCTGCCCGAAACATAGCCTATGCCGCACACCACTCCTGCCGATGGGCAGCCACCGTATTCAGCATACATGCCTTCGGCGGTAAAAGCGCCAACTTCGAGCCAGGGTTTATCTTTATCAATGAGGTAAGCAACGCGCTCACGGGCCAGCATTTTGCCTTTTTCTTTTTGTTTGGCGGCCGCTTTTTCGCCGCCACCGGCAAATACTTTTTTGAGTTTGGTTTTTAGCTCGTAAACTAATTGTTTGTTGATATCCTCGTTCTTGTTAAAATCGATATTCATAAAAGGCGGTAATTGGAAGGCCTAAAGTTGAGGAAAATTTACGGGATTAGTTAATTGTATAAACCGGCATAATACTCAAACAGTTTTAAGGTCCTTTCTTTAACAAGCGTATAATAATGATCAGCCATGGCAATATTTTCCTTGGTCCCTCCGCCTGAATATGCGTCTTTGCACAATACATCAAATAATTTCGACTCATTATCCCTGAATGCAATCCAACTCCTTTGCGCGGCGATGAGCGACGGCCTGTCTTTAGGCTTTAATTTGGCCATCAACAGTTTGTAATACCTGTTCATCAGCGCGTCGTATTTATCTGCGGCTTGGTTGCAGGCGCTTTCTTTACCTGCTGTTGAATAATCAACCTTCATGTATTCTTCAAAGTAACGTTCTATTTTAAACGTGTCAACACCAAACTTTATGCCTTCGTCAAACTTATCGGTACGCTCCCTGTTATTTTTTTCCAGCTTAACTAGCAGTGCGGGTATCTCATTTTCAATTTTGGCGTTTATTTTTTTCGCGATTTCGGGCGTTACTTCTTTTGGGTAGTCAGTTTTTTGTGCAAAAACCGTTGCCGTAACGAGTAGTAAGATTGGTAAGAGAAAGTTTTTCATGAAGCAATTGATAGAAATCAAAAATGGGATATTATTTATAAAAACGAAAGCCCTCCCGATTTTATCGGGAGGGCTTTCAGTTCTTGTTCTGTGCAACTTTATGCGGTTACGATGTGCTCTTTGGCAGCAAGGTAACGCTCGGCTTCCAAAGCTGCCATACAACCTGTACCGGCAGCTGTTACGGCCTGGCGGTAAATATGGTCCTGGGCATCGCCGCAGGCAAACACCCCTTCTACGTTTGTTTGGGTCGAATCGGGATGGGTGATAATATATCCTGTGGCATCCATTTTTATCCAACCCTTAAATATTTCGGTGTTCGGGGTATGGCCAATGGCCACAAAAAAGCCGGTTACATCCAAAATACGCTCTTGCTGCGTTTTGTTATTGAGGGTGCGTACACCGGTTACGCCGGTTTCGTTGCCTAATATTTCGGTGGTTTCTGTATTGTAAATGATCTCTATGTTTTTGGTATGCTGCACGCGGTGTACCATCGCTTTTGATGCACGGAACTCATCGCGGCGAACCAGCATGTATACCTTGCGGCATAGTTTTGCTAAATAAGTAGCTTCTTCGGCGGCGGTATCGCCTGCGCCTACGATGGCTACATCCTGACCGCGGAAGAAGAAACCGTCGCATACGGCACATGCCGAAACGCCAAAACCATTATATTTTTGTTCTGATTCTAATCCCAGCCATTTGGCCGATGCCCCCGTAGAAATAATAACGGTATCGCAAAGGATGGTTTTTACTTCGTCGATTACCACTTTATGCGGCAAGGCCGAAAAATCAACCGAACTAACATAGCCAAAACGGATATCGGTGCCAAAACGTTCGGCCTGCTTACGCAGGTCTTCCATCATTTCGGGACCTAAAATGCCGTTCGGGTAACCGGGGAAATTATCTACATCGGTTGTTTGGGTGAGCTGGCCTCCGGCCAACATACCTGTGTATAAAACAGGTTTCATATCGGCACGGGCGGCATATATGGCAGCGGTATAACCAGCCGGGCCGGAGCCTATGATGAGGCATTTTACGTGTTCAAGTTCTTCGGGCATTGGTGTAAGGTATTATTCCGCAAAGTTACGTTTTTAAGCGGAGCCGGGCAATAGCTGATGGTCAGGATATTGCCATTAGTTAAGGTTGGAATATAAGTCAAAACAATTCCAACTGCCCATCCAACTTCTCTGGTTTTTGCTTTCGTGTTGGTTCGCCAAAGTTGGAAAGCGTAATGCCGAGCAACCTTACTTTAACATCATCAATACCAGAATGAAACAATAGTTGTTTTGCTGTGGCCGATATGGTTTCAAAATCGCCAACGGGGCTGGGGAAGGATTGGTTGCGGGTAATTTGTTTAAAGTCGGCGTATTTTACTTTTAGGGTAATGGTGCGGCCTTTCAGGTCGTATTTTAGGAGGCGGTTGTTTACAGTTTGGGCAATTTTCTCCAGTTCGGCGTACATTTCTTCTTCGGTAGTTAAGTCGTAGGCAAAAGTATCCTCCGCCCCCATCGATTTGGTTTCGCGGTTGGGTTGTACTTCGCGCTCATCAATGCCGCGTACAATTTTATAATAGAATTTGCCCGATTTACCGAAATGGCGGGTTAATTCATCTTCCGATAAGCGTTTCAGGTCGGCACCGGTGTGCAGGCCCATGTTGCGCATTTTTTCGGCTGTAACTTTGCCTACACCAAAGAATTTCTCGACGGGCAGGGTTTCCATAAAAGCTTCAATACTTGAGGGGCCGATAAACTTGAGGCCGTCGGGCTTGTTCATGTCAGACGCAATTTTGGCAACAAATTTATTGACGGATACGCCGGCCGAAGCCGTCAATTGCAACTCGTCTTTGATGGCTTGTTTGATTTGTTGGGCGATATCAATGGCTAAACCGATACCCAACTTGTCGTTGGTTACATCGAGATAGGCCTCGTCCAGCGAAAGCGGTTCGATGAGGTCGGTATAACGGCTAAATATTTCGCGGATATGATTAGAAACCTCTTTATAAGCAGCAAAGCGCGGCCTTACGAATATGGCATGCGGACAAAGCTGTAAAGCTTTCTTAGAAGGCATGGCCGAACGGATGCCAAACTTACGAGCCTCGTAACTGGCGGTAGCCACTACCCCACCCCTGCCTTCGGGCGGACCGCCTACCACGATGGGTTTGCCGCGGTATTCCGGGTTATCACGCTGCTCAACTGACGCATAGAACGCGTCCATATCGATATGGATAATTTTTCGGATGGGATATGTAGGTTGGATTTCCATTGCCCTGAACAAATATAGAGGCTAAGGGGCTTATTTAATCTTCATCAACCAATCGTAAAACGCAGGAAAATCTCCATGCCATTGTACCTCGTTATGCTTCGCGCCTTTAATGATGGTAACCGGGATATTTTTTTCGGGTGAACCTTTAAATTTGAGGATATCGACCATCTTTTGCATATCGGCTACTTCTTTTTCGCTTTCCTGGTCGCCGCAAACAAAATAATAGCGAGTGCCGCTATTGGCGTTTGCTTTAGCGTAGTCGTAAATTTGCGACCCTATCCAAAAAGAAGGCGAGAATATACCCGCGTTGCCGAAAACCCTAGGGTATTTGAGGGCGGCGTACATGCTGATGAGGCCCCCCATGGAGCTGCCGGCTACGGTAGTGTGTTTGGCATCGGGTAGGGTTTGATAGTGGCTATCGATATAGGGTTTTAATGTTTCCACCAAAAAGCGCGAGTAATCATCCCCCTGGCCTTTGCCATATTGCGAGTCGTATGGGTCGTATTCACTAATACGGTAATTACCGCCATGGTCGATGCCGACGATTATGGCTTGCTGACCATTTTTCAGGGAATCCATAAACTCATCAACGCCCCACTCCTGCCCATAGCCCGCTGTTAATTCGTCGAAAAGGTTTTGGCCATCCTGCATATAAATTACCGGATATTTGGCTTTTCCATAAGCATATCCCGACGGTAAATAAATCCATACCCTGCGCTGGCGGCCGAGTTGCGGTATATCAAATTTTTCGCTGATGATATGTACATTGGCACTTGCTGTATGCTTTTTTTCGATGGGGTGTTTATCCTGCCATTCGGCAATATTTAGCATAACGATGGTATCATGCAGAACGTGAAGGGTACGGTTAGCGATGGGTGCGTCGGTGGCAGAACATTCCACTTTGTTCCAATCGCCGCGGGTAAATTTGTATTCGTAGGCGCCTGCGGGTATGGAAACGTTCAATTGGTATACACCCGCGGAAGCTGCGGCTAACTGCCAATCTTTCGCCGCGGCAGTCCAGCCGTTCATGCTTCCCGCAAGGTAAACGGTTTCGGGAATGGGGGTTGATGCCGGTATGGTCACTTTAAAGGTAACTTTTACCTGTGCCGTGGCGATACTACTGATTAATAATATAAAAAGGAGGATGCGTTTCATCTATCAAATGTAGTAAACCCTGTAAACAAAAAATGCCCCCGATATATCGAGGGCATTTAAATTAGCTGAACGCCAGCGTTTATCTTTTATCGATAGGTACATAGTCCCTATCCACAGCGCCTACATAAATTTGGCGCGGGCGGCCGATGGGTTCTTTGTTCTCTTTCATTTCTTTCCATTGGGCAATCCATCCCGGTAAACGGCCTAAGGCAAACAATACGGTAAACATATCGGTTGGGAAGCCTAAGGCGCGGTAGATGATGCCTGAATAGAAATCAACATTTGGATACAGCTTGCGCTCGATGAAGTAAGGGTCTTTCAAGGCCACCTCTTCCAGGCGTTTGGCTATATTCAACACTTCGTCGTCTATACCCAATTTTTCTAAAATATCGTCGCAAGCTTTTTTGATGATCTTGGCGCGTGGATCGAAGTTTTTGTATACGCGATGGCCAAAGCCCATCAGGCGGAATGGATCGTTTTTGTCTTTGGCTTTGTTTATCCATTTATCGGTATCGCCGCCGTCTTCTTTTATTTTTTCGAGCATTTCGATTACCGCCTGATTGGCACCGCCGTGCAGCGGGCCCCACAATGCCGAAATACCCGCCGAAACTGAAGAATACAGGTTAGACTCGGACGAACCTACAATGCGCACAGTTGAAGTTGAGCAATTTTGCTCGTGATCGGCGTGCAATATCAACAACACGTTCATGGCATCCACAATAACCGGGTCGATGGTTACCTCTTCGGTACGCTGACCAAATGTCATATGCAGGAAATTGGTAACGTAGTCGTATTTGTTTTGCGGATATATCACCGGATGCCCCATCGATTTTTTATAAATCCACGATACGATGGTGGTCATTTTGGCCAGCAGCTTGATGATGGTATTATTAACATCCTGCGCCGTTTGAATGGGTTTTAGTGAATCAGGATAAAAGGCCGAAAGCGAACTTACCAGTGTGGTCAACTGACCCATCGGGTGCGAATCGGAAGGGAAGCCGTCGAAAAACTTCTTCATATCCTCATGCACCAACGTATGATGGTTAATCTGCTTTTGAAAATTACCAATTTGGTCAGCGGTCGGCAGATCGCCGTATATCAGCAGATAAGCAACTTCTAAAAAGCTGGATTTCTCGGCTAGCTGTTCGATCGGGTAACCTCTGTATTTTAGTATACCCACCTCACCGTCGAGAAAAGTAATGGCACTTTTTGTGGCGCCGGTGTTTTTGTAACCAATATCTAATGTAACATAACCTGTCAGGTCGCGAAGCTTCGTAATATCAATAGCCAATTCATCTTCGGTGCCCTTTACAACGGGCAATTCGTAGGTTTTATCATCAATTTTTAGTTGTACTGTATCTGACATAGAGGTGTATTTGTATTCGCAAATGTAAATAAATCTGCGTACTTTTATAGGTCGTCTTCTATTGGATTTGTAAAAATTTAGTTGTTTTTTTACATCCCGCAAGTTTAAACCATTTTTTAAATATTATATCCCGACCAAAGCATGGCGTTAAGTATAAATAAACTTTCGAAAGCACCCGATGACCGGGACTTTTACAGGTTGTTTTTTATCATTTTGTGCTTTGTCAACATCGCATTCCACTTCCTTTTTATATACCTGGTGCCACAGTCGGTAGACCCCTTGTGGTTACGCGGCTTTAGCAGCTTGATCTGTTTAACCACTGTTGCCGTATCATATTTTGACGATAAGCGCATCTATTTTGTAAACGCTTACTTCTGCATCATCACCTTTATGCTGGTGAACAACTGTTACTTGCTGGGCACCAACAACTTTATAGGCGAGTACTTTTTGGGCTCGCTGGTGAGTTTGATGTTGATCAGTTTTTTGTGCAGGCGATCGTATGAGTTTATCGGCTTTATCTGCCTGAGCATTGCCAGTTTTGGCTGCGGCTTTTTATTCAATGTGGTTTATACCGAAATACCTGTTTTGGCCGGAACGACGGTTATTTTTATAGCCCTGGCCGGTGTTTTGTTTTTATACCGCCGCTCGTACATCATCCGCAGCAAAGTCATTATGCACGATGTTACGGAACAAAAAATGGCGCTCGAACTGACCAATGGCAACCTGAACCACAGCCTGTCGAACCTGCAAAGTTTGATAGCCGCAAATACCAACATCATTTTTACGTACGACGAGAAAAAAATATGTCAGGATGTTTGGTACCCTGCGGGCGATGTTTTAGAAAAAGACGTAGTGAGCCTCATCGGATCGACGCTCGACGATTTGGCCATACCTCAGGTGGCCAGTTATTTTAAAACCGCTGTAAAAACATTAAAAACTGTATCGTTTGATTTTGAATCGTTTTTTAACAACGGGCGTTGGTACCATACTACCATTTCGCCGGTGCTCGATACCGCGCACAAGCCCAATGGCCGTGTTACCATTACTTTACAGGATATTACCGAAATAAAAGAAAGTGCAGCCAAAGTTAAAGAGAATGAAATGGTGCTGTACAATGAGCAGATAGTAGCAAAAATTGGCAGCTGGTGGACCGATGAAACCGGGCAAGACATTCAATGGTCGAACAATTTATTTACGATACTGGAGGTTACCGACATACCGCACGACCGCACAAAACTGAACTATTACATCAGCTTGATACACCCCGACGACCGCGAGCATGCACAGGTTTATTTCAATTCGCTGGTAAGCAACCCGTTGAATGAACTGGAGCATCGTTCCATCACACCAAAAGGTAACCTAAAGTATTTCAAGGTGGTAAGTGGCTATCCCGTGAAGGACGACAAAGGCCGGGTTATAAAAGTGGCAGGCATTGTGCAGGATGTTACCGAAAACAAAATTGCCAACAAGCTGATCAAACAGAGCCAGTCGGAATTGATGGAGGTGCAGGCCATTGCTAAAATTGGCGGCTGGAAATGGGACATCACCCTGAACGACATACAGTGGAGCGACGAGATATACCATATTTACGAACTTAACAAGGATGAAGTAAAGCACGAGGACCATTTTAAACTGTTGTTGGGCCAGGTACACCCGGCAGACAAAGCCATGCTGGCGGGTTCGTTTAAAAACCCGTTGAAAATGACCCGCTCGGTAGTAGAGTATCGCATCATCACCAAAAGCGGCAGGTTGAAATATGTGAGCCTGATCATCGGCAAAACCTTGAAAAAAGATGGTGTGATAAAAAAAATAATCGGCACGCTGCAAGACATGACTGAGCGGAAGAAAATCGAGTTTGATTTTGAGCGTTCGGAAAACAAATACAAGAGCGTTCTTGAAACCATTAACCTGGCTGCTGTAACGCTGAACAAAAACGGCGATATTGTTTTTTGCAATAAGCACCTGGCCGAAATTTTGGGTTATGAGCGCAGCGAATTGCTGAACATGAACTGGGTTACCAATTTTGTACCCGATATTTTGAGGGCGCAGTTTAGGGGTTGGCTGGAAACGGACAATTTTTATGCCCAGCATACCAGCCCGGTACTTTGCCGCAACGGCAAACAACGCGTTATCAACTGGAAAAACACGGTTACGCTGGACGAGTTTGGAAAAATAACCGAAACCACCAGTATTGGCGAGGATATTACCGAAATCAAAAAAGCGCGCGAGGCATTGATCATGGCTAAGGAAAATGCCGAAAAATCGTCGCGGTTCAAGTCGGAGTTCCTGTCTATAATGAGTCATGAGATTCGGACGCCGATGAATGCTGTTATAGGTACTACCAACCTGCTGCTGCAGGAAAACCCCGCCCCCAGCCAGTTGGAATACCTGCACACGCTGCAGTTTTCGAGTAATAACCTGTTGGAGCTGATCAACGATATTTTGGATTACAACAAAATTGAGGCGGGCAAACTGGAGCTGTACAAGCTACCTTTCAACATCAGCAAGCTGGCCAAAAATATTTTAAGTTCGTTTACCACCAAGGCTGAAGAGAACGGTACCAATTTGGAACTGGTGTTTGACCAAAACATACCCGTGAACCTCATCGGTGACCAATTGCGCCTGGGCCAGGTGCTGAACAACTTTATCAGTAACGCGGTAAAATTCACCAAAAACGGCACAGTGTATCTGAAGCTCGAATCGCAAAACATAAAATTTGATAAGGTATCGGTAAAGTTTACTGTGGCCGATACGGGCATTGGTATAGCGTCGGAAAACCTGGAGAAAATATTCGACCCCTTTACACAAGAGTTTCAGAGCACACAGAGCGATTATGGCGGCACGGGGCTTGGTTTAGCCATTACCAAACGCCTGATAGAACTGCACAACAGCACCATCAATATTGTGAGCGTACCGGACGAAGGCACCGAGTTTAGCTTTACCATTGAATTTGACAAGGCCGAAATTGAAGAAAAACCCGAAACTGAGGTAAAGGCCCCGACAAGCACCACAGAAGACAACCTGAAAGGTATGCGCATTTTACTGGTTGACGACAACAAAATGAACCTGCTAATAGCCACTAAGTTTTTAAAGAACTGGCACGCCGATGTACAGCATGCATCGAATGGTAAAGTTGCTGTTGAGATGGCGATGGGTAATAACTACGACGTGATCATAATGGACCTGCAAATGCCCGTTATGGACGGCTTTGAAGCAGCATCCATCATCAAACAAACCCAGCCCGAAGTTCCCATTATAGCCTTGAGTGCCGACGCCATGCCCGAAACCCAACAAAAAGCGGTGAAGCATGGTATGGAAGACTACCTAACCAAGCCTTTTGTGCCGGAGATATTGTACAGCAAGATTATGAAGCATTATAAGGGGAGCACGGTGAATTGAGGGCGCGGAGTGCATGGGGCATAGCGCAGGGCGTTTTTTCAGGTGGCAAGCTTGATGGGTAACCGCACAAGCACAACGCATAGTACATTTTAGGATGAAGTTGAAAACCTCGACCAGTGTGGGGCAAAATCATGAAACAAAAAACAACTCCGATCGGCTTCGCAATTTTACTAATCATTCCTCAGCTACTTTTCGGCTTGAATTATTTAGACAACTATTTGGATTTTTTGAACAATAAGTATGTAGTGGACGGTTTGAAATCGACTTTAGACATCTATATTTTTGATTTCACACTGTTAATATTATTTTTGATAAGCAGAAAAGTGAATAAGCTTTTTTCCTTTGCAATTATAGTTATTTCTCTTATTCATACATTCGGTATTTCTATTTTCGCATCATCATTTCCATTTCCTTTAAAAGGGATTTTTTTATCAGCAATCACGTTAATAATATCTTTGTCCCTTATTTTTATCCCTTACTTTTTTAGAAGATACATACAAAAAGAGTGAGGATAATAGATAGTGTATTAAAGCGGTTGTTGAATAATTAAAACATTGTTAGACGGGAGAAAATTACACATCCAATGCCCCAGGTAGCATCAGTAAAAAAGGCAGGGCTTTATCGTAATTGAGGTCGGGGTATTCCAACCCCAGTGCGCGTAGGTTGTTATAATAGATTTGATGTTGCTGGTAGTAGTTTTTTTCGGATTGGACAAACCAGACTTTATCGCCTAATTTTTGGGCCAAAAACCATTTCTCCAATAAACGGCCTGTACGGCCATTGCCATCGTTAAAGGGGTGTATCTTCACAAAAACCAAATGTATCATCGCTGAAAAGAAGAAAACTTCCTTTATGTTCATTTCGGCTGCTAACAAGTCGGCAACATCACTATAAAACTTTTCCATTTCGCCGGGCACCTGGTGCGGGGTTGCGGCCACATACTCTATTTTGCCTTCGGGTGTGGATACATACATGTTTTGTGTGCGCAAATTGCCTTGGTAATGCTTTGCCACAATGTGTTTACTTAAGAGTTGGTGCGCATGTGCGACATTTTGTTGGCTTAGGGTATTGCTTTTCGCAAAGGTGTAGGCATCATATAAATCGTCTATTTTGCAGGTATAGTCGGGCAAAAATTCGATACCAAATTTTTTGTGCTTGACGTATGAGTCGAGTTCGATGTCCTCCCCTTCTATCTTACTTGAAAAGACTGATGATACTGATGTATAAAAACTGAAAGTCTCGGTGGATATTTCGGCATCGTGCAAGCTATCAAACTTCAACAGCAAATCGGGCGCAACCTGTTGGATGTATAGTGGCAGTAAAGTTACAGGGATGATTTTTAGTTGATAGAGCATGCTTTGGACTGGCCGGGTTTACGCCAAATTTACCGAAAAGGTACGGGTGCGGCAAGGGGTTTATCATTGCGATTTTTTGGAAATACCGTCAAAATTTTGTACCTTGTATGGTTTGGAACAAGGAACAAAGATGAAAGAACAGGGAGAAATAAAGATTGAAGTATTTCCTACTTTTTCCCCCCTTTGGTTGGCGGGCTGCCTGTCGCGCAGTGGTTGCTTTCCAAAAGTATCGGGACAGGCTATCATTCCTCTTCGCAATGACTTGGTGGTTAAATGGCGTGAAATATTTCTTACTTTTTCCCCCCTTGCCTTATTAAGCGATCGATAAATTTATTTAATGATTTAAATATTTAATCTATAGTTAATAAATCGGTCAGTAAATCACTCAGTGTTTAATTGGTGCGTATAGCCTCTACAGGGTCTAAACGAGCAGCGATCCATGCCGGCACAATACCCGCGATAATGCCTATGGTTACCGAAGTACTTATACCGATGACTACGTTTTTGAAGTAGAGTACCACGGCCACATCAGATTGGGATTTTAAAATGAGTGTACCGACATAAACTAAGGCAATCCCCAGCAAACCACCCATGAGGCATAATAAAATGGCCTCGAGCAGGAACTGGAGCATGATAAAGTAGTTTTTGGCCCCAAGGGACTTTTGGATACCGATGATATTGGTGCGTTCTTTTACCGACACGAACATGATATTAGCTATGCCGAAGCCGCCTACCAGTACCGAAAAGCCACCGATGATCATCCCCGCAAAGTGCAGGAAGCTGAACACCTTGTCGAATTGTTCGGATATGAGGGTGCTCTTGTTGAGGGCGAAGTTATCTTCCTGGTTGGGTCTTATGCGGCGTATGGAACGCATGGCACCTTCCAGTTCGCTTTCAACAGCTTCTTCGGGCACACCATCGCGGCCCTTAACCACAATTTGGGGGTTATAGTTATCGCTTTCGATGTTAACCATTTGATGGGCAAAAGCCACGGGAATAACGATGGCGTCATCGTTTGATATACCCAGCATGTCTTCGCCGTCTTTAGCAAACACGCCCACTACCCGCACATTGCGGCCGAGTACTTTGATCAGTTTGCCTTCGGCAAGTGAGGGTGCTACAAACAAGCCCTCGGCAACATTATAGCCAATGAGGGCTACGGGTTCGCCTGCGCGCGATTCCATACCGGTGAAGTAGCGGCCTGCAATAAAGTTGAGCAGCCAGGTTTTATCATAGTCGGCCGAGGCGGCACTGATCTGCACGTTCTCGACGCTATTGCTTTGATATTTGATGGTGTGGTTGCTCAGCCAGGCTTCGTACTCCATGCCTTGCGTGCTTTGCATACGTTTTTCGAGGGCATCCAGGTCGCGCAGTTTAAGCACAGGGCGCTGCATATATTTCCACCACGGGTAGTCACCGCTGAAAGTCCATGGCATTTTTTGCACAAAAAGGGTGTTGCTGCCCAGTTTGTCGACACTTTTGTGCAGGTTGTCGTTCAAGGTATCGACAGCAGAGAATACAGCGATGATACTGAATATACCAATGGTAATTCCCAATAAGGACAAGATGGTACGGAGCTTGTTTTGCCTGAGAGCATCCATGGCAAAAACAAAACTTTCGGCAAATAGCTTAAAAAATATCATACTACCATTTAGACAACAGATGCGCCGTTACGTTACAGCCATAACCAAATATATATATCGTGGACCATAATCGTGTTCTAAATGTAAAATTCAATGTAAAAAATGACATAAGCCCGCCAAAATAGTGATTTAGATTATTGATTGGCAAACAGTTTGACGGTAATTTTACTATATAAAACGTTATATCACAAATAGCAATAAGAATCACATTAACCAAACCATCATGGAAACCATTAACCAAACCACCGTTACAGCCGACATTGACGAAGCTATAACCAAACTGTACGACCAGAACAAATTCTGGCTGTCAGAAATCAACTTTCTGGACGATGAAATCAAATTTATAACCGATTTGCTGGACAAGTTCTTTATCACCCTGATACAAGACAAATATGTTAACCGTATACAACTTATTAAAGGTCAACTCATATCGTTGGGCTACGTAGAAAGTAATATAAAACAGGACATTATAAGGCACCAAATCCACATAGAAGAAAAAATAAACAACAAGGCAGCAAAAAGTCAGATTTTTTTAGAAATGGAAGACGCGAGGATAGCCGACGAACTAAAGGACATCCACAAGAACTTTAAACATATCAAAACCGATATTTTCGCAATTACAAGTACCTTGTTACTTAACAACAAACAAGACCAAGCTTAAAACTAAAAAGCCCTTCTTGATAATCAAGAGGGGCTTTTTGGCGAAATGCACGATCAATAGTTAGTGGTTTTTGTAACCGTAGTGGTAGTAACCGACCTTGGTGCCGCAATTGAAGTAGTATGGGCATAATGATGCACAGGGTGCGCACGCAAATAAGCTTGGCGTTGCCTTAGTTTTTTACGACGGATGGCGTCGCCAACAATATAGCCGCCGCCTGCACCTATTGCGCCACCTATTACGGCACCTTTAACGCCATGACCGATTAGTCCACCTGCAACTATGCCGGCAGCGCCGCCAACTATTGCACCCTTGGCCTGATCGCTAACGGGGCGAGATTGTGCTTGCACTGAGAGGTTAGCCATAAACAGCAGCGTAATTACCAAGCCAGCCGAAAAGATATACTTTTTCATAATAATTGTTTTTGATATGAGTTTAGCGTAAACCAAAACATTTGATTTACATCAACAACATGGCAAAAAAACAGCCAATAATACAATCAAGTATCAGATAGGCAAAAAAACAACCGGCAACAAATGTTTAGTGGCTCAGGCTGCCTGCAAAGGGTTTTCAATACTGAAATTTAACAGGAACTAAAAATAGCAGAAGCTGGAGATTGTGACTGCTTGATATATCCTTTAAAGGATATTTGTAGTGATTACTATACAGTTTAAGTTGGACGGATACTCAGGATTATAATCTAAACCCCAAATTGACTTAAATGATGGTCAATGTGTTTGGTCAATAACTTGTCCCACTCGATAGCGGTAAGTCGCCCAAAAAATGGGTGCGGGTATTTATTCACGTCCTTGCCCCTTGTAGCGGTATAATGTTCAATTAAGGCGATGAGATGTTCTTTTTCCTCTTCAAAATTGTATTCGCCTTTTACTTTAAGCGCTTTAGAAGTTGGCAGGCCTTTTTTGACCGGCTTATCACTTAAAAGGCTCTTTTTTGCCATGTTACCAAAAATATAACCCCAAAATTCCCTTTTTTGCTTCACCTCGCCCAAGGCATTGTTGAAGGCGGCGTTCAAATGCGCCATAGCTTGGTCTACCGTCATTTTACCCCACAACGGAGTTGAAGCAGGCGTTAAATGGTTGATCCGTTCGATTATCTCTTTGCTGTACGCAGCGTTTAATAAACTTTTCATTACTGGTTGGGGACAAACATCAGGGCACATAAAGATAAGAAAGCATTTTATAAATCGTAAAACAAAAATGAAATATGAGGCAACCTCAACAAAAACAATACCGTGATTAGCAAGACAAGTCAGGCAATAACACTCCAACCACTAGCCAGACATTTTAGCAGAAGAATAGGGTGCGCATTTTAAGGGATTTGGATTTGGCAACATCGGGTGCTGCGCACCCGATGTTGCTGATTTTAGGACTTACAGGCCCTAATTGTACAATCCATAATTTTTCCGAAATTGCCTAACTTTTTTAACTGTAAAACAATCCGTTTTTATGATCAACTATCAACGTATCGACCACGTTTACGTTTGTGTGCCGCCGGGCAAAGTGGACGAAGCCAACCTGTTTTATACCGGGGTGATGGGCTTCGAGCCAAAAATGAGGGCTCCTGAACTGTATAAAAGCAGCGGTTACTGGTATCAATTGCCTGGGTTAGAACTCCATATCGGTACAGAAAACCCATCTGAAATATCAAAACGGCACTTTGCTATGCAGGTCACCAATCTGCATGACGCACGGACCCACCTTGAGGCCAATGGGATAGAAATAGTTGAAGAAGTGCCCATATCCGGCCGCGACCGCTTTGCCTTTCACGACCCTTATGGTAACAGGATTGAATTGTTGGAATACCATTGATGGTTAATTATCCTGTAAAAATTACTACCTTAACTCGATGAAAAAGCTGCTGCTGTTTTTACCCCTATTGTTTAGCCTTAATGCGGCATCTCAAATATTGGTTGATACCCACAACGACATTCTATCGAACGAATTGATAACCAAGTCCGATATTGGCAAACTACAGGATAGCGGCAATTTTGACCTGGTGAGGGCAAAACAAGGTGGTTTAAATGCCCAGGTATTTTCGATTTGGTGCGGAGAGCAATATGGCACCGGCACGGCTTTTAATATGGCCAACCGCGAGATAGATTCGTTATACGCCCTAATCAAGCGCTACCCTACCGAAATAACTTTAGTGAGAAACTCGTCCGAGCTAAAAAAGGCCGTCAAACACCATCAAATGGCAGCAATGATTGGTGTTGAAGGCGGGCACATGATAGAAGACCGCATGGATTATATCGATTCGCTGGCAAAACGGGGCATGCGTTACCTTACCCTTACATGGAATAATAGTACCACCTGGGCTACATCGGCACGCGATGAGACACGCAACAAAGACACATCAAAGTACCTCGGACTCACAGAGTATGGCAAGCAAATTGTCCATCATCTGAACGACCTTGGCGTGATGATAGACGTATCGCACGTAGGCGAAAAGACCTTTTACGATGTGATAGCCACATCTACAAAACCCATCATCGCATCCCATAGTTGCGCTTACACGCTCGACCCTAACAGGCGCAATTTGAAAGATGCACAACTAAAAGCCCTTGCTCAAAACGGCGGAGTGGTTTTTGTTAACTTTTATAGCGCTTTTGTTGATAGTACCTTCGATAAAAAAGACGGCGCGTTTTTACGGCAGCACCGCAAGGAGTTGGATTCGCTTTTTGTCATTTATCATGATGAAACATTGGCTAACATAAGGCTTAACAACATCTATAAATCGCAAACCGACCCGATGCGTCCCCCTTTGAGCTTATTGGTAAAGCACATAGATTATATTGTTAAACTGATAGGTATTGACCATGTAGGCATTGGTTCTGATTTTGACGGCTCTGAGTCATACCCGTTGGGTTTGGACAGTGTGGCCGATTACCCTAAGATATTTGACGAACTGGCCAAAATAGGCTACTCGAAGAAAGACATCGACAAAATAAAGGGCGGCAATTTTATACGGGTGCTTAAAGCCAATACCGGGAAATAGGTTTATCAAACGCTGGCTTTACCATTTTTTAAAAATGACGAATACGGCGAGCACATTAAGACTAAAGCCCACCAAATGGTTCCAGCCAAGTTTTTCACTCTTAAAAAACAACAGGCTAAATACCATAAAAACCGTCAGCGTAATGGCTTCTTGTATCGTTTTAAGTTGAACCAGGGTGTACGGCCCCCCATCGCCTTTAAACCCCGACTGGTTTGCCGGTACCTGAAACACATACTCGAAGAAAGCCAAGCCCCAACTGATGAGGATGATGGTAAACAAACCCATGCTTTTGCCCCAACTGTATTCCTTAAATTTAAGGTGCCCGTACCAGGCAAACGTCATAAAAGTATTGGATATAATGAGGAAAATGATGGTTTTGAGTCCGCGCATACAGCTGATATAAATTGAGTTTTCGTTGCTAAGTTAATCTAAAACCCAACCTACTCCAATCTTGTTTGCAGCAACTCTTTACGGTACCCGGCATTTAAACCCGGTTTAAGGTCGCTCAAAATATACACAGTCGTACCTTTTTCGCGGGCAAGCGGGTTATCTATTTCGCCCGTTTTTTTAGCACTGCCAATGCGCCCGTTTCTCAGCATCTCCTCCACATTAGCCCCGTTCGACTCATCAACATATACCAGATACTTCGCATCAATATTTTCGGGCGCCCAAAGGGCAAAACTGCTGTTTAGCGAATACACGTCGGGTAGGTTGTACAGCTTACCATAATGGTGCACGGCGCCCGCTTCGCCATAGTTATTGGCAAATATGATGGTTTGCTTTTGTTGTTCAGGTGTCAAACTTTGATATGCTTGGGCAACCTTAAGGCCCAACTCGTCCCACCCGAACATATCGCCATAATCCTGTGTTGTTGGGTGCATCTTTTGATCTTCCCATTTAAATGGGAACTTTACGTTGAGCTTGTTTGCTATAAAATCAAATACGGGCAAGGCTGTTTTTATAGGGAAGACAGGCAGCGACAGTGGAAAGAACACCAAATTGGGCACTACAAAAAACAATACCAAGGCCGTCCGCCAAACCAATCCTTTCGATTTGAGCAGGCGCTCAAAACCGAAGGCGCCTGCGGCAAACAACATGGGATATGCCCCAAACAGGTAGTATATTTTGCCGTTCAACTCCAAAAACAAAACCAGTGTAAACAAATAAGCATATGCCAGAAAGCGGTATTGCCGCATCCGATGAAAGAACAAAAGGTATATCAAACCGCCCAGCCAAAGCCAAAGCGCCGCACCATTTATCATGAGTTGTTGAGCCACAAAATCGCCGGGTTTTATGTAGTCCAGCTGACTGCTGCGTAGCTTGCGCATATGCATGGCCAATGGCAAATGATGCGTCAACTGCCAAATGATGTTCGGTAAAAAGATGATGATGGATATCCCTACTGCTATCCAAATGCCTTTTTTCGCAAATATGGTGCGCTGCGCGGTTAGCAGGATACCGATGATAAGCGCCGCTGTAAAAAATGCCATGGTGTACTTGGTCATCATACCTAATCCAATCGCGACGCCTAAATAGTACAGGTATTTGTCTTGGTTGGTATTAAAATACTTCACCAGCAAATAAGCCGAAAGCAGCCACCATAACTGGTCGAAAACCACCGGCTGCAGCAAATAGCCCGACGCCAAAAAGGCCGGCGAAAAAATAAGCGACAAACAAGCCAAGGTAATAGCAAACCGCTTACCGCCAAACTCAACCGTGAGCAACCCTGTCAATAGTATAATAAGTGCGCTGCAAAGTGTTGTAAATACCCTTGCTGCGGCAACCGACGAGCCAAACAATGTAGTGGAAAGCCGGGATATAAAAGCAATAAATGGCGGAACTTCTTTAAATCCCCAGGCCAAATGGTCGCCAAGGGCAAGGTGCAGCATCTCATCGCGTTGAAAGCCGTAATGTGGTAAGGCAAACAGGTTAAGAATTATCCTGATTGCAACAAACAGTAAAATCAACGGTAAATAACCTTTATAGTTACGCTTTTCCATTAAATCCGTTTTCGGTTAAAGCTAATTTAAACAGAATGTTTTGATATGCAAAAGCCGGTAGGCTCCCCTTTAATCACAAAAAAGCCCGGCGATTTCGCAGGGCTTGATATTTATCGCAAACAAAGCTTATTTCATGTTGCTGCCTGTTGTAGCAGGTGCCGCAGCCGGTGGTGCCAATACCTCTCCGCTAATCACCAGATATTTTTGTGGTGTTTTAGCATTCGATGTAACCACAATGGTTTTGTTAAAAACGCCGGCTACAGGAGCATTGAAGGTTATTTTAATAATACCTTTATCACCTTTTTTAACAGGTGTTTTGGTATAATCGGCAATAGTACAGCCGCATGTTGGGCGCACTTCGGTCAATATCAAGGGCTCTTCGCCAATATTGGTATATTCAAAGTCGGTAGTAACCGGCTTACCCTGAGGTATTTTACCAAAATCGTACTTTTCCGAAGCAAACTTAAACTCAGCCTTATTGTCTGTTTGGGCAGACGCAGTAATCGTAAAACCTAAAATTACCGCACATAAAATCATTAATTTTTTCATATTCTTGTGTTGATGTAGTATGGTGATGTACAAATATACTAATTATCCATTTTATTTTAAACTAATAAAAAAACTAATGGTTTAGTAGGTAAAAATAATGTAAGCGAAATAGAATTTTATATTTTTGCTGAGTAAACCAAATTTTATATGCCAGATACCGTGGTTAACGCTACCAATAAGTTTGATGTATCACAACTAAGTTTCGATGCCTTTCGCGACATCGTTTTAAACGATTACCGTATCGGCTACGAAAGCCGTCAAGCCAGTCTTATCGGCCGCCGCGAAGTACTTACCGGCAAGGCCAAGTTTGGCATTTTTGGCGATGGTAAAGAAGTTGCCCAACTGGCTATGGCCAAAGCCTTTAAACCCGGCGACTGGCGCGCCGGTTACTACCGCGACCAAACCTTTATGTTTGCCACGGGCATGAGCAACCTTAAGGAGTTCTTCGCTCAGCTATATGCCAACCCCGATGTGGAGAAAGACCCCGCATCCGCCGGAAGGCAAATGAACTGCCACTTTGCTACGCGCACCATCGACGATAATGGCGATTGGAAGAACCTCACGGAGGTGATGAACTGCTCGTCCGATATATCCACTACCGGCGGACACATGCCGCGCTTGTTAGGCCTGGCTTACGCCTCAAAACTATATCGCCAAAACAAAGAACTGGCTTACCTCGACAAGTTCTCGGTAAATGGCAACGAGGTGGCTTTTGGCACCATCGGCAACGCTTCCACTTCCGAAGGCTTGTTTTTTGAAGCCTTTAACGCCGCCGGTGTATTGCAGGTGCCTATGGCAATTTCCGTTTGGGACGATGCCTATGGCATATCCGTTCCGGCCAAATATCAAACCACCAAAGAAGACATCTCAGAGATACTCAAAGGCTTCCAGCGCGAAGAAGGCACCAATGGCTACGAGATATTCAAAGTACGCGGCTGGGATTATGTAGGCCTGTGCGAAACCTACGAAAACGCCATCAACGTTTGTCGTGCCGAGCATGTACCCGTGTTGATTCACGTTACCGAGATGACACAGCCGCAGGGCCATTCTACTTCCGGCTCGCACGAACGCTATAAATCCAAAGAGCGCCTGGAATGGGAAGATGAGCACGACTGCCTGCTGCAAATGCGCAAATGGATGCTCGAAACCGCTATAGCTACCGATACCGAACTCAGCGAACTGGAAGACGCCGCCAAAAAACACGTGCGCGAATGCCAGCGCGAAGCCTGGAGCGAACTGGATATCGACATCAAAGACGAACTGCACGATACCGCCGACCTCATTGAGCGCATGGCCCATTCTTCAGCTTCGGCAGAACAGTTGCTCGAAATATCCACCACCCTGCGCGAACAAATAGACCCGGGCCGCCGCGATGTGGTTGCTGCCGCACGCAAGGTTCTGCTGCTTACCGTTAAAGAAGGTTCGGAAGAGCGCGAAAGCCTGCTCGAATGGCTTTTGCAGGAGAACACCAAAAATAAAGAACGCTATAACTCCAAACTGTTTACCGGCAGCCCCTATACCCCGCTCAAAGTACCGGTTGTGGCACCTGAGTTTGATGAAGAGGCCCGTATGATAGATGGCCGCGAAATACTGAACGCCTGTTTTGAAGCCAACTTTACCCGCGATAAAACCCTCGTGGCCTTTGGCGAAGACGTTGGCGCCATTGGCGATGTTAACCAGGGCTTTGCCGGCCTGCAACTCAAATTTGGCGACCTGCGCGTAACCGATACCGGCATCCGCGAAGCCACCATTATTGGGCAAGGTATGGGTTTGGCCATGCGTGGCCTGCGCCCCATTGCCGAAATACAGTACCTCGACTACCTCATGTACGCCATGAATGTACTAAGCGACGACCTGGGCAGCCTGAGCTACCGCAGCTATGCCGGTCAAAAGGCGCCTGTCATCGTCCGCACGCGTGGTCACCGCCTCGAAGGGATATGGCACTCAGGCTCGCCCCTGGGCTTCATACTTAACGCGCTGCGCGGCATTCATATTTGTGTGCCCCGTAACATGACACAGGCTGCAGGCCTCTATAACACCCTCATGCGCGGCGATGAGCCCGCTCTGGTAATAGAATGCCTCAACGGCTACCGCCTCAAAGAAAAACTGCCAACAAACGTGGGCGAGTTTACCATACCCATCGGCAAGGCCGAATTGCTGCGCGAAGGTACCGATGTTACCATCGTATCCTACGGTTCAACACTCCGCATTGTACAGGAAGCCGCTTCCGAGCTCGAATGCGCGGGTATCAACGTCGAAATCATCGACCCGCAAACCCTATATCCCTTCGACCTCGACCATATTTGCGCTACCTCGTTAGCTAAAACCAACAAACTGCTCATTGTGGATGAGGATGTGCCCGGTGGCGCTTCGGCTTATATTTTGCAGCAACTCATCGAAGTACAAAGCGGGTATTACCACCTCGACAGCCAACCCCGTACCCTAACCGCCAAGCCACACCGCCCGGCGTATGGTTCCGATGGCGACTATTTCTGCAAACCATCGCACGAGGACATCATCGAGACCGTTTACAGCATGATGAGCGAAAGCAACCCGGCAAAATTCCCGCCGATATATTAACAAATCACGTCGTTGCGAGCCACAACTTGTCCTGATCCTTCGGGAAAGCAACCTCTGCGCGACAGTCCCGTTCTGTTAAAAGGGGGGAAAAAGTAAGAATATTTCCCTCGTGCGCCGTAGCAGTATGCGAAGGAGCGACTTCCTGCGCCATAGCTTTATGCGGAGGAGTATCTTTGTGCGTAGCAATCGTAAGCGAAGGTGCAGCATCTCCGGCTTCTGTCCTTGTTCCTTACTCCTTATTCTTTTCTCCAAGTTAAGCCACCTTAACGTTGGGCCAAGCCTCGTTTTCATCCATCACCTCATCGTCGTCCCACATCAAATCCCTCTCCGTCTCCACAGGCTTTTCCGCAGGAGACGCTATGTCTGTCCCGCTAGTAAAAACCGCGTCATGCTGAACTTGTTTCAGCACCCCATCATCCAGATCGCTATGTGACGTCAAACCATCCAGGGGGGAAAAAGTAGGAATATTTTCGATGTTTTCTCCCGAGATCTCCCGGTTTGTCGGGATGTCCGCGCCCATAGGTAACCCGCTATCCATGCCCGCCTCGGATGTGTCCGACTCAGAACTCCCGACTCCACACTCAGGGCTTCCATCCTCCACATCACCCACGCCGTTGTTGGTGTCCCGATAGCTATCGGGATCACCAACAACCGAAAAAACCCCGTCATCATCAGAACTCTGA
>NZ_CAITNG010000128.1 GCF_903893715.1 uncultured Mucilaginibacter sp.
AGAAATAGTTGATTATTTTTTGAATAATAAATTGAATTGTATGGTTAAATCGTTGGTTACTTTCATGGCGCCCAACAAAAAGCTTGGCGGATCAATCTTGTAGTCGGTTAATTTCAGTTTTTCGGACCCTGTGCAACTGATACTGTTGTCGGCATTCAAAACAGCGTTTACATCCATGCTGATGGGTTGGGTTACGCCGGCAATGGTAAGCTCGCCTTTGGTTTTGATAAGGTATTTACCTTTTGCTGTTGTTGTAACCGTAGCCGAGGTAAGTTTGTAAACTACCTTAGGATACTTATCAGCACTGATGGTTTTATAAGTCCTGTCGTCCATCGAAGCGTGCTCGCTTTTGAGGCTCTTTACATCAACAGAGAAGTTCAGTGAAGTTAACCCGGTTAATTCGTTTTGGGCGTCAAATTTAAACTCGCCCTGGCTTTCGAGACCGGTGGCAGTCATCACCCAATCGTGAACGTTCGATGAGCCAAGTACCTTTACAGCAACATCTTTTGCTGCAACCAATTTGTAATTACCCTGCGCTTTTAAAAGCTGCGGAGCTGATAAGAGAATAGCCACTGCAATGATACCTGTGATGGCGCGGGCGGCTTTTTTAAAGATTTTAGTTTTCATGTGATTAATTTTTTGTTGTTAGTAAAACAGGATTTATATCATTTTATTTAACTTTCTTTAACTCACCCGTGCTTTAATTGCGTTTGTGTTAATTTATGTCCAAAAGTATACCTCATTTCCGGCCTAATAAATGACGGTGATTTGCGGGAAAAGATGATAGAAGTCATTTTATAAACCGTATTTGTTATCCAACTTTAGTGTATTAAAACTTAGCGCAATGAAAACGATACTTGTGTTAACAGACCTCGGCAAAAAGGCCGAAAACGCTGCGTTATACGCCTTTAGGTTAGCAGAAAAGGCACAGTCGAACGTAATCCTCTATCATTCGTTCACTGTATTTCAATCGGTAGCGGTACCCGAAACGGGCATGTGGCCGGTTGACGATTACGAACAAACCAAAAACGAAAGCCTGACCCAACTACAAGTGCTTGCAAATAACCTGAGGATACAAAGCGAACCAGGCAAGTTTATTCCTGAAATTGACATTTTAAACGGCACGGGCAACTTAGAAGACACAGTTCAGGAAATGCTCAAGGAAAAGAATATCGACCTTATTGTGATGGGTGCAAAAAGTGCCGATGTACTATCGCACTTGTTTACCGGTAGCGAAACCAACCACATGATAGATGAGGTAAAATGCCCTATCCTATTTGTGCCTGAAGACTACAGGTTCCATCCCTTTAAAACCATTGTTTTTGCAACAGATTTGAAAAAGGCTTATCCGGAAGCAGTAAGTTTTGTGGTTGATTTGGCCCTGATCAATTGTTCGCAGATTATTATTGCCCATGTTGGCGAAGGCGGGAACTTTAGCCCTGCCGGATGCCTGAAACTGGTAAAAGAGGTTTACGAGTACCCGAACGTGAGCTTCAGGCAGTTGCCCGATGGCAATACCAACGATCAACTCAAATCGTTCATCACTTATGCCGGTGCCGATCTTACTGTGATGGTGCACCACAAACATTCGTTAATAGGCGAACTGATACCTGGCAGCAACAGTAAAAAGATGCTGTACAAGCATAAAAACCCTGTACTGGTATTACCCGATATTTAAAACCTGATTGTGTGAGTTGTTAGTTACGCCCGCAGTTGTATTCATAACTGCGGGCGTTTTTTGTAAGTTACCCGTCGGGTGGTCAAAAAACAGGGAGCGCCTCCAGTATCTCCATCGACGGGAA
>NZ_CAITNG010000129.1 GCF_903893715.1 uncultured Mucilaginibacter sp.
AATTGGTAAAGAGCTTCTCTTGATAGTTTTTCTTCCCTTGCATGATGTTAAGATACTAAATATCAATATCTTAACAAAATATTATTGAAAATAATCCTTTCGTTGCGCAACAGCCACGGGGACGCTTGCGGTAGCGGTGTGGGGAAAGTTGGAATTCAAGTAAGTTATTGGAATTCAATAGTTTAACTAAAATATTTTTCCCGAATTGCTTTATTTTGAGGTGAATTGTTGCGACCTTTGTTGTTGGTTCATAGTTCATGGATCATAGTTCATGGTGATGCTTCGCGGCATATAGTTCATAGATCATGGTTCATGGTAATGCTTCGCAGTTCATAGTTCATGGATCATAGTTCATGGTGAATGAACCATTACTTTTTGCTATGAACCATCAACTATGAACTATGAACCAAACAACAACAAATTCATTTTCAAACCAAAAAACATAACAACAATGGCAATTTTACAAGAACTGAGCTTTAAGCAACAAAAATTTTGTGAGGGGTATTTATTGAGTTTCAACGCGTACCGTGCGGCCTTGGATGCCGGGTATACCGAAAATACGGCGGCTAAAGGGAGTTTGCTGCATGTGCCCAAAATTCAGGCGTATTTAAAAGCGGCGATGAACCGCAGTGCCGCCCGCGCGGAGCTGACGCACGATATGCTATTACGCGAGCTGATGAAGATCGCTTTTTGTAATATGGGCAATTATTATGATGATTACGGCCTGCCGAAGAAGATGCACCAGCTAACGGATGAGGAAAAAGCGGCGGTGAGCTATTACCAGCGCGCTGATATGTGCCACGAAGACGGTTATATTTATGGGGAGCTGGTGAAAATTAAGCTCCACAACAAAATGCAGGCGCTGGACAAGTTGTGCAAGCATACGGGCTTTTACAAGGCCAAATGGGAACCCCTGCCCGAGGTGGATCGCAGCGATACGCCGGAAGACATCGCCTTTGAGGCGGAGGACAGCAAGGTGCCGCATGTGAGCGGCTATACCGAGGAGGTGTGCGAGGAAATAATGGCCGACCTGCGCCCGCAGATAGAGGCGGCGGGATGGTATATGGGGGAGACGGGGGACGGAAGTCAGACGTCGGAGGACGGAGGTCAGAAGTCGGAGGACGGAGGTCGGATGATTGAAGTAGAGGGAGATGTTTTGAGTGGGAAGTCGGGAGTGGGGAGTTCTGAGTCTGGAGTAGATGGGCGGCATGATGGGGTGCGGAATCCGTTGGCTCCCGATAGCTATCGGTACGGACAGCATGACCGGGATATTATTGCGGAGACTAAAACGGTTGAAAGGGATTTGATGTGGGATGAGGATGAGGTGATGGATGAAAGTGAGGCCTGGCCCAATTAGAAGGGGACTATTGATTGATTGATCGATTAATTGATTTTTGAATGATTGAATGGGAAATGTGTTTAAATATTCTTACTAATTCCCCCCTATCAAACTCTGTCATTTCGAGGCACGGCCTGTCCCGATGCTTTGGGAAAGCAATCCCTGAACGATTTACATAGTATGATGACTGATTAGTGCTACACGGGCATTATCGAATAGCATGTGCAGGGGTTGCTTCGCTACCGCTCGCAATGACGGGGGTTATTATATCAGGCAGGTTGGATTGCTTTTTCGTGCCCGCCATAGCTTAAGCGACGTCGGGTGAAGGCTTTACTTGCTTTGAGGATTGTAAGGGTTAATATAAAGGTGATTGTACCGGCCACGAGGGCCAGGGTAATGCTACCGAACAGGTATTGTTTGAGTTGGGTTACGAGTTTTGCGGAGGGGTTGTTGGCAATAAGATGTTCGCCCGTACGGTAACTGAGCCAGATGATAAGGGGCATAAGGGGCGGGAAACTGACCTGCGAGTAGATGATGACCAGGGCCTTATTGAGCCTGAACAGCATGGCCAGGGCAATAACCGCCAGCGTTTGGAAACCCCAAATGGGCATAATACCTACCAATGTGCCGATGGCGGCGGAGAGGGCTTTGCGCTCGTCGCTTTGGGTGGGGTCGTACAGTTGGGTGCCGAGTTTTTGCAGGGTTTGTTTGGAGAACAGGGAGCGCAGCCAAGCTGGTTTGGCATAGGCAAAGGCGGTACATACCGTAATGGTTTCGGCAAAAAGGCCCCTGAGTTTGTTAAATGCCTGCATGGTTAATTGTTGTACAAACATACCTACGCAATGCAATGGGAATGAGTTTTAGTTATTAAACTTTTGTTAAGAAGTTGTGGAAGTCATTAGGTCATTGGGTCATTAGTCATTAGGTCATTAGGTTATTGAAATGGATGTAAGTATTTAGGGAAGATATTCCTACTTCCCCCCCCCCTATGGCAGAGATTGAAGAATCGAGAGTCAAGCGTCAAGAAGCCATGGCTGGTAACGGGATAAAGGGCTCTATTTATCGCTGATGATGGCGTCCTTTTTACGCTGGCTGTTGGTGCTGTGCTTGCGCAGAAAGTTATAGGTGAGGTTAAAGCCCATATACTGTGTTCCGCGGCTGCTGTTGGTGCCGTCGAAGTAATAGTAGCCTTGTACTACGGCCAAAGCCCAGTTTTCGGAGATGTTGAAGTTGATGCTGTTGCAGACTTCGGTCATGAGGCCTTGTTGGGCGTTGAATACATAGCCCCCACCCAAACAGAGGGCTTCGGCAAAACGGCCCTTGGAGAAGATGTTGATTGTGGGACGGAACTCGATGAAATGGGTGGTGTCGCTGCCGGAACTGAGGGTGTTGAGCATTCCGGTTGCCAGGCCGATATCGAATATGCCATAGGTGCGGCCAAACTCCATGGATGGAGAAAACCTTTTGGCAAAACCGCCTTTGCTGTTCACAAACACATTGGTATTTGCCGAGAGGTAGAAATAGCGGGGTTCTTTGTTTTCTTTAGAGGTGTCTTTTTCGATAACGGTATCTTTTGACGCGACTTTGGTTTGAGGTTTGGGTGCTACCGGCTTATGTGTTTGGGCAAACAAACATGAGGCATATAGGATGATGAGTATGGTTAAAAGTGGTTTCATGGTTTTTCGGTATGTAACATCGTGGTGACTTAATTGTTTGTGGAGGCCATTTTTTAGGTGATAATCGATGGTCTGAAAAAAAAAGGGAGTATTGGTGATTTAGGTCAAACAATTATGAGAAAATGTTATTTACATTGTATAATAATTGAGACACAGCTAATTGACCGAAGAACCTTTGAATGATGCCCCTACTAAAGAAATGTTGTTTTACGCTGATTATCGCCTTTGTTACGGGTTGCTTTAAGTTATTCGCGCAAGACAGTACCCTGATAGGCGCCACCATACAATGGGACCTGCAAAAGTGCATTGAGTACGCCAGAAAGAACAATATCCAAATCAATACGCTGCAGTTGTCGCAACAGGTTAGTCAGCAGGAGTTTTTGTTGGCCAAGGCGGCAAGATTGCCCAACCTTTCGGGGACGGCATCGCAGAATTTTGGGCATAATGGTGCGTCAGGCTTTAGTGCAAATGGTAATTATGGTTTAAACTCGAGCGTTACGCTGTACAACGGTAACTATATCAACAACAATATCCTGCAAAAGAACCTGGAGGTGCAATCGGCCAACCTGAGCGTGATACAGCAGGAAAACGACATCACCCTACAAATAACACAAGCTTACCTCGCGGTATTGCTCGACAAGGAAAGCATCATATACAATACCGACCTGCTCAATACCACAAAAGCGCAGGTGAAACTGGAGCAACAGCGCTATGATGTGGGCGCTGTGGCGCGAAAGGACCTGATACAGTTACAGGCCCAACAAGCTACCGACCAGTTTACACTCATCAGTTCGCAAAACCTGGAGCGCACCGACCTGATTACGCTGAAGCAACTGTTGCTATTACCGACTGACATCCATTTTGATGTGGTGAAGCCGGACAGTATTGCGGCACCGGCCAATGTGGTGTCGCCTTTTAGGGATGCTGAGCAAACCGCCTTGCAAAACCGTCCGGAGGTAAAGAATGGCGAGTTGGGTTTGAAGATAGCCCAATATAGTGTGGATCTGGCCAATGCGGGTTATAAACCAAGCCTGATTGCAGGGGGTTCGATAGGCACGGGCTATACAACCGGGCAGGGAGACCTTTTCCCGCAGTTTGGCAATAACTTTAACCAACAAGTAGGTATTACGCTTTCGGTGCCGATATTCACCAGGCGGGTGGTAAAAACTCAGGTAGAAGAGGCAAAGATAAACGTTAAGCAGGCCGAACTGAACCTAAAGAACACGCGGACAACACTATCACAGGAAGTGGAACGGGCGTACATCAACGTACAAAACGCCCAAAGCCAGTATGATGCTGCCAACGAAGAACTGAAATTCAGTAAAGAAAGTTATCGCATAGCCAACGAGCAATTGAAGGTAAGCGCGACCAATACAGTGGACTTTTTACTGGTAAAGAACCAGTTTGTACAGGCCGAGCAGGCTTTTGTACAGGCCAAATACAACGCTTTGCTCACGATGAAAATATATGACTTTTACAGAGGTGTACCTATTAAACTATAAAACCGACCGACATGGACAACCCAAAAACCGATACACCGGCACCTATACCTGCTACACCAGGCACAAAGTCTGATGCTTCGGGTATAAAACCCATCGCATCTAAAAAGAAATCTAAAGCCGTTTGGATTGTTCTAGCCGTCGCGATACTTGGAGTAGCAGCCTGGTTTTTCTTTATCAGGAAACCGGAACAGCCTGTTGTATTGCAAACGGTAAAGCCGACAACGGGATACATCGCGCAAAGTGTAACCGCAACCGGCAGGATTGAACCGGTGGATACGGTTACCGTAGGTACACAGATATCGGGCATATTAAGCAAGTTGTATGTAAACTACAATTCGACTGTGAAAAAGGGCGAACTGATAGCCGAATTGGATAAATCATTGTTGCAAGCCACGCTCGACCAATACAAAGGCAACCTGCAAAACACGCAGAGCCAACTTGTATTTGCACAGAACAACTTTAACCGGCAGAATACGCTTTACAAAGCAGATGCCATCAGCAAAGCCGACTTTGATACCGCGTTGAACACTTTAGATGAAGCAAAAGCCGCCGTTGCCAGTGCCCAAGCACAGGTTAGGCTGGCAACAAAGAACCTTTCGTACACTGATATTTACTCTCCCATTGATGGTGTGGTATTGAACCGTAATATCAACGTGGGGCAAACAGTAGCAGCAAGTTTTAGTACGCCTACCCTGTTTGTAATAGCAAAGGATATCACCAAAATGGAGGTTGAAGCCAATGTGGATGAAGCCGATATTGGTGATGTTAAACCCGGTAACCGGGCATCATTCACGGTTGATGCTTTTATAAACGATTCGTTTGGCGGCACGGTTTCGAGTATCAGGCTGCACCCATCTGTTTCGGCCAACGTGGTTACCTATACTACCATTATCAATGCGCCGAACGATGATATGAAATTAAAGCCGGGTATGACAGCCAATATCATCATTTATACCAAAGAGGTGAACAACGCGATGCTCCTCCCTGTAAAGGCCATCAATTTCACACCGGATTCCGTGCTGTCGACAAAATACCAGGTGGTGGGCCGTACGCCTCACAAAAGCAAAAAGGGAGATGCAACCGCAACCGTAGCAGGTGCTGCACAGAGCGGTCACGCTGTAAAAAGCCGGAAGGATACATCGGGCATACCTAAAACAAAAGCCTTTGTTTGGTTATTGCAAGGCAACAAACTGGTACAAAAAAGAATAGAGACCGGCCTTGATGATAATACACAGGTAGAGGTTCTGTCAGGACTAAGTGCCACTGATGTTGTGGTTACCGGATACACCGGCGGACCTAACGGCATTGCAGCTGCGGGCAAACCTGCAGCAAGTCCGTTTATGCCTGCACGACGCAACACCGGTGGTGGCGCGGGCGGAGGCGCAACAAGACCACGATGAGCAAGACGATATTAGAAATAAAAGACCTGAAACGGGACTTCCAGATGGGTGTTGAGACGGTTCACGCACTCAGGGGCATCAACTTTAATGTTGAAACCGGCGAGTTTGTAACCATAATGGGAAGTAGCGGTTCGGGTAAAACAACCTTACTGAACATATTGGGTTGCCTTGACCAGCCTACCATTGGCAATTACTTTTTGGATGGTGTTGATGTTAAAAAACTGACCCGCGATGAACTGGCTCAATTACGCAACCGTAAGATTGGCTTTGTATTTCAGTCGTACAACCTGTTGCCCCGCACATCGGCATTGGAGAATGTTGAACTGCCCTTGCTGTATAATAAGGATGTGAGCGTATCTGAACGAAGGGAGCGTGCCATGCACGCGTTGGAGTCGGTACAGCTGGCCGACAGGTCCGACCATACGCCCAGCCAATTGTCCGGTGGTCAACAGCAGCGTGTTGCCATAGCCCGCGCGCTGGTAAACGAACCGGTAATGATATTGGCGGATGAGGCCACCGGTAACCTGGATAGCCGCACATCATATGGCATTATGGCGCTGATGCAGGAGCTGAACCAAACACATGGGAAAACCATTGTGTTTGTAACCCACGAGCCGGATATCGCATCATTTAGCAGCCGCACCATATTGTTGCGCGACGGAATGATACAAAAGGATACCAAAAACGAGAAGCCCCGTTCGGCGAAGCAAGTTTTGGCCGAGTTGCCGGTTACCGATGATTACAAAATATAAGCAATGGATATTTTAAACCTGATACGGATAGCTTACAGGGCATTGCAGCGCAACAAGTTGCGTGCCTTTTTAACCATGCTGGGTATCATTATTGGCGTGGCGGCCGTAATCGCGATGGTAGCCATAGGTCAGGGCTCTAAACAAAGCATCCACGACCAATTGTCGAGCATGGGCTCAAATATGCTCACGGTTTCGCCTGCCAGTAACCTCAACGGCGGCGTGCGCATAGCTGGTTCAAGTTTCCAATCGCTCACCCAAAAAGACATCATCGCGCTGCAAAAACAGGTCCAATATATTACGGAGATATCACCGTCTATCACTTCGCGGGGCCAGGCTATTAATGGGGCATTGAATTGGCCTACTTCCATGCAGGGCGTCAGTCCCTCCTACCTCGACATCCGAAAACTAACACTAAAGGACGGCATCCCGTTTAACGAGAACGATGTAACCACATCGGCAAAGGTCTGCTTGATCGGCCAAACTGTAATTGACAACCTGTTTCCTGGTGGTGAGAACCCCATTGGAAAAGTGATACGATTTAACAAGATACCTTTCCAAATCATCGGTATATTGAACCCAAAAGGTCAAAATGCTTTTGGGCAAGACCAGGACGATATCCTCATTGCCCCTATCGGCACCGTTCAAAAAAGAATATCGGCCACCATTTACTACCAGAATATCTACGCTTCGGCTGCCAATGAAAACGTTACCGATGCGGCCGTTACCGAAATGACGAGTATACTTCGCGAGTCGCACCGGCTGCGCAGCAATGAGGATAACGACTTCACCGTGCGTACCCAGGCTGAACTGATTAATACCCTAAGTGCAACAAGTGGTTTATTGACCGTTTTGTTGACGGTCATAGCCGGCATTTCGTTGGTTATTGGTGGCATTGGCATCATGAACATCATGTACGTTTCCGTAACCGAGCGTACGCGTGAAATAGGCTTACGTATGGCCATCGGTGCACGCGGTACCGATATCATGCTCCAGTTTTTAATGGAGGCGATACTCATCAGTATAACCGGCGGTGTTATCGGTGTGGTGTTGGGCATGGTATCAACCTGGCTGGTTACCGCTACATTGGGTTGGCCAACTATCGTGTCAGAGTCATCGGTTGTACTATCATTCATTGTGTGCGCTGTAACCGGCATATTCTTTGGATATTACCCGGCACAAAAAGCTGCGCGTTTAGACCCAATCGAAGCTTTGAGGTACGAATAGACAGACTTTAGTCTCATTCTTCTGTTTTGTTTTTTGTAGCACGAAAGTTACGCTAATACTAAGCAGGTCAGAACAATAGCTTCGTGTTTTGTTTGTTATATTTGATATAATGAAGCTCCTCAGCTATTTGATAGCCTTTTGTCTGCTGCTTGTTGCGATGATCAGCAGGGCATCGTCCATTCTATTGCCGATGGACGAAACGCAGAATGACCATCTTAAATCGTACGGGATAGCTTTTTGGGTGCTCAAAAACGGCGAAGAAGTGCAATGGCTGCTAAACTATCGCGGTGGTAGCTTTTTAGCACCATACGACAAGAAAACCGAAGATGAGTGCAAGATACGCGGTGTAAGTTATGAAGTAATTGCCGATGCCAAGGTTGCCGAAATCATTACACTGATAAACGACCCATCGGTGAACATGGATGTAGTAAAACTGCAGAAAGCCCCCAAAATAGCCGTGTATTCGCCCCAAAATAAAGGTCCGCTGGAAGATGCGGTAGTTTTGGTTTTAAAGTACGCAGAGATACCGTTCGATTTGCTCTATGATGAAGAAGTTATAAAAGGTGACCTCAGCAAATACGACTGGTTGCACCTGCACCATGAGGACTTTACAGGGCAATACAGTAAGTTTTCGGGCGGCCGTGGTTTTGGTGGTGGCCGCGCCGGCGGATACGGAGGGGGTGCCGGAAATTTTGGTGGTAGAAGTAACCCCGGCGGTATGAGTGGCGGTTACAGCAACGGAGCCTTTAACGGTAATACCCAGGAATGGTATGTTGAGGACAAACAAACCCAGGAAGCAAGGGCGCACAGCTTGGGCTTTGCCAAGGTATCGAAGATGAAACTGGCCGTGGCACAAAAGATACGCGACTTTTGTGGTGGTGGTGGCTTTTTGTTCGCCATGTGCTCTGGTGCGGATAGTTTCGACATAGCCCTGGCAGCATGCAATACCGATATTGTGGATGCGGTTTACGATGGCGACCCTCCCGACCCAAAAGCTCAGTCCAAGTTGGATTTTAGCCAAACGCTGGCCTTCCAAAACTTTACTGTAGATGTTAACCCCTACTCGCGCCAGTTCAGTGATATCGATGTATCGCGCAGCCGCCGTGTTGATAGGGAGCACGACTTCTTTACCCTGTTCGACTTCTCGGCTAAATGGGATGTGGTACCCAGTATGCTTACGCAAGACCATGACCGTGTAATCAAGGGCTTTAAGGGTTTGGCAACGGCTTTCGATATCAGCAAACTTAAGCCTGGGGTTACCATTATGGGCGAGCTAAAAACTGCCAACGAGGCCCGTTACATCCACGGTGAGTACGGCAAAGGTCAATGGACCTTTTACGGCGGGCACGATCCCGAGGACTACCAACACAGTATGAACGAACCGCCCACCGACCTTTCCTTGCATCCAAACTCGCCGGGGTACCGCCTGATTTTGAACAATGTGCTCTTCCCTGCCGCTAAAAAGAAGAAGCAGAAAACCTGATGTCCTTACCGGGATGTTAACCGTAAAAATGCCGCACTTTACCGACCTTTTGCAGGCGCTTGCCTATTTAGTATAGGGCAACTAAGTAGTACAACATAACTTTATATCATAATCTAAATCAAAAGTTATGAACGCAAATCTTTATATGGCATTTCCGGGTATCACAACCGAAGAAATGATGCACTTGCAACACGCAACCGACGGCATGGACGACAAACAACAACAAAACTTCTACAACCTCTACGCCTCTAAAAGGAAAAACACTCAAGATATGCTATTGCTTTGCATACTGGGCTTCTTCGGCTTGGCTGGTATACATCGCATAGCAATGGGTCAGGTTGGACTTGGTATTGTTTATCTTTTCACCTTTGGGCTTTTCTGGATAGGTACACTCGTCGACCTGTTAAGCATTTACCGCTTGACCAACGAATACAACCGCAAAATGGCTTACGAAAGCTGCCAAATCATTAAAATGGGCATGTATAACTACGCAACAATATGACTAAGACAAAAGAGTCCTTTCACATCAACGGCGAATCCCTTCTCAAAAAGATAAAGGAGCTGATTGCCGAGGGCAACGTAACCCGGATAAGCATTACTGACAAAGCAGGCAAAGAACTCATGAGTTTCCCGCTCACCATCGGTTTGGTTGGCGTGGTGCTCGCGCCGGTATTGGCCGCTGTGGGTGCCATGGCTGCCTTGTTGGGCGAATGCACCATTACCGTAGAAAGAGCAAGCTAAGGCAACTTACTTGCTCTCCTGCTCTTTAAACCTTTGCGACATCAGCTCAAACTCCTTTTCGTAATGGCGCATGCGGGCATGCAACAACTCCACTTCGGTGCGGAGTATCTGTATCTCGGTAACCAACTTGGTAGCTTCTTTGCCGTTCAGCATTTTGTCGCCTGTGCCGAGGATTACCCATTCGGGCGAGTACCCCAAATCATGGCAAACCGCGGTGATGGTTGTGAAATTAACTTCCCTGTCGCCCGATAACATCAGGCTCACCAATGATTGTGATATTCCACAGGCTTTGGCAAACTTGGTTTGCCCGCCACAGGCTTTTATTACGATGCGTAATCGTTTAAGTAACTGACTGTCTGACATTTATCTTCAATTAAAGCCTGTTTTTATCCCATCAAGGCTTATTATATTACAAATGTAACAATTATTTATCTATTACCTGCATTACTTTGGTAAAGTCGCGATTTAACACAAAAGTTGACCTATCTGGAAACGTTTTGCCTTTTTCATCGCTTTTGATATAAGTATGGGTTATTGTCCAACCCTCCTGTATACCTTTGAACTCCTTTTTGCCGGCTTTTAAGTTGGCGTTTATGTCCTCAATCTTTTTATCGATGGTATCTACTTGCCTGGCATGGTATTCCCTGCCCTCAACATGGTACATTAAAATATAAAGACTGTCTTTTTGGTGCCCAAGCCATTTTATCCGGCCCACCATCGATTTATAATCGTCGGTCTCTTCATATTCCTGGTTGTAAACTTTTACATGATCAAAGGATATGGGTTGATACAACTCCGGGTTAAAAAAATTATCTGTACAATAATTCTTTACGCACTCCTGCGCTTTTTCATCGTTCGAATGGTTGCACGACGATAGCAGCACAAGCAATAGAAACAGGGGACATATTCTATTCATGTTAAATTTAATTAGGATTGGCTAATTTACATGTTTTAACAATCAAATCCCCTATTTGTTGTCATTGTAACAATAATATAACCAATTAACTACAAATCAATAGCATTTATAAATCATTTAACAAATTATATTAAAACTCCTCTCCTTTTCGTTTTTCAAGCTTATCAAATGGTATTACACCCGCATGCACCGCCCAGGCATCATACAAGGCCGACAACGCTTTTACCTTTTCGGGATATTGAGCGCTCAAATCGTTCATTTCCGAGCGGTCCGTCGTAATATTATACAACTCCCATTTGTTATCGGGCTTTTGCGATACCAGTTTCCATTCCCCTTGCCTTACGGCCCGGTTGCCCTCATGCTCAAAAAACAAGGCGTTGTGCCCTTTCCAGGTTTTACCGGTAAACAAAGGTGTTAAACTGATGCCCTCGGTAGGCAAAATACTGTTCCCGTTATAAGTTTTTGGATATGGAACCTTGGCAAAATCCAAACAGGTCGACATCAAATCGATAATATGCGCAGGTTTGTTCGACTGGCCGCCCGGTTTTATCACACCCGGGTAATTGGCAATAAATGGCGTGGCCGTACCACCCTCATATTCCCAATGCTTAAACAAACGGAAGGGCGTGTTGCTCACGTTGGCGCCCCAATATTCATAAGCGGTAAAACTGGTCGGGTCGCTGGCTGGTTTGTTGTTGGCGGCTTGCACTTCGGGTGTAAAACCTGCGCCTTTTATGCTCTCGCTGCTGGCGCCGTTATCGCTCAAAAACATGATGACAGTATTTTTGTCTTTTCCGCTCTTTTTCAGTTCGGCGCGTATGCGGCCTATGTTCTGGTCCATACGGTCGACCATCGCCGCGTAAACGGCCATTTTGGTGTCCCAACGGTCTTTTTCTTCGGGGGTCAGGCTGTCCCATTCAGGTACGTTCTTGTCTCGGGGCGAAAGCTGCGCATCCTGCGGTAAAATACCCAAAGCTTTTTGTCGGGCAAGGCGCTGTTCGCGCAGCTTGTCCCAACCAATCATATACTTGCCCTTGTACTTGGCAATATCTTCGGGCAAAGCCTGTATGGGCCAGTGCGGACTGGTAAAAGCCATGTACAAAAAGAAAGGTTTTTGGTTGCCATTATTCTCGTGGATGAACTTGATAGCATAATCGGCATAGGCATTAGTAGAATACCAACCCGGCCCCGGCGTAAATTCCTTGTCATCCAAAGCAATCGTCAGCTTTTGGTTGGGGCGGTAAGGCATCGTCGGGTTAAAATAGCTGCTAGCACCGTCTATCAAACCAAAATAATGGTCAAAACCCCGTTTAACCGGCCAATGCTCAGGTGCCTGCCCGATATGCCATTTACCCGCCATAAAGGTATTATATCCGCCCGATTTTAAAGCCTCGGCAATAGTAACGCAGTTTTGGTTCAGGTATCCCTCGTAAGCAGGCGCGGTACGGGTGTTTACCATATCGCCCACCCCGACCTGGTGTTGGTATAAGCCAGTCATCAGCGAAGCCCTTGTAGGGCAGCAACGTGAAGCATTGTAAAACTGCGTCAGTTTCATGCCTGTTTTGGCCAATTGATCAAGATTGGGCGTCTGCGTTTCGGCACCATAACAGCCTATATCCGAATAACCCATATCATCCGCCAAAATGATGATGATATTGGGCCGCTTTTTAGCCACCGGTTTCTTTACCTGTGCCAATGCTGTAGATACTACCAACAACAGCATAAAAAAAACAAGGGGGGAAAAAGTAAGATATTTTAACAGATTTTCTATCCGTCTTGATTCTTGACTCTCGATTCTTGACTCTCTATCAAGGGGGGAAAAAGTAGGTATTTTCAACATCACTTTTATATTCTCTATCGGTTATCAATTTAAAATTGGTTCAGCAGCAGGGGGAAAAAGTAAGAATATTTTCACGCTTTGCGCCCCGCTCTTTGCGCCATGCGCACTCACACAAAAATACAAAAATCGCCCCAAATTATCACCATCTAAACACCCCAAAAAACACATTTTCCTTCATTTGCATCCCGATAGCTATCGGGACACATTTGCTCATCTACACATTAAATTCTTCTCATTTGCACATCTACCCATCCGCACATTTGCACATCGCTAACGCACCAAAGTCACCCCCATCAACCCGATCACCACATCATTGGCAATCGTTTTTAGCTGCAGGTTTTTCAGCTCCTTGGCGGGATTTAAGGGCAGGTCCAATATCGTAGCCGCGCCGCCATCAATACCCCTGCTCGCGAAGCCCTTGATGCCTTTAAACGTGTTCCATTCCGTAGCCGCGATGCCGCTCTTCAGGTACACCCGTATCGGCCTTGCCGCGTTCAGTTGAAAGGCGTAACCATCATCCTCATAATCCTGCTCAATGGGCCACCAGGTTTGCGGGTTTTTCAGTTCGAGTATATCATTGGTGCCGTCGGTATAATTAATCACCACTTCACCGTTTACAATACGGCTTTGCATCGGGTTGGTCGAACCCGCCATCAGGAAATACGCGTGCAATGCCTTGCCCGACAGCGGCACTTCCGCCTGCTTGGGGTAATTGTCCCATTGCGAAGTGAACAATATATTCTTCTCGCCCGTTTTACCCGGCGTAGCGAATTTCAGCCCCTGCGGTGTATCAAACTCGTTCTTATCCCCTGCCGCCTTTCGCAGACCCGAATCATCAATATTAGCTTCCACTAACGGATAACACCAATCCCCAATACCTTGCCATGGCAATTGCAGCGTTGGCGATGTTGGCCTCGGTGTGAGGTATTTGTTTTTAAAGATATTCGTTACCTGGTCGTTAAAGTATGGGGTAAGGTTTATGGTTTCCTGGTTTGGTGTTTCTTTTTTGATATTCCAGTTGGTGATGGTTTGTTGAAAGACTTTATTACTATACTCAATGCGTATAACATTACTACCTTCTATTAAATTTGATAGTGGAACGCTCACGGCATTTGACGTAACATTAGTTGCATATTGATTATTACCTGGATTAATAATTATCTTACATTGATAACAATCTATTTTAAACTTTAGAGTATTAGGCTGCTGTTTTTCATCGTTTGCGATTTCAAAATCAGGTTTGATATCAAAGTTCAGAGGCGCCCACCATTTAAAGTTCCCAAACTCAACACGAGTGAACGTAGTATGGGGACCGTACTGAACTTTCGCCCCGCTTCCCAACATCTTATATGCGCCCTGTGGGTCGTAATCTGCCAATTTACTCGGTCTACTACTTGTCAAAACAGAAAAGGTATCTCCTATGTGAAATGTCTTTGATGTAGTTACCGGAATAATTTCAGTCTTATCAGTTCCGTCTAATCCCCATTGAATTTTTATATTGTACTTTTCATTTATTCCGCTTTCTAATTGAAACATCGGAATCTCGATAGCATCATCTACATTCTTCCATGAAACCCTCTGACCGTTTACGGTAACTGATTGTACATAATATTCAATTGCTTTAACATCAAAAACTAACCTCATTTTTTTTGGGAAATTCTGAATTATCGAATACAAGTCAGTTATCTGATAATTTTTTATATCCTTTGTCCGCTTAAAATCAAATTGCACATCCGGCGTATGCAGCGATGCATGGTCCCAGGCCATCGGGAAACCCGGCTTAATGGTCAAAGTTCCTGCCAATGCATTGGGATGGATACCGAACAAACCCTCTACCAATGAGCGGCCTGCCATGCCAATCGGGTCGCCAAAATCACGGTACAGTTCGCCGCGGTTGGCATCGTAGTACGACATGTTTTCAAAATTACCCGGACTGCTTTCCAAATACTGCGATTCCACCAGCGAACCTTTCCACAACTTAAAGGCATCCTCTGCCCTGCCCGCCTGCCAGTAAGCCAGCGACGTATGCAGTTCTTCGGCCAGCACCACATTGTTCAGGCTCCAGTCGTAAGGCATCCAGTTGGTGGTGCTCAGCGTGTACAAACCGGTATCCAGACCCTTAACAATAATGGGGATATGCGGTATGTTATTATCGATATATCGTGTGGCCTGGTACGCCTGGAAATTATCGGCAATACCCTCGTCAATAGCATGGTAAACCGTCCAGAGCGCGGCGTTGGGGTGTACTAATTTATTGCCTAACAAATCCACAAACTCGGCATATTGCCCGGTTTGCGGCAGCCAAAGCGTTTTGTTGATGGCCGCAAGGATATGGTCGGCTTCATTTTGATAAGGCCTTGGGTCTTGCCCGATGAGTTTGGCCAAATAAGCCGCGTCCTTGTTCGCGCGATAGTTATAAGCCGACGAGTGCGTTACCCCGCCCCCGCTATATTGCAGGGCATCGCTGGCCCAAATGGCGCAATAGGCATCATATAAACCGTCGCCATCGGCGTCAAAATTGCGCTTTTCCCAAGCTAATGACCGTGTAAGCATCGGCCACATCTTTTTCACATAGTCCAGGTCGCCCGTCCAGTAAAAATGGTTCAGCAGAGCGTCAATGGTCACCAAATTCATATCGTAGTGGTGCGCTATTTTGTTATTGTTGGGGTTTCGGCTGATATACCCGTCGCTAAACATGGCTGTGCCCATTTTTTCGAGCTGCCGCGCCAAATGCATCGCCGTATCGGGCACCACCGGACCAGGTGGCAGCGTAGTTTGCGAAGCGGCATAAGCCGTAAAGTGCGATTCGGCCCTGTCATGCCAGCCCAGCACGTCGGCCACATAAGGCCCGCGCCAGGCATTCAAACGCATCCGCCAGGCAATAGAACCGTGCATATACGATGGCGATTCCCATATCGCGTCGGCAGCAATGGCCAGCACCCCGCCCAGGGTATTGATGTACGGGTCGGGCGTTTCAACTTTGATACGGTTGGCTATTTTTTGCCTTGCAAGTTCCGTATCTGCAAATAATTGCGGTAAAGCGCTGTAGGGTACCACATTCCTTTCGGCCGGGCTTTGTATCAAAAAATATAAGGGCTGTTGGTTGGTTGCGCTTACCTTTCCGGTGATGAGCGGCGCTTTATCCACCTTCGAATTAAATACTGCATCCGGCGAGTTCAATTGCGTGGCATCGCCAATATGCAGTTCAGCGCCCGTCGGGAAGGTGCCATTCATTACATTTTTATCCGTGGTAACTACGGTATTGCCGGCCGTGCCCGGTTGTTTTATTTCATAACGGTCTGCCTCGCTTGTCGCGACGGCGGTATAGTTCAAATAAAAACTATTTCCGATAACCTGGTAGGCATTGTTGGCGCAGTATTCCGGTTTAAAATAAAACGATGATTCCGGGTCAGCACCCAGATCACCATCCCGACTAAATTTCTTGCCCGTAACACCGCCAAATGCCCAAAACAGGGTAATTGGTGTGGTCGTTCCTTTAACCTCCGCTTTAACAATCAAACTTTCGGTAGAGCCACCTGCCAAAACGGTTAGGTTCAGCATGCCGTTCCCCAACATGGGGTCGTGTATGGTATAGAGCATGGAACCGGCGCGGTAGCGGGCCTCAATATTCGCCATGTTGATGAGCCACTTGCTTTCGTTGCCTGCTTTTATCCCAAAATGCAAATTGCCGCCCATACCGGGCAAATACATCGCGAACTCGGGTAAGTCGCCTGCTTCCACTCTGAATGCCGTATTGGTACCATAAATAGCCCGGTTAAAACGGCGCGTTCCGTTATTGATAACGATATCCTCGCCGTCAGGGTGGTAATGTATCTCGCGCTCTTTGTTATGCCAAAGCTTTGGCGTTTGCGCATTCATCGTGTTGCACAAAAACAAAAAAAGGACGAATACTAAACATACCGTCCTCTTTATCAGTTTTTTAACCATTTTATTTGAGCTGATTATTGCACTTCCATTTTGTTTGCCAAAGCAAAGTATTTCAGTTCTATCATATCGCCCGGAATGGTTTTGCCGTTCCAGTGCTTGTGTATCGCCAGGGCAGCGCCTATGGCCGTAGCCTGCGCAACTGATGCCGCGAACACCTCAAAATGCGGGAATGCCGAAGCTAATAAATTCATGTACACCACGTTTTTACCAAAGCCGCCGTCCACAAATATCCGTTTAACGCCGGTATCCTGCACCACCAATTGTGTGGATGCCTGTTGCTGGCTCATAATATCGAGCAATAAACAGTGATAAGCTTCCTCATAAGATGTAAAGTCGTTCAGGTCGCGCTTGCCAAATTCCGATTGTTGCATCAACATATCATTAGTGCCTACTTTGGCCCTAACCGCCGTACTCGAGGTAACCAGATCGGCATCGTATTTTACCTTCTTAAAATGGTCCACCGGTTTTTTAAAGTGCTCAGCAAGGCGTTTGGTTTGTATTTCGTGTTCGTTACCCGCAAACAATCGCGATGCCTTTACAGGATGCCCGTGGTATTCCATATAGCAAAGACAATCGCTGTTCAACTCTTCTACCGTTAGCGGGTTTTCGTTAAAGGGGTTTAAGCTGATGCACCAGGTACCGGTAGAAATCAAAATGAACGGCTCCGAAAAGCTTGCCAAATACGGTATCAAAGCCGCCGAACTATCGTGCAAACCCGAACCTACCTGATAATCCTGACCGTTAATGGTCGTTGTCATCGCGCCATCCGAAGGAAATATGGGTGCCAGTATCTTGTCGATACCTTCTTCATATACCCAACGGTGATAATCGTTCTTTACAAAATCCCAAAGCTGGGTATGGCAACCAATACTGGTAATATCCGAATAAAAGCCACCGGTAATCAAATGGTTCAAATACTGCGGCAAATGCAGCGAATATTTGATGCGCTTGAACAGCTCCGGCTTGCGGTGTTTGATGCGGTACAATTGCATGCCCGAATTAAGGTTGCCCAAAACAGGAGATGCCGTTTCGCGCGAAACAACCGCCTCGCCATTGTATTTGGCATAAAACTCATCCTTCAAATCATCCGGATAGGCCTTTAAATAATTGCACAAGGGGCCGGTAACTTTACCATCCTGACCAATGTGCACAAAACTGGCACCATAGGTCGAAAAATTGAGCGCCCTTACCTCAAACTTTTTTAAAGCCAATATCTCAGCCAGCGATTCTTTTACCCAATTGGTCAATAAGTCCACATCTTCGCAAGGGTCGCCGTCGTCGTCTGCCGTTTCCTTAAAGTTAACGGTGCGTTCCAGCACAATTTTATAATACTCGTCAATCAGGAAGAACTTTTTATTGGTCTTCCCGATATCAAAAATGGCTATAACCGGAACAGTTTTCATTTATAATCCTGTAGCAACGGTTTTTGCGCCGCGTTCTTTTATCAAATTCTCCCTCACTTTTAACGCGCGGTAAGCACCTATCGGATCGATGGCGCCGCCTGCACGCAAACTCGCTTCCGATACCAAAGACCGTACGTCGGTGCGGTAAGCAGCCTGCAATATCTCTTGCGCTTTAGCTACGTCGTTCACCTTTTGGGCAGCTTGCAAGGCTGGTTTGTCAACCAATAAAGCCTGTGCGTAAGCCAATTGTATAGCCTGTACCGATTGCAACAAATCTTCAATAGGATCTTTCAAATTGTGCGATGCATCAATCATCCAGCCCAAATCGGTCGCATGGTTCATGCCGCGGGCATCCATACCTTCAACCAGTTCGTTAAATATCAGGAACAATTGATAAGGGTTGATACAACCCACGGTCAAATCATCATCACCATATTTCGAATCGTTAAAGTGGAAGCCGGCTAAACGACCTTCCATCAGCAACAACGATACAATTTGTTCGATATTGGCATTGGGCAAATGGTGGCCTAAATCCACCAAAGTGTATGCTTTAGGGCCTAATTTGGTTACATATAGTAATGATTGTCCCCAATCGGCAACGGTAGTCGAGTAGAAATTAGGCTCGTAGCATTTGTACTCCAGGTACATCTTCCAATCATCAGGCAAAGCAGCATAAATTTGTTTCAAACTATCCAGTGTACGCTCAAACGCACCACGGAAGTTCAACTGACCCGGGAAACTTGAACCATCGGCCAACCAAACGGTCAATGCTTTTGAACCCAAGGCAACACCTTGTTTAATTACTTCGATATTGTGTGCGATAGCCTGGTCGCGCACCGCTTTGTCCACATGTTGCAGCGAACCAAATTTGTAGCTCTCCGCGGCACCGGCCTGATCTTGAAAAGTATTTGAGTTAACAGCATCAAAAGCCAAACCATGTTGTGCAGCCAATGTTTTGATGGCCTGGTGGTTTTGCGGGATATCCCATGGAATATGCAACGATATAGCTCCGCTCGATTGGTTCAAAGCGTGTATAACGCCAACGTCTTCAATTTTTTCTTCCAGGCTGCGTGGTTCGCCACCACCCGAAAAACGGCCGAAACGCGTACCACCGGTACCCAAAGCCCAGCTCGGTATAGCCACCTGAAAAGCTTGTAGCTTGGTTAAAACATCGTCAACATTCTTTACATCGGCCTTAACAAAGTCCAGCCTGCGTTTGTGGTCTGCTAACGCCGCATTGTTAAGCTCGTTAACCTTGTACTTCTCTACTTGCATGTGTGTATTAGATTTAGGAACAAGGAATAAGGATCAAGGACTCCGCCTGCTATCCTGCTCCTCTTCCGGTTCTTTATTTGGTTATTGGTCTTTATTCTTTGTTCTTTATTCCTTACTCCAAACTAAGGCATATAAAACACCTCTACTAACGGAACACTTACCGGCGAATTATCCGGATTGCTTTCCATGATGTCGCCCATATACTTCCACCATTTTTGCATTACGGCATGGCTTGGCAAGTTATCCAACAGTTTGGCATCCTCAGCTTTCAATACCCCGAACAGCGAGTTGGTTTCCTCATCCAAAAATATCGAATATTCGCTAATACCTGTTTGTTTCAGCAAAGCTACCAATTCGGGCCATATCTCTTTATGACGTTTATCATATTCCGCTTTAAAACCGGGGAACAATTTCATTTTAAAAGCTACTCTGTCCATTTGGTTGTGAATTTTAGGTTACGGGTTGCGGGTTGGGGTTAACACATGACCCGCAACCCACAACACTTAACTCTTTACTATCGTGCAAACGCCATCGCAACACCGCCATCAACATTCAGCATGTTACCTGTCGATTTGCTCAGCAAACCACCTGTAAATGCAAAACACGCGTTGGCGATGTCGTCCGGTAAAATAATCTCGTTCAATAATGTACGCTTGGCATAGTAGGCAGGCAATTCGGCAACGGTAATTCCGTATGCTTTTGCACGGCCTTCGGCCCATCCGCCTGCCCATATGTTGCTATCGCTTATCACCGCGTCAGGGTTAACTACGTTCACACGTATTTTATCTGCCCCTAACTCAGCAGCATTCAGTCTGCTCAGGTGCAGTTGGGCGGCTTTTGCCGAACCATAACCTGCATTGTTAGGGCCGCTCACCAACGAGTTTTTGCTCACAATATTGATCACATCGCCACCAATGGCTTGTTTTTTCATTACGGCAACAGCTGCCTGGGTAACAAAGAACTGGCCTTTTACCAATACATCATACAACAGGTCCCAGTCTTTTTCAGTATGGTCGCCAATGGTTTTTGATATGGATAAGCCCGCATTGTTCACAATGAGGTCTACACCGCCAAAAGCCAAAGCTGCTGTTTCCATAGCAGCCAAAATCTGATCTTCTTTGGTTACGTCCATTACAGCGGTAGCGTATGAATCTTTACCATAGAGCTTTTTGAACTCTTCGCCGGCGCTTTCTAAACGCTCAGCGTTCATATCGTTCAGGATAACTACCGCGCCTTCTTCAACAAATTTCTTGGCAATGGCCTTGCCAATACCGCCCGCGCTGCCGGTAATTAAGGCAATACGGCCCGATAATGCTTTAGGCTTAGGCATACGCGAAAGTTTCGCTTCTTCCAGCAACCAGTACTCTATGTTAAAAGCTTCCTGACGTGGCAAAGAAGTATATTCCGAAATGGCTTCGGCGCCTTTCATTACATTGATAGCGTTGGTATAAAACTCGGCTGCTACACGGGTGGTTTGTTTATCTTTAGAGAACGAGAACAAGCCTACGCCCGGGTACAATATGATTACCGGGTTGGTATCGCGTATAGCAGGGCTGTTCGGATGTTTACAGGTTTCGTAGTACTCAGTGTACATTTTTCGGTAAGCCTCAAAAGCAGGGGCTAAACGGTCTTTTATTGCTTGTACGTCCGATAAATCTTCGTTTGGTTTCAAATCCAACACCAATGGGCTGATTTTGGTCCTCAAAAAGTGGTCGGGGCAACTGGTACCCAATGGCGCCAAACGGTCCAGGTCGTTCGAGTTGATAAACTCCAATACACGCGGGTCATCGGTAAAATGCCCGATCATATTGCGCTGGCTTGATGTAAAACCGCGCAGTATCGGCGCGATTGCTGCCGCTTGTTTTTTACGGTCGGCTTCAGCTAAGCTGGTTACTTTCTGACCGCCAAAAACAGGGCCTTTTTTGCCATAGTTAGCTTCAAGGTATTCGGCGCATTTTTCAATTACTTCTAAGGTGTTGATATAGCTTTCGTAAGCGGTATCGCCCCAGGTAAACAAACCGTGCGAACCTAACATGATACCGCGGATGCCTGGGTTCTCATCTAAACAAGCCTTTAATTGCAGGCCTAATTCAAATCCGGGTTTTTTCCATTCCACCCAGCCTATCTGGCCGTTAAATAGTTCTTTGGTGATTTTTTTGCCATCCTTTGCTGCCGCGATAGCTATAGCCGCATCAGGGTGCAGGTGGTCGATGTGCGCGAATGGCAAGAAACCATGCAACGGCGTATCAATGGACGGCGCTTTTGATGATAGGTCAAAAATGCAGTGATTGAAAAGTTCCACCATTTCATCTTCGTGCTCCACACCGCGATAGATGTTTTTGAGGCTGCGCAGGCGGTCAACGTAAAGTGCTGCAAGGCCGCTGGCTTTTAGCGTACCTAAATCGCCGCCCGAACCTTTAACCCACATTACTTCGGTATCTTTACCCGTCAACGGGTCTTTGGCCATGGCCTTGCAGGATGTATTTCCGCCACCGTAGTTGGTCAGGCGCAAATCGGCACCCAACAGATTTGACCGATATATCAAAAGGGCCACTTCGTCGCCGGCCAGTTTAGCGGCCTCCGCGTCGTCCCATAAATAGCTCACGTGTTTGAATTGTTTTGTAGTAGACATTTTTGTGTGTTGTTAATAGCTTATGTGATGATTTTTTGTTTTTGCTTATTTGTTTGATTGCAGTTGCGCTGTTTTTGGCGCGTCTTTCAGCTGGTCGTGAATGTAATTGCCACGGCCTACCATTAAAATTGAAAGGATAATAACAATTATCCCTGCTATTAATGTGGTAAGGGCTTTTTTGCTTACACCCTTCCATTCTTTTAAAACGATGCCCCACATATTGGCAATCAGGATAATGAAAGCCATGTGCAATATCCACGAACTGGCGCCATTTCCTAATTTACTGGCACCCATGCCGTAAAAAAAGAATTGCAGGAACCAGGTTGTGCCGGCTAAGGCCGAGAAGATATAGTTTTTTAATAAGGGTGTTTTTTTGTCGGTATAGTTGCTAAAAGTTTTATTGCGACTGTTCAGTATCATGCACCAAATAAAATTGGTGGTTAAACCGCCCCACAGTATTACCACGTAGATTACGTTGTTTTGGAACAGAAAACTATCGGTAGTATGGTGTGCCACCTGCCATAAATGGTTGGCATCATCGGCCATGGCCTTGCCTGCCTCTTGTCCAAAATTAAAACAAGCACTTAAAACGCCCGATACGATGGCCACAAAAATACCCATACCAAAACGGTAGTCTTTGTTCTCGTTAGCAGCGGCGCCATCTTTAGCCAAATCGCGCTCTTTTAGTGTACCGGCCCTGCCGCATACAATAATACCGACAACACATATCAGTATGCCTATCAATACATAATGCCCCCATTCCGAAGATAGCATCATACCGATGCTGTCCTTACCGTTTTGAGGTGAAAATTGATAGAAAACAGCCGGCACCAACGCGCCAAATACCGAGCAAAGGCCCAGTATAATAGTGCTGCCTAACGACACGCCCAAATACCGCACGCCCAATCCGTATGTCAAGCCGCCTATTCCCCATAAAAGGCCAAAGAAATAGGTGAGCAATATAATTTTCCCATCGGTTGCTTTTATAATATCAGCAAAAGCAGGAATGGTTAAATAAGCTGCCAATGGCGGAACGATGAGCCACGAAAATATACCGCCTACTATCCAAAAGCTTTCCCAGGCCCAACCTTTAACTTTTTTGTATGGTAAATAAAAACTACCCGAGGCGAAGCCGCCAAAAAAATGGAAAATAACACCAAAAATTACTTGCATTTATTTTATTGTTTATAACTGGTTACAAAGAGGAACTAAAAGTAGAAAAGGCCTGTAATATAGCCGTCATGGACTGTCATGTTTTTATACATTTTTAACCTTTGGTTAAATTTAATTACTAAATCGGACAAAAAATAAGCCTTATTTAACCAAGCTTCGTTTATTACTCCTTATTCATTATAATTGCAGCTGCAATTATAGCGCAAACTATCGTGAGCCCTAGTTTTTGTGTGTAAAATATTGCTTGCAATGCTTAAAAAAACATCCGAAAACTATATTTTCTTCTGGGTTATGGCAAATATTAGTGATAATTTTGCAAGTCAACATTGTTGACAGGAAGTGAAATGATAGTAGTTTTAATTTAATAACGCACAGGTATTCGATGAAACAGCCCCCAATTTTTGAATGTATTTTTATTGACTACTATTCGTCGACACCAAAGTACCTGCAGTTGGCAAATTCCATCATTACCGGCATATCCGATGGCAAGATTAGCAAGAACGATATTTTACCATCCATAAACGAGCTAAGCTATAATTTCGAGATATCGCGCGATACGGCCGAAAAAGCCTATAAGTACCTTAAAAAGATAGGCCTGTTGGGTTCTGTCCCCGGTAAGGGCTATTATGTTAAAAGTACCGACAGGAGTCATAAACTCAAAGTTTTCCTGCTATTCAACAAGTTAAGCTATCACAAAAAACTCATTTACGATTCCATTGTCGAGTCGCTGGGTGAGATGGCAGCTGTTGACCTCTATATATATAACAACGACTACACCCTTTTTAAAAAACTGCTCCAAAACAAAAGCGACGATTATACGCATTATGTAATTATCCCCCACTTTGTTGAAGGGGGCGAAAAGGCGCACGAAATCATCAATACCATCCCGAAAGAAAAGCTCATACTATTGGACAAACTGATACCCGGGGTGGAAGGCAATTTTGCTGCGGTTTACGAAAATTTTGAACACGATATTTATCACGCCCTGGAACAAGGCCTGGAGCAATTGAGTAAATACCATACCATCAAAATCATTTTCCCTGAAAACTCTTATTACCCGGGCGAAATTTTAAAAGGATACTATAATTTTTGCCACCAGTATGCATTTAATTGTAAGGTAGTACACCACATCGAAGCTGAAGAGATAGGGACAGGTGAGGCATATATCAACCTGATGGAAAGCGACCTGGTTACGCTGATAGAACGCATCATTTCGACCAAATTGAAAGTGGGGAAAGATGTCGGCGTGATATCCTATAATGAAACCCCGCTTAAGAAAATAATCCTCGATGGTTTGACCACCATTTCGTCGGATTTTGAAGATATGGGGCGCAAAACAGCAGAACTCATACTGAACAACCTGACAGACCATATCGAGACGCCTTTTTACCTTACACTAAGGGCATCATTGTAAGAACGCCACCGCACACCTCGTTTTATTTGGCCATAATTTTTATAATTTCAGTTTTTTTATTGCAACGAGCCAACCAATTTTGCTTTTGAGGCGTTATAAAAGAAAAATTTAGGATTTTTGTTAATTTTAACGACAATTCAGGTATAGTATATCCATATTTTGTTTTTAAATTTTGCGAAGACCAATAATTTGACTTTCTTTATATCATAATTCTTACGTTTTTCGATATATGCTTTCTAAAAAGACGAAATATGCAATTAAAGCTTTGGTTAGCCTGGGCAAAAATGCCGGAAATCCACCGGTACAGATCTCAAAAATTGCAGAACAGGAAAAAATCCCAAAAAAGTTCCTTGAACAGATATTGTTAGACCTGCGTAATGCCGGCTATCTTTACAGTAAAAAGGGTGCCGGCGGTGGTTATAGCCTCAATAAAGACCCTAAGGATATTTTCCTGGTGCAAATTATGCGAATAACCGATGGCCCCATTGCCATGGTACCTTGCGCCAGCCTCAACTTTTATCACAAATGCGAAGAATGTAAAGCCGAAGGGACCTGCGGCATCCGCAGCGTGTTTATTGATGTGCGCGACGCCACCCTGCACATATTGAGCGAAACCAGCATTGCCGATATCATCAGCCGCGAAATGAACTTAATAGCCGACGCCTAAACTAACAGGCAAAAGTCAGAAGAGTGAAATTTTTTGAATAAAGACTATCATTTCTATATGCTTTATATATATTTGTAGCGCGAAAACAAAATATAACGCGATCATTACATAATTTGTAGTTCAATAGCGGTATTTTTGCGGCAAGGCGGAGTTAGACAGAGAAATATTACAAACGCCCCTTCAGAACGCACTCGAAGGGGATTTTTTTTAGATAAGCATCAATACAACAATATGCAGAGTTTCAGGACCGAGTTAGAGGACCCGATAGTTGAACAGGACATTATTGACCTTGAAAAAAAGATACGCATGTTTCGCGACGGCGAAATACATGATGAAAAGTTCAGGAGCCTGCGCCTGGCCCGCGGCGTTTACGGGCAACGCCAGCAAGGCGTGCAAATGGTCCGCATCAAATTACCGTTCGGTAAGGTTACTTTTAAACAATTGTTAAAGATTGCCGATATATCCGATGAATACGCCAGTCGCAACCTGCATTTAACTACCCGTCAAGACATACAAATACATTACGTAAGCCTCGGCCGCACACCCGAACTTTGGGCCAAATTGGAGCAGGACGATATTACCTTACGCGAAGCTTGCGGAAATACCGTAAGGAACGTAACCTCCTCCCCCAATGCCGGTATCGACCCGGACGAACCATTTGATGTTTCGCCATACGCACAAGCCACTTTCGAGTACTTTTTGCGCAACCCTATTTGTCAGGAAATGGGCCGTAAATTCAAAATAGCGTTCTCATCGAGCGAAAGGGATACGGCATTTTCTTTTATCCACGATTTGGGTTTTATCCCGAAAGTAAGAACAGAAAACGGTGAAGAAAAACGCGGTTTTAAAGTGCTATTAGGCGGCGGCTTAGGCGCACAGCCGGTATTGGCGCATGTGGTGCACGAGTTTTTACCCGAAGACCAACTGATACCTTATACCGAAACCGTTATCCGCGTGTTCGACCGTTATGGCGAACGCAACAACCGCAACAAGGCTCGCATGAAGTTCCTGATCCAGAAATTAGGTCTCGGCGAAGTTTTACGTTTGGTTGAAGAAGAACGCGTAGCCATCAAATCGAAAAGTTTTGTTATCGATAGGAATACCGTTCCGCAACCTGCTTTACCCGAAAACACCAACTATCCTGAAGCAGAAATAAGCAAGCCAACACATTATAAGCATTGGTTAGCCACCAACGTTTTTGAGCAAAAGCAAAAAGGCTTTTACGGCGTATATATTAAAGTTGAGGTTGGCGATATCCCTACAGACCAGGCACGCAAATTAGTTGAGGCCATCAGCCCATATGTGGCCGATGAGATACGCATCACCATAAACCAGGGCTTATTGTTAAAGTTTGTGCGCAAAGAAGCCTTGCCGCATCTGTATAACAAATTGGACGAATTAGGGCTGGCAAAACCCGGTTTCGATAGCGTTGCCGATATAACCACCTGCCCCGGTACGGATACCTGTAACCTCGGCATATCCAACAGCATGACATTTGCGCGCGTATTGGAAGACCTCATCTACAACGAATACGAAGACCTGGTTTACAACCGCGAAATCAAAATAAAAATAAGCGGCTGCATGAACTCCTGCGGACAGCATGGCCTGGCGCATATCGGCTTTCATGGCAGCTCGTTAAAGGCCATGGGCAAAGTACTGCCATCAATGCAGGTATTGTTGGGTGGTGGTATTGTTGGCGATGGCCTTGGCCGCGCCGCCGATAAGGTAATAAAAGTACCCGCTAAGCGCGCTACAGATGTGTTGAGGACCGTATTGAACGACTACCAGGCCAATACCAACGAGGGGGAAACATTCTTATCATACTACGACAGGCAAGGCAAAGACTATTTTTACCAGATGCTAAAACCCCTCGCCGATCTGACCAACCTGAAAGATGAAGAATTTGTTGATTGGGGCCACGAAGAGACATTTGAAACCGCCATTGGTGTTGGCGAATGTGCCGGTGTGGTGATAGACCTGATTGCAACTCTATTGTTTGAGGCAGAAGAAAAATTTGGCTGGGCACAACAAGCCTTTGAAAGAAAAGCTTACGCCGACGCCATTTACCATGCCTATAGCACCTTTATCAGCGCGGCTAAAGCTTTGTTGTTGGATAAGGGCATTAACAGTTCCACACAGGCAGGGATCATCCGCGAGTTTGATACCAATTACGTAACAACCGGAGAAATTGAACTGGATGGTACATTTGATGAACTGATTTTACAAATCAATAAAAACGAACCGACTGAAGCTTTTGCAACACACTACCTGCTACAAGCCAAAGTGTTCCTGCAAACCGTTAAAGACAAGCGCGAGGCTTTGATTCAATTATAAAATACCCATAAATACCCATGAGCACGTTACCAAAAAACAATGCACCTACATTGGCTCCGGATAAAAAACCGGATGGTAACCAGCTATTCCCTGTATTTTTGAAATTGAACGAGCTGCATACCTTGTTGGTTGGCGCAGGGCCTATCGGTCTCGAAAAACTGACCGCGATACTTGGCAACAGTACTGAAGCCAAGGTCACCATTGTTGCCGAGCAGGTATCGGAAGAAGTTAATGAGCTTTCCGCGAAATTTCCGAAGGTTACTGTATTGCAAAAATCTTTTGCTGAAGACGACCTGAAAGGTGTGAACCTTGTAGTGGTTGCCACCGGTAACGATTCGCTAAACACCTATATCAGGCAATTAGCCAAACAACATAATTTACTGATCAACGTGGCCGATAAACCATCGCTTTGCGATTTTTATTTAGGTTCCATCGTACAAAAAGGCGACCTCAAAGTGGCCATATCTACAAACGGCAAATCGCCAACCATTGCCAAAAGACTAAAACAAGTGTTAAACGAAAGTATACCCGAAGAGTTGGATACAACGCTTCAACAAATGAGCCAGTTGCGCGACACGCTGAAAGGCGATTTCGCATTCAAAGTGCAACGACTGAACGAACTTACATCGATATTGGTAGAGCCCGTTGAAGAACAGCAGGCCGAAGAAACCGTTACCGAAGGAAAAAATTTTAAATGGATATTGTGGTGCTCCATCGTGGCATCGTTAGCCATTGTTATTTACGCGTTTTGGTTAAAAGACCCCGGTTTTCAAAGCTACTTACAAAACATACAGCCGATATTCTACTACTTTTTAGGGGCAGGCTTTGTCTTCGCCATGATTGATGGCGCCATCGGTATGTCGTACGGTGTAACATCAACTACCTTCTCGTTAAGCATGGGCATCCCTCCCGCTGTTGCCAGCATGGGCGTGCATATTTCCGAAATAATGAGCAACGGTATTGCCGGCTGGATGCACTATCGCATGGGCAATATCAACTGGCGCCTGTTTTGGCTGTTGTTGGTGCCCGGCGCCGTTGGTGCAGGCTTAGGTGCTTTTCTTCTGTCGTCGCTGGAGCATTACAGCATGTATACAAAACCGGTAGTATCATTGTACACCCTGATATTAGGTTGGGTTATCCTGTCAAAAGCTTTTAAACCCAAATACAAAAAAGCTGCTGGTAAAATTAAACGCATTGCCTTCTTAGGGTTTGGCGGTGGTTTTATCGATGCCGTTGGTGGCGGTGGCTGGGGTTCTATCGTATTATCATCGTTAATTGCGGGTGGTCGTAGTCCAAGATTTTCGTTGGGAACTGTTAAGCTTTCGCGCTTTTTTATCGCGTTAATCAGCTCGATAACTTTCATCACTATGTTGGCCAATTCTCATTCAAAATGGGAAGCAGTATTCGGCCTCGTTATCGGCAGCGCCTTGGCATCGCCTATCGCCGCAAGGGTATCCAATAAAATATCTACCAAAGCCATTATGGTATCTGTTGGGGTTATCGTAATTTTGATCAGTATTTACAGCATCGAGAAGTTTGTTGTGAAAGTGTTGTAAGACATGGAAAGTTCGATAAATAAAATAAGCGCGCAGATTGCCGGCCTCGATCCGGTGGAGGCATTGGCATTATTGGCTGACCTTTTCCCCGGAAAAATCGTTTTTTCTACCAGTTTTGGCTGGGAAGACCAGGTAATTAGCCACATGATTTTTGCCAACAAGCTGCCCATTAAGGTTTTTACTTTAGAGACCGGCCGCCTTTTCCCCGAAACTTATTATACCTGGGGGCGCACTTTAGAGCGTTATGGAGAAAATATCCACGCCTACTATCCCAATACTGAAGCTGTGGAACGTATGGTAAGCACCAAAGGGCCAAGCAGCTTTTATGAATCGGTAGAGAACCGCAAGGAATGTTGCAGCATCCGTAAGGTCGAGCCATTGAACCGTGCCCTTGCCGGGAACGATGTTTGGGTAACCGGCATCCGCGCCGAACAATCGGCCAACAGGCAGGGTATGAGCGATTTGGAATGGGACGAGATACACCGACTCATCAAGTTCCACCCGATTTACAACTGGACCTTAGACGAAGTTAAAGCATACATAAAACAATACAATATACCGTATAATCCGCTTCATGATAAAGGATTCCCCAGCATTGGCTGTGCGCCTTGTACACGCGCCGTTGCCGAAGGCGAAGATTTCCGTGCCGGCCGTTGGTGGTGGGAAGATCAGTCGAAGAAAGAGTGTGGTTTGCATGAAGTAAGTACCGAACAAAAATGAGTAGAAATAAACTAAACTATTTAGACGACCTGGAGGCCGAAGCGATATACATTTTGCGCGAGGTTGCAGGGCAGTTTGAAAAACCGGCCTTGTTGTTCTCGGGTGGTAAAGATTCGATTACCCTGGTGCGTTTGGCTGAGAAGGCTTTCCGCCCTGGTAAATTCCCATTCCCGTTGGTGCACATCGATACCGGACATAATTTTGGAGAGACCATCACCTATCGTGATGAGATGATTGAGCGTATCGGCGAAAAGCTGATTGTAGGTTATGTACAGGATGATATTGATGCAGGGCGCGTGATAGAACAAAAAGGCAAAAACGCCAGTCGCAATGCGTTGCAAACCGTTACCCTACTGAATACCATCGAAAAATATAAATTCGACGCCTGTATTGGCGGTGCGCGCCGCGATGAAGAAAAGGCAAGAGCTAAAGAGCGTATATTTTCGGTACGCGATGAGTTTGGCCAGTGGGACCCAAAACGCCAGCGCCCCGAGTTATGGAACTTGTACAATGGCAAGATACACAAAGGCGAAAATGTAAGGGTATTCCCCATAAGCAATTGGACCGAACTGGACGTTTGGAACTATATCCGTCGCGAGAATATCCCCTTGCCATCTATTTACTTCGCGCACCAGCGCGATGTAATTACCCGTAACGGGCAATTGATGGCAGCTAACCCAGCGCTTAATATGGATAAGGATGACGTTATTGAACGCCGTAATGTGCGTTTCCGTACCGTTGGCGATATGACGTGTACAGCGGCCGTAGCATCCGACGCTTTTGAGATTGACGATATCATCGACGAAATCAGCGCATCCAAAATAAGCGAACGCGGTGCCCGTATGGACGATAAGGTGTCGGAAGCAGCAATGGAAGACAGGAAAAAAGGCGGTTACTTTTGATGTAAGATGTAAAATGGAAGGTGGAAAATGTAAAACCCCTCTTCCGTCTTACGTCTTCCATCTTACATAAAAACAAATGGATATACTTAAATTTTTAACGGCAGGCAGTGTTGATGATGGTAAAAGTACCCTCATCGGGCGTTTATTGTACGATAGCGAATCGATATTACAGGATCAACTGGAAGCTTTGCAAGCATCCAACCGTAAAAACGACGATGGTACGATTGACCTGGCTATTTTGACCGATGGCCTCAAGGCCGAACGTGAGCAAGGTATCACCATCGATGTGGCCTACAAATACTTTCAGACCGAAAAGCGCAAATTCATTATTGCCGATACGCCTGGGCATATCCAATACACCCGTAACATGGTTACCGGTGCATCCAACGCCGATTTGGCTATCATCCTCGTTGATGCCCGCAAAGGCGTTATTGAGCAAACCATACGCCATTCCTATTTAGTATCATTGCTTGCCTTACAGCACGTAGTGGTTGCCGTAAACAAGATGGACATGGTGGATTACAGCGAAGAAGTATTCAACAACATCGTTAAAGCTTACCAGGCCATGGCTGCTAAGCTTAACCTGAACGAAGTAACCTATATACCTGTTAGTGCTTTAAAAGGCGATAACATTGTGCACGAGTCGCTGAACATGCTATGGTACAAAGGCAAAAGCCTGTTGGATCATTTGGAAACTGTGCCGGTGGCAATTGACGACAGTACTGACCATGCCCGTATGCCGGTACAATGGATCATCCGCCCGCAAACCGACGAATTGCACGATTACCGTGGTTATGCAGGTCGTGTTGTCAGCGGCTCGTTTAAGGTAAACGACCGCGTTACCGTGTTGCCCTCTTGTTTTAGTTCTACCATCAGCAAGGTGGAGTTTTTTGATAAAGAGCCTGAAGAAGCCTTGGCAGGTATGTCGGTAACCTTGCATTTGCAGGACGAGATAGACATTAGCCGTGGCGATATTTTAGTGAATGCCAATCACTTACCTATTGTATCTCAACTCATAGAAGCCGACTTATGCTGGATGGACACCAAGCCGATGGATACCTCGCTAACCTACCTTATACAACACAACAGCAAAACCACCCGCTGCAAGATCAGCGATGTGCTGCACAAGGTCAACATCAACACCCTCGAAAAAGTTCCTGCCGATAGCTTTAATTTGAACGATATAGGCCGCATTGTCATCAAAACCGCCGAGCCTTTGGCCTTCGACCTTTATCAGGACAACAAAGCCAATGGCGGTGCTATTTTGATAGACAGCCGCACCAATTTAACCGTTGGGGCTTTGATGTTCAGGGCCAACGCGGATTAGGTGATGGCATCATGCTTTAATAGGTAAGTGTGCATACCTCATAATTTGGGTAAAAATCCGTATTTTTGTTTCAGCGGAAAGCATGTTGCAAAACTTGGGGGAGCGGGTGTAAAATATTAAAAAACACCCATATTTACCCCCCCCCCTGTGTAAACGCATACATGCAATGTTAAGCTACCCTGATCCATTTGAATGCAAAAAATTAAGGCTTTTTTTACCAATAAATATGTTGTTTTGGGCTTATGGTTTGGTTTGGCAACCCTAGCCGCTTTTAAACAGGTGTTAACACATGGTATTAACAATTACCTGTTGTACAAATGGTCGTGGCTGCACCTTATCCAACAAAAAAACATTTACCTGCACTACCCGGCGCTGTTTGAAGACTGCCACCATTACGGGCCGTTTTTTGGTTTGATCATCGCGCCATTCTCTGTTTTTCCAGACTATATCGGTGTAATGCTGTGGAGCATATTTAATACTTTTATGTTGTACAAGGCGGTTACCATGCTGCCATTGGATCCTAAAAAACAACTGCTCATCCTGCTCATCTGCGCCCACGAACTGATGACATCATCGTTTAGTGTACAGGTTAATCCTTTTATAACGGCGCTCATCCTGTTCAGCTTTATTTTTATCCGCAGGGAAAAGGATTTTTGGGCGGCGCTGATGATTATTATAGGTACCTATATTAAGCTGTACGGCATTGTGGGCCTGGCGTTCTTCTTCTTTTCCGATCATAAATGGAAACTGATATGGGGGCTGGTGTTCTGGTCGGTTGTGTTGATGGGCTTGACCATGCTGGTATCTACCCCGCATTTTGTGATACAATCATACTACGACTGGTACCATAGCCTCGCCGCAAAGGACATTGAGAACAACGCATCGCGGATGCAGGACATTGGGGTTAAGGGCATGATCAGGCGGATATTTGATATCCGATTGTCGGATATTACTGTTCTTATCCCGGGTGTTATCGTGTTCTTTTCATCGTACATACGCATCGGTAACTTTAAAAGCATTAAGTTTCAGTTATTGATATTGGCTTCAACACTCATATTCCCCATCATTTTCAGCAGCAGCTCCGAATCGCCAACTTATATCATCGCTTTTATGGGTGTGGCCATCTGGTATATGAACTTAGACCGGCCGGTTACTAATTTTGAGATTTTTTTGATCATTTTTGCTTTGGTTATCACCAGCTTCTCCCCGTCGGACCTGTTCCCACGGTATTTGAGTGAACAGGTTACCAAAAAATATGGATTAAAAGCTTTACCTGTGTTTGTGGTATGGCTAAAGATAATTTACGAAACCTGGACAAGGGATTTTAATAAGGAAGAAACCCCGATATTGGCTACAGCATCATGAAGAAGAAACTATCGGTTGTGATACCGTCCTTTAACGAGGAAGGCAATATTGAGGAACTGGCCGCGCGCTTATTAGCTGTTTTAAAAAAACTGCCTTATACTTATGAGGTTATTTTTATTGATGACGGCAGTTCGGATGGCACGCTTGAAAAACTGAAAGGCCTTGGCAAGTTGGACCATAACCTGTTCTATCTGGAGCTTTCGCGGAATTTTGGACACCAAAACGCGTTAAAGGCCGGGTATGATTTTGCTACAGGCGATGCCATCGTCAGTATGGATGGCGATATGCAGCACCCGCCGGAACTGATCCCTCAATTTACCGAAAAATGGGAAGAAGGCTATGACGTGGTATACAGCTGCCGCGAATACCAGGACGATACCACTATATTCAAAACCAAAACCAGCGACCTGTTTTACAGCATGATCAATTCGCTGTCGGAAACCAAGCTGGAAAAGGGCACTGCCGATTTCCGTTTGATTGACCGCAAGGTGGCCAACGTATTGGTACAATTGAATGAGAACGGCTTGTTTATGCGCGGCCTTATCAAGTGGCTGGGCTTTAAACAATACGCCATACATTACCAGGCCGATGCCCGCTTTTCGGGTAAGAGCAAATACACCATTAAAAAGATGTTCCGGTTTGCAATTGAGGGCATTACGGCATTTAGCGTGCGGCCATTGTATATGGCCACCGGTATAGGTGTATTTTTCTCGTTCGCGTCGCTGCTTTATATACCATACATTTTGTATAGCTATTTCTTTCGTCCACAATACGAGGTTCAGGGCTGGGCATCACTTTTAGCCACGGTGGCTTTTTTTGGCGGGATGCATCTGATGGTGCTTGGCATCATTGGTACCTATCTGGGTAAACTGTTTATGCAGGCCAAACAAAGGCCCAATTATATCATACGTTCAACAAATTTAAAGGATGATCCTACTAAGCTTTGATATCGAAGAGTTTGACATGCCCTTTGAGTATGGCAAAACCATCAGTTTTGATGAGCAGCTCCGCGTGTCTACCGAAGGAACATTAAAGATACTGGATGTTCTCCGCAAGTATGATGTAAAAGCTACTTTTTACTGCACAGCCAATTATGCCAATAACAAGCCCGAAATTATCCGCCAAATAGTAAGCGAAGGGCACGAAATAGCATCGCATGGCTATTACCATTCCGATTTTAAGCCCGAACATCTCAAACAATCGAAAGACGCGCTGGAGCAAATATCCGGGCAAACCGTACAGGGCTACCGAATGGCACGTATGATGCCGGTTGACGAGAAAGAGATAAAAAAGGCGGGATATGTGTACAACTCATCCATAAACCCGACGTATTTGCCGGGACGATACAATAATTTGGGCAAACCGCGTAAATGGTTTTTTCAGGATGGTGTGTTGCAAATGCCATCCTCCGTATCACCGGTGGTACGTTTCCCCTTGTTTTGGTTGAGTTTCCACAACCTGCCCTTGCGAACACTAAAATGGTTGAGCAAAATCACCATCAAAAAAGATGGCTACGTAAACCTGTACTTCCACCCCTGGGAGTTTATGAATATTGATCAGCCCGAAAAATATGGCTTCCCGGGCTATGTTACCAAAAATACCGGTGACGCGTTTGTTGCGCGGATAGATGAGTTTATTCGTTGGGGTTGGAAAGCAGGCTACGCTTTCAGCCGAACAGATAGGTTTGTAGAGGAGATTATTGCGCCTAAGTAATCTTGGAAATTATGAAAAGGACAACGAGTTTAATGTTATTATTGGGATTTATCTTCGTCGCTTGTCATCATAAAGAGGAAGATTGTTTGCCTTTTATTAGCCCCAAATTTTGTACCGAATGGAAGTCCGATTCAACAGGTTGTTTGCGTTTGAGGCAAAAACTTGCAGATACCCTTTCAAAGAATAAACGATTGATGATAGGTGTTAAAATGGATTATCTTACTGATAAGTTGGGGATGCCGATTGATACAATAAAAACAACTGTCGGTGCTATTTATGAGTATAACATAGATTGTAAATATAGCCCTAAACTAAAGGTAGACTCAGAGCTATTAAAATCCCTAAAATCTAAATACCCTAATCTTGACACATCGGCCGCGGCCGTAAAAAAAATGGAACAACCACGCATAACCCACATCGGTTCATTTATGAGGATAAATGTTGATAAAGACAACATAATTACTCATGCAAGTTTTATTATAGCGGATTGAGATGAAATGAAACATCTTAAATCTGCCCTCTTACATCAATTCTACACTTCCCTATCCAAATCCCATTTTTCCAAATAATCGGCTACGCGGCGGATAAATGAGCCACCGAGTGCGCCATCCACAACCCTATGGTCGTACGATAAGGACAGAAACATCATGTGCCTGATGGCAATGGCATCGCCGGTTTCCGTTTCGATAACGGCTGGTTTCTTTTTAATGGCGCCTACGGCCAATATGGCCACCTGCGGCTGGTTGATGATGGGCGTGCCCATATCGTTACCAAACGAACCAACATTGGTAATAGTGAAAGTACCTTCACGTATCTCGTCGGGCACCAGTTTGCTGGTACGTGCACGGTTGGCCAAATCATTAACAGCATGGCTCAGGCCAATTAGGTTCAGCTCGTCGGCTTTGCGGATAACGGGCACAATAAGGTTACCACTTGGCAAGGCAGCTGCCATACCGATGTTGATATCTTTCTTTTTGATGATCTGCGTACCGTTAACTGATACATTGATCATGGGGTAATCCTTTATGGCTTTAGCTACAGCTTCTATAAATATCGGCATAAAGGTGATTTTGGTCCCCTCACGTTTTTCGAAGGCGGTCTTTATCTTTTCGCGCCATATAACCAAATTGGTTACATCAGCTTCCACAAACGAGGTAACGTGTGGGGAAGTATGTACGCTGGCCACCATATGGTCGGCTATAAGGCGGCGCATACGGTCCATCTCGATGATCTCGTCGCTTCCACCGGTTGATTTAGCAACAGGCGGTGGCGTAGAAGTTTTGGGTTGTTCGGATGTCGATGCGGCAGGTGCAGCTTTTGGCGGCTCCGGCTGTGGTGCCGGTGCAGCTGCGGCAACCGGTTTGGGTTGCTGCGGCACAATCGGCGGTGGCAATGGCGAAACAGGCGGCGGGGTCAAAGTAGACGCTATTGGCGTTTCTACTTTAGGCACCACCGGTGGTGGTGCAATGGGTGCAACAAACTTTGGCTGTTCAAGCGCTTCGGATGGCCTTGGCGATGGCGCAGCGGATGACGAAACCGGCGTAGTTGGCGGAACTACAGTTGCGGCAGGTTTAGCTGCTGCTTTGCTGCGGTTTTGCAGATACAGTAAAATATCGTCTTTAGTCAGGCGGCCATCGGCGCCTGTTCCGGGAATAGTATCCAGTTCTGCACCGGTTATCCCTTCGGTATGGGCAATATTACGCACCAAAGGCGAGTAAAACCGCGAACCGAAGTTCTGAACCTCAGGTTTCGGCAAGTTATTTAGTTGTTCAACACCCGGTATGCTTTCAGGCGCAACATCCGGCAAAATTTCCTCATCGTGTCCGTTTTCGTTGATATCGGTCAATATGGCCGCGTTATCGTCATCCTCGTCCGTCTCTTCCGAAAGTATCTCTTCCTCTATTATTTGCTCGGTTTCGGGTATAATAACCGCTTCAGTTACAGATTCGTCGTTTTTAAATGGCGTATAGGTTTCAATAGCTTTGGTTTGTTCGGGAGTGAAAGCTGTGGCTTCTTCGGTTTCAATAATGCCCAGCACACTTCCAACCTGTACTACTTCGTCTGTTTTGCAAAGCTGCAAAACCAATCTCCCCTTTACGGGCGAAGGTACTTCTGAATCAACTTTATCAGTGGCTATGTCAATTACCGCGTCGTCAATTTCAATCAGGTCGCCAATGTTTTTGTTCCATTTTATAATGGTAGCTTCGGCAACGCTCTCCCCCATTCTGGGCAACAATAGTTTAAATTTAGCCATTCAATGTCGCATTAGTAATCAACCCCCGAAATTTAGGATAAAATCAGGCTTGGGGCCTGTTTTCGCGCATTAAATTTATCAACATACCCATGGCTGTAATTGCCGTACGCTCAATGTTTTGCATGCGCTTTTTACCAAAAACAAACTTATGTGCAAAAGTTTTTTTACTGTTGGCAACTGCAATCCACACTGTACCCACCGGTTTATCATCGGTACCGCCATCCGGGCCTGCTATGCCGGTTACCGCGATGGCATAATCTGACTTGAAATTACGCAGCGCGCCTTCCACCATTTCCACAACGGTTTGCTCGCTTACCGCGCCGTATTTCCAAAGGGTTTCATTGGTTACACCGAGTATACTTTCTTTTAATTCGTAGGCATATGATACCGCCCCTCCCAAAAATACTTTTGATGAACCCGGATGCTGCGTGTACAGGTGTGAGATATAACCGCCGGTGCAACTTTCGGCAACGCTGAGCGTAAGCCCTTGAGCAGCCATTTCGTCCAATATGGCTTTTTCAATCGGTACGTCTTTATCGGTTACTACGTTTTTACCGATGCGATTTACCAGTTGAGTGGCGTAAATATCAACCTCGTTTTGTAAAGCGGCTTCATTTTGACCAAAAGCGCTCAAACGTAACCTAACCGAACCCAGCTTGGGCAAATAGGCTAGTTTTATATGCGATGGCAAAGCGCTTTCTATATCAGCTATCTTCTCCGCTAAAAAAGATTCGCCTTCGCCTACCGTAAGGATGGTTTTGTGTACAATTGATGGTAAAATAAAGGTATTCTTTAGTTTTGGGATGACGGTTTCTTCCATCATGTACATCATCTCGTGCGGCACGCCCGGCATCGAAACATATACTTTCCCTTCATGGTCGAACCACATACCCGGTGCCGTACCGTTTTTATTGAGGATGACCTCGCAATTTTCGGGTACATCGGCCTGTTTGATATTCACTTCGAGCAGCGGGCGGTTAAACCGTGCGAATATCCGGCTAACGTTCTCCAGCGCGTCTTTGTCCTGCACAAATCCGACGCCAAAATAAGCGGCGAGTGTGGTTTTGGTTATATCATCTTTTGTGGGGCCAAGGCCCCCGGTCATCAAAATAATATCCGCTCGGGTCTTCGCCTCGTTTAAAGCATTCACAATGTGGGCGGCATCGTCGGATACTGAACTGATTTGCTTTACGCGGATACCTATGGCATTGAGCTGCTGCGCAATCCATGCCGAATTGGTATCCACAATCTGGCCAATCAATATTTCATCACCAATAGTTATAATTTCGGCCAGCATATTAGTTGTTGTTATAGTAGTCTTTACGTTTACTGATCTTAAGATCCTGTAAGATAGAGGCTTTTACCTTTAAAGTAACGTTATAAAATTTATAATATCCAAAGGGTATCCATTGGAACGACATGTCCCAGCAATGTAAATCGCGGTATAGCGAAAGCGAGGTAGCACTAAACCTTGCCGCTTTTATATCGTACCCGGAAGTGTATTGAATCTTCCAGCCCGGGGTAACACTGACATCGCCGCTAAAATTAAGCGTATTACTGATAAAAGTAGACACGCCTGTGTTATTATACGAAAAACTATAGCTCATGCTGATGTTCCAGGGTATGTTAAAATCGATATAGGCGTTTGGATCCGAGTTGAGCATAGCCAGCCTGACAGCTTGTTCCTTTGTCATTCCGTTCAGCGTGTTATTAGGTACTTGTTGCTGACCGCTGGTGCCTGCCGGCTGATGTAGTGCCGTTGAATTGAAGTTAAAGCCTGTCGACAGGTTAAAGTTGGTTAATGTAGGCAGCTTGCCATCCTGAAAAGTATAGCGATTGATAGGATGCGCGTAGCGGATCAATTGCCCGTTGGTTACCGAGTCGCGCACCTGATTAACGTAAGGATTTAGGGTACCACCAAAACTAATGGCTAGCTTATCGTGGAAAAAAGCCGTGCGGCCCGAAAAGCTAATGGGCGAAAGCTTCATGGAGTCGGCTACAAAATTGTAAAAAGTGGAGAACGACAAGCCTTGCAGAATCGATATCTTACGTTCTGTTTGCGAAGTATCATTTTTGCTTGCCCTAATCTTCGCTTCAACGGTATTATCTAAACTAAAGGCCAACCCGGCAGATTTGCCCCCGCCAGGGCCCCCATAAACACCCTGCTCAAATATGGAATATGTTTGATAGGTGGAAGGATAAGGTATGGTGGCATTGCTTACAATTGTTTGATAGTATCCGGTATTGGGATTCGAATAATCCGGACGGTATTGAAAGCTCACCGAGGGAGTCATTACCGCCCGGATAGCCCTTAAGGCGCCGCTTTTAAAATACCTGGTAGCATACACCTTAGTAGAAAGACCTGTTGACAGCGAATAATAACCTGCCCTTCTGAAGCCCGGCACAGTATCTGTAACCAACGAATCCATACCCGAAACACTGCCACGTGCAAAATGCTTGCGGATGGTCTGGAAATAATCGACCTCATTATAGTTGACACTTGAGTTAAACTGGAAATAGTTAAGTATAGGCAGGCTTAAGCTGAGCGGTATGCTCTGGTTAAACCCATTTTGAAACCTTTTGCTTAAAGTTTGGCTTGTAAACAAGAGATTTTCAGGTACAGAGGTTACTTTATTGGTACCTTGTAAGCTATAGCCGATGGTGATACGCTCATACCATTTTTGCGGCCCTACCTGATCTTTTGTAGCAAACGGACTTAAGGTAGTCATGTTCAAGCTAAAGGTTGGCAGTTCGAGGGTTACAGTTTTGGCAGTAAGGTCTTGGCTGTGCGATAAGTTGGCGGTAAAGTTGAACGGCGTACCGGCAAAGGTATGCCCATACGATATACTGGAATGCAGGTTGTTTTGCGTTAAGGCCAATAAGTTATAATTAGTTTGCGCAGGCGAATTTTGATAAAAAGTAGAGGTGCCCGCATTTACCGATGCCGAAAAATTGGTGCCCGGGTGTGCATCCGGATCCTGAGTGTGCGTCCATTGAATATTAAAATCCTTTGATGCCGGGTCGGTTTCGAGGCCATATTTATGCGAACCATAACTAAAAGAAAATGTGCCCTGGTATTTATAACGTTTAAGATAATGCGACGTTGTATTCAAATCGAACGAGCCTTTAGAATAATAAGTGCCCGTGTTTAACATGTCGAGGTAATCGCTAAAGGCCAAATAGTAACCAAAGCCTTTCAAGTAGAAACCCAGTTGCTGGTCTTCGCCAAAGGTTGGCAGGATAAAACCCGAGGTGCGCTGGTCGGGCTTGGGGAAAAAGCCAAAAGGAATGGCCAGCGGTAAAGGTACACCCTCTATTTCCAGATAAGCCGGACCCGAAATGATGACGTGCTGCTCGGCAATACCCTTGGTAATCACAATACCGAAATCGGTATTAGGATATGGTTTGTTACAGGTACTGAACAGCACGTTATGGTACGCCACTTCTTTATCGTTCAAACGTTTGGCCACTCCGCCCGAAACATAATTTTCATCCTGTTTTGAATCAACGTTATATATCTTCCCTTTTTTGGTGATATAATTAAAAATAAGCGAGTCGGCGATAATTGGGTCCTGCCCTTTTTGTTTAAATATGGGCCTGCCTATATAAGCTTTGGTTTTAGGGTCTATCAGCCCGCTGGCAAATAACAGATGGTTCTTTTTATCTAACCGGATGTACTCCGCGTCTAAGGAAATATCTTCGAACGAGACACGCGCCGCGTGTTTTAAATAGATTATTTGGTTAACATTGTCTGCGGAGGTACTATCACTCGAATGTGCCTTTATTTCAGAGTTTACTGCAGGTTTTTTGTTCTTTCCGGTATCGGCCGGTGCTTTAATTTTACTTGCGTCTGATGGTTTTTTTCGCCTTTGTCTTAATAGTTTCCTATCTTTAGCAGTATCCAGCTGCACAATGGTATCGCGGGCTATACTATAACCACCTGTTTTTACGTAGTTATACGATGCGGCAAACGCAGGGGTGTTTAGAAGAAGTAGTACGATAAAAAAAAGACGGATAAATTTCAAAATTGATTATGAATAGTATTTTTGCAGAAAATGTTTATTCGCGGTTCAAAAATAATGAAAAATAAGGCATTGAAAAGATTGATTTGTTGTTTATGGGTAATCCTTTGTTTATCAGCATCGCATGTTTACGCATATTACCCTGTTGTTAAAAAAGATACTACTAATAATTTCCGTGTACGCACAATAGTAATAGACCCCGGACACGGCGGCCATACCGGCGCCAAAGGCACATATTCTACCGAAGAACAAGTAACGCTGGCATTAGGCTTTAAATTGCAAAAAGCCATACAAAAAGAAATAAAGGATGTCAGGGTAGTGATGACACGTACTACTCCCGATGGTGTATCGCTGCAAGCCAGGGCCGATATTGCCAACGAAGCAAAGGGCGATCTGTTTATATCGCTCCATTGTAATGCCTTGCCCGAAAAAATACACATTGTACATGGCAAAAAAGTACGCATACCCGATCATTCGGGCAAAGGCGTTTTAGAGTTGGTGTATATTCTTCGCCGCGATAAGGAAGAAGGCGCTGCCCTTCGCGAGAATTTATTTGATGAAAAAGATACCAAAGGCGGTCCCAACCTGGGTTTTGACCCTACCGACCCGGGGCAAATGATTATACTAAACGCTTTTAAGGCCAAATACCGCAAAAACAGCATCCTGTTTGCCAATTTGGTAAACGATGAGTTTGTACAAACCGACGGCAGGCCAAGCGATGGTGTTTTAGAGCAAAGCATACACGTGCTTTGCCATACTGCCATGCCATCGGTATTGATAGAGACCGGGTTTATTGATAACCCTGCTGAAGAAGACTTTTTGAACTCGGAAGACGGGCAGAACCAAATTGTGGCATCAATTGTGCGGGCCATCATCAATTACAAAAAGGAGATTGAACCCATTTGACTGAAAAAAGCCAAAACAAACACCACCAAAACCCATAAACACACATCATTTTGAAAATATCTAACGAAACCAAAATCGGCGCATTAACAGTTGTATCATTAGCTATCCTGCTTTTAGGGTATAGCTTTTTAAAGGGCAATGATGTTTTTTCGAACGAGAACAGGTTTTATGCCATTTATAATTCGGTTGACGGGCTTGCCATATCAAAACCTGTATTGGTAAACGGTTTCCCGATAGGCCGGGTATCGAATATGACTTTACTATCCGACGGGCGCACACTTTGCGAACTGAAAGTAGACTCGAAATACGATATCCCGAAAAACACTTTAGCTAAATTGGAAGGTACTGACCTGCTGGGCGGCAAAGCCATTGTATTTGAACTGGGCACCAGCAAAGAAATGGCGCCCGACAAAGATACCCTCCGCGCCGATATAAAAGGCGGCATTGCCGAAAGCCTGGAGCCGGTACAAAAAAAGGCTGAAGCCATTGTGGCCAAAATGGATTCAATATTAACTTCGGTGAACAATATTATGAACCCCAAGTTCCAAAAGAATGTTGACCGCAGCTTTACCAGTATTGCCAACTCGCTGCAGTCGTTGGAAGGTACAACCAAAAAGGTAGATGCCCTCGTAGGTGCGCAAAGCGCCCATATTGACCATATTATGGCCAATGTGGAAGACATTACAACGAGCCTGAAAACCAGCAACAAATCGTTGACGGGTACGATGGCGAACTTTAACAAGATAAGCGACGATATTGCCAAATCGAACATCAAACAAACGCTCGACAACGCCAGCAAGGCAGTAGCCGACCTGCAAGCTACCATTGCTAAAATGAACAGTAAAGATGGCTCGATAGGTTTAATGCTGAACGATAAAACGGTTTACAACAACCTGAGCGACGCTACCAACAACCTCAATAAACTACTCATCGACCTGAAAGCCAACCCGAAACGTTATGTACACTTCTCGGTTTTTGGAGGGAAGGATAATAAGGCTGCTGCTGACCCGCAGTAGTCATTGGTTCATTAGTTCACTGGTTCATGGGTGAAGAGACTTTTGCTTACTTTTATTTCACCGTATAAACTGACGTGCCGGTTATTGGGCCGCCGGTGGCTTTTATGCCTTCTACAATAATCCTTACTTTGGTTTTGGGGTCGGCGTTGTAAAAGTTTACTGTTGCATGGCCGTTGGCATCGGTGATTATGTTTGGTTCCCAATGAATGGTAGTGCGGAGGTCGGTTTTACTTTGGTCTTTCGGGCTATCGTATAGGGGTTTGTAAAAAATGCGGGATTGATAATAACCCTTTACTTGGGTTGTAACCAAACCAAAATCCTGTTTTTCGAACGCATCATCAGTGATAGTTAAGTAAATCATATAGAAATCTTCCCCACCCGGACCCATCAAATGTTTATAAACAACTTGTTTTACCTTGTCCATTGGTAAGGTGAAATAAGGCATATACATATCATCGATCATATGATCAAATTCATAATCTGTAACAACGTCTGTAATAACGGGCCTGCTTAGTGTGTAAACTTCTTGCCCGTTAATAACAAAATGTGGATAAACTTTATGGTACCCAGGAGATTCGATGTATGTGTTTCTAACATGATGATGTTCGACCCCGTAAAACACCACTCCGGGGGTATCCATAACTATCGCGTTCTTTAAATTATGTGCTAACCAATTATCTAAAGTTTCAAAATAGTAATCTTTTTTTTCAATGTTAAAAAATTCGTCCGGATAGCCGAAATGGACGCCAATAATATCCCCTATCATTACCCTTTTATCGGCTTTAATGGTTACTTCCTTTAAAACCCGCGAACCCTTAATCTTTCCGTTTTTTATGTCCGCAAGCCTTTTATAAAATACTTCATTTGAAGAGTAGCCAGAGTCTAAGACATTATTCGAATGGGGAACTATTCCCGATAATGGCTTAAATAGCGAATCGATAGTAATCCAGCCAACCCTTTTCCCCACATTATTGCTCGTGGTCAATTTAATTACCTGCGGGCCATATAATAGAACGTTATTAATAGAAAAATGGCCTATTGAATCTGTTTTGTTAGTAAATATTTTTGTCCCTCTGGCTTTGAAAGCATTGAGTGTGATATTCAGATCCGGCATTGCTTTATCAGCTAACTTTTGACGAACCTTTCCTACAATATCAAATCCATCTTCCGCCTTATAACTAATCCTGATAGCCGTATCGGCCAATCGCCGCCATATAAAATCACGCCAGCCCTGGGTTAGCAGCAGCATGTCGAGTTGTTTATGGCGGTTTACGTTGGTGGTATCGAAATAGCGGTTTGGCTGTTCTATCTCACCTTTCAATTCCGATTGCAGCATGAGGTAGGATTGGATGTTTTCGGGCTGCACGGGGACGATTCCCGCATCCACAACGACCATTGAAATGTTGGCTTTGCCGCCGTTGGTTTTGATGTCGACGGTAACTTTTTCTTTCGATTGATATTCCGTTTTGTCGGTTATGATGGTCAGCGGTACGGATTTGTGGTTGATATAAACCAAACGCTCGCAGTGGGGTTTGTTCTGGTCGTCGGTTAGCGTGATGGCGGTGATGCCGTCTGGCAAAAGGTTGTTGTCTATCCTGATAAGCGATTGACTGTCATTTATTTGTATATTTTTATTGAAGTATGTTTTGCCGCCATGTTTTCCCGATAAGGCAAAGCTATGACCTTTTACTTCGGCAAATTCAGCATCGTTGCAACTAATGATAACGTTGGTTAAGGAGTCGGAATGGCTTACCCGGATAGAAAAGCCTTTGGTTAAAGGTTGTGGCAAATCGGCGTTCAGGCCTTGTTGGTTTTTGGTATTGATGATGGCGTGATAGTTTTGCCCCTGCATCGGCAAAAGCACAAACAAACCCATCCCTAAAGTATCGCAACTGAAATGCGCCACCGTATCGCCTGCCGAACTTAATACCGCCCCCTTTGCCGGGATACCTTTGCCAAAACGGTCTTCGGTTTTTACAGCGACAATGGAACTGACGCCGGTTATCAATGAACCACTTTCGGGGTAAAAGCGTGCAACGGGAATATGAACAATGGCTGGAACTTTTGCCGCGCTTGTTTTAGTCGCTTTGTTGGCGGATTTATTGCTGGCAGCAACAGTATCCGCTTTTTTGGTTGTTGTATTGAGGATCGTTATCTCCTTTTCAAAAACAAAATTGTCGCCAAAGTTTCGCATCCAGTTGGTATAGGCGCGCAGGGTGTATTTGCCTGAAGGAATGGAATCGGATAATGAAATATCGCCGTTACCTGTGCCGAAGTCCATGCGGATGATTTCGGAGTTGATGATTTTGGCCGAGTCCTGCTCAATCAGATCGACATACAAATTGCCACTGGTGCCAATAGGCTGGTTGTTCTGGGCGTTTACAAGATAAGCCTTGAACCATAGCGTATCGCCCTGGGCGTACAGGTTACGATCTGTATGGAGGTATACTTTTTCGAAAAAGAGTTTGAACGAGGGTTTGTCCTGCGCGCGGAGGGTAAAGCTGTACGCCAATATAAAAGACAGGAAAATTAAACGCTTTGCAGTGAAATGCATAAGAGCGGTTTATGTTTGGTTATACCAAATATAGCCATTTAAACCATGATATGCCACAATAATATGATACAGAAATTACCTGCGCCGCTTGCATATACGCTCCGTTTTCGCGATATTGTAAAGAATTAAGTAAGGGCCAGATAATTATGATTTTCATAATTTATCGAGCTTAAAGTAACAATATCAAGTAAAATAATCTTACAAAATCCCCCCCCCCCCTGTCGGGATTTTGATTAACAAATTTGCAATACCATGAAAACACCCAAACTCGACCTGACCGATACTGAAAAGATACTGCTCAAAAACGCGGGCATACGCATAAGCGAGCTAGCCCATTACGCTGCCGACGAATTGGCGATGATACTGAGTACCACCCTGCACCGGGCCAAATGTATTTTGGCACATATTGAGTTTCAAAGCATTCCTTCGGTAGGGCCGATATTTGCACAGGATTTGGTGGACATGGGTTATTTCAGCATTGCCGAACTGAAAGACAAAGACGGCGCGCAATTGTTGAACGAGCACGAACGCCTGATGGGTGTTTGGACCGACCCCTGTGTTGAAGACCAGTTTAGGCTGGTGGTGCATTATGCAAACAACCCCGGCAGCAAAAAGCAATGGTGGAACTTTACCTGCGAGCGCAAAATATTCCGCGAGGCTTTTGGTTATCCCGAAAGCCGACCACAAAAAGCCTGGCATGAGCGGATTTTAACTGAACAATAATTTCTTGGATGGTCTGCTTTAAAATTACCGCACCGTTGGGCAGCCCAACATAAAATGCTAACATTGTTCAATATGAGCGGCTTTTTCATCATATTGCAACAAAAAACAGGATACAAGATACTGAATGAGACTGACCATACACGGTGCGGCGCAACAGGTTACCGGGAGCATGCACCTGCTCGAGATAGGAAAATACAAAATACTGGTTGATTGCGGGCTTGATTACGAAAAGGACCATCATGTAATGCTGAACGAGGATTTCCCGTTCAGGCCGGAGGAAATAGATGTGGTGGTGCTTACACATGCGCATATCGACCACTCAGGCAATTTGCCAACGTTGGTACGTATGGGTTTTAACGGGCAGATATTGTGTACCCCACCTACCGCCGAGCTCACCGAGCTGTTGTTGCTCGATTCGGTGAACATATTTATGCGGAAGGAGGAGAAATCGCGCAAGCATAACCGCAAAAGGCCGGGCCAGGGCCGGCAGCCGCTCTACCTGCAAAAGCATGTAATGGATACGGTAGAACGATTTATAACCATTGGCTTTAACCGCCCGTTCCGCATTAACGGCGATATTGAACTGGAGTTTATTCCGGTAGGGCATTTACTCGGCGCCGCAGCCGCCATATTTACCATAAATGACGGGGGCATCGAAAAAAAGATAGCCTTTACAGGCGATATAGGGCGAAAAAACTACCCCGTACTGAATGACCCGCAGGAACTGCCCAAAGTTGATTATATCGTATCAGAATCGACTTATGGAGGCCGTTATCATACTAAAGACAAAACCATAGAGGAAACTTTGGTAGATGTGATCAGTACAGCTTGTATCAAAGAGTCGGGCAGATTGATTATACCGGCATTCAGCATCGGGCGCACCCAGGCATTGGTGTTTTCGTTGAATAAGATTTTCAGCAGCGGATTGTTGCCGCCGGTTAAGGTTTTTGTTGACAGTCCGATGGCTACCGCTTCAACTGGCATCTTCAGGAAATACCATAGCCTCCTGAACGAAGAAGCACACGATTTTTATAACCGCAAAGGCGATGAGTTTGAGTTTGATAATTTAAGTTATGTTGAAAACCTGCACGAAAGCAGGCAGGTATCCAATTATTTTGAGCCTTGTATCATCATATCCTCAGCCGGAATGCTGGAGGGCGGCCGTATACAGGACCATTTGTACCACAACATACAGAATTACTACTGCACCATTTTATTTATAGGTTATTGTGCCAAGGGTACATTGGGTTACAAACTATTGCGCGGGGACCCAATCGTACACATCCGCGACCGCGACCTGGCGGTATATGCCACCATCAAAAAAACGGACCTGTTTAGCGCACACGGCGACCATGATGACCTGTTGAACACCATCAAACAGCAAGATGCACAACAACTTAAGAATGTTTTTTTGGTACATGGCGAAACCGAAAGCATGCAGGCACTGGCAGCCGCGCTTCAACCAGATGGCTATAAGGTTACCCTACCGCAAAAAGGTGTGGTTTATGATTTATAAAAGATTGCAACCTGGCACTATACTATATACGTACAAAGAACGTTAACCATTTTAATTGTTGTTTTTGATTGCTATATTTGGTATCATGAAAAGAAATATTACTGCAAGATTGGTTGTTTACCTCATACTCGCCTTTTTTGGTATTGCCGCCATTGCTTCGTGTGCTAAAGAGGCCGGGCATCTTTTATCAACAACTACCACAGTTAAATCGGCTACGATGCAATTTTACCTCCAAGGCGATACTACGCATATTTTAGCTACGCCGTCGGATACGGTTTCTTTCACCAGCTATACTACCCCTCAAACTACCGTTACCGGCAAGAACGGCAAAAAGTATACAAGTTGTGTAATACAGTTTAGCGGCAATGCCAAAGGCACCTTTACCCTGACCAACCTTGCCCTTACAGTGTTAGAGAAATCGGGTACACTATTAACTACATCGAGCCAAAACTACGGAACAGCTACAATCGATAGTATCAATGTTAACAAAGGGTACATGTCGGGTAATTTTACGGGTAAAGTTTTGGTGGCAGCAAACGATACCGCCAATGTGGTCGGTTTATTCACAATACAGCAGTAAAAACTTAATTATATTGAAAAAGCCCGGTATTCCGGGCTTTTTGTTTTAGAATAACAAATGAGGTTATTATTTCTTAAAGAAATCGATAATCAAATTGGCAAGTTCAACACCAATGCGTTCCTGAGCTTCGTTGGTCGAAGCTCCAATATGTGGTGTTAATGATATTTTAGGGTGTTTCAATATTTCTTCGCGAGGTGTTGGCTCATTATCAAACACATCTAAACCTGCAAAGCTTACTTTACCGCTGTCTAAAGCTTCAATTAATGCAAGTTCATCGATGGTTCCGCCGCGTGAGCAGTTTACTACAGCAACGCCTTTCTTCATCGCCGCAAATTCTTCAGCGCCTAAAACAGGCTTGTCGGTAAACGGTGTGTGTATGCTTATGAAATTACTATTAGCAATCACTTCTTCTTTGGTTGCCGCCTTAACGGTTGCTTTCACAACTAAGCCACCACCTAAAGTCACTTCAACTTCAGGATTGAAAGGGAAAAGGTCGTAAGCCAATACATCCATACCCAAACCAATAGCTACCTTAGCCACCTCACGACCGATACGGCCAAACCCAAGTATACCAATGGTTGTTCCGCGCAACTCAACGCCTTTAGCGTAAGTTTTTTTGAGGTCGTTGAATTTGGTGCTGCCTTCAACAGGCATTTTGCGGTTACTGTCTTGCAAAAAACGGACGCCTGTAAACAGGTGCGCAAATACGAGTTCGGCAACTGATAATGACGACGAAGCAGGCGTATTATACACAGCCACGCCTTTTTCTTTGGCATATTCAACGTCGATGTTGTCCATCCCTACGCCACCGCGGCCAATTAGTTTCAGCGTTGGCACGGCATCTATCAGGGCTTTGCGCACTTTTGTGGCACTGCGAACAGTTATTGCGTCATATGCGCCTAATTTGGCTGGTAATTCGTCTTGGGGGATATTTAAAGTATCAACAAAAAAACCTGCTGCTTCTAACAAAGCTTTGCCTGCAGGGTCGATACCATCGTTGGCTAATATTTTAATCATTGTGGTTTATAAAGTTTATCGGTTGATTTGGTTGACTAAGTTTTGAAAGTAAGTTCTCAACTTAATCAACCACTTTACTATGCTTTATTCTTCTCTGCAAATTCCTGCATGGCGTCAATCAGCACATGTACGCTGGTAATGGGTAATGCGTTGTAGATAGATGCCCTGAAACCTCCCGCGCTGCGGTGGCCTTTGATACCTACTATCTCTTTTTGTTCGCAGAGTTTAAGGAATGGTTTTTCATGCTCAGGGTTTTCAGTAACAAAACAAACATTCATAGCCGAACGGTCTTCGGGAACACATACGCCTTTAAATAATGGATTGCGGTCTATTTCCTGATATAGCGCTTTCGCCTTGGCGTTGTTCTCTTTTTCGATCGCAGGTACGCCGCCCTTAGCCTTAAGCCATTGTAGGGTTAGCATAGATACGTATATGGCAAATACCGGCGGGGTGTTGTACATCGAACCACCTTCAATTTGTGTTTGATAGTTTAACATAGCAGGTATTTTGCGGTCGACATTGCCTAAAATGTCATTCTTAACAATTACCAAAGTTGTTCCGGCAGGCCCCATATTTTTTTGCGCTCCTGCGTATATCAAACCAAAATCGGCTACGTTGATCTGACGGCTGAATATATCAGACGACATATCGCAGACCACCGGAATAGATGATTTTGGAAAAGAGTGCAATTGTGTACCATAAATGGTATTATTTGAAGTAAGGTGCAGATAAGCTGCATCAGCAGGTACTTCAAAATCTTTAGGGATATGTTTAAAGTTATCTTCTTTAGCTGTCGCTATCACTTCCACACCACCAAAATATTTGGCTTCCTTCAACGCCTTATTAGCCCACACGCCACTTTCCACATAGGCGGCTTTTCCATCAGACGGTAATAAGTTGTATGGCACCATAGCAAACTGGGTACTGGCACCGCCTTGTAAAAACAATACGGAGTATCCTTCGGGTACATTAAATAGTTCCTTTACCAAACGAACGGCTTCATCTAATACAGCCTCAAACTCCGGCGACCTGTGCGATATTTCGAGAATAGATAAACCAATTCCATTAAAATCGACAACAGCTGCGGCTGCCTGTTTCAAAACCTCGTGTGGTAAAATGCCCGGACCGGCACCAAAATTATGTTTCATATTTATGTTTTTGCTATACAATTGCTCAAAGTTTTTACAAAAATGCAAATTAAAACTATAGGCTTTGTATAATTTTTATTAAATGTTAAAAAAACTTGCTTTTTTCATTTTTTTAATGGCACGAAGTTAAATAAATTGGGATTGGGTGCACCTAATTATTTCAATTTTTACACTAAAAAATTGATTGTTTGAACACAGATTTAGCCGTTCATTTTTTCGAAATGTTTCAATGCAGATATCGCTTTATTTGGATTGCTTGAAGAAAACACCGAATTACCGGCAACCAATATATTAGCACCTGTTTTTACCAATTTTTCGATGTTGTTTTGATCAACGCCGCCGTCAATTTCAATATAAAGGTTGGGGTTGCGCCCAGCCGCCATGTTTTTAAGGTCAGTGATTTTTTTGTAGGTGCCCGCCAGAAACTTTTGCGCCCCAAAGCCCGGATTTACCGACATGATCAATACCATATCCAAATCCTCAATTATATCGTCGAGCATGGCTACAGGTGTAGCAGGATTCAGCGCCACTCCCGCCCTGCACCCCAATTCCTTTATCTTTTGAATAGTTCGGTTCAAGTGCGTACAGGCCTCAAAATGTACAGTAATATTATCAGCTCCCGCATCTTTAAATTCCTGCAGGTATCTGTCGGGATCAACAATCATCAGGTGAACATCCAATGGTTTTTTGGCCAATGCCTTTATTTGTTTGATGATGGCGAACCCGAACGAAATATTGGGCACAAACACACCATCCATAACGTCAACGTGCATCCAGTCGGCATCGCTTTGGTTAAGCATTTCGATATCTTTTTGCAGGTTGGCAAAATTAGCGGTTAGAATTGAAGGGGAAACCAGATGATCCATAATACAAACTTACGCAAATTTTAGCTTTAAGGGAATGGCCGGACGAGGGATCAATCGCAGTTTAAAAGCAGTTCGTAATACTTTCGCATCAAAACCGTATCATAGTCAACCAATGACCGATGCGCCTCTGACACCAATTCCGTTAAAATGGATGCGGCCAGGACACCTTCATCTTCGGGCATTGCCTCGTAGTATTTTATTATTTCCTTCACCCTAATGATCTCGTATAAAAGGTCGGTAATCAAATCTGTACCCGATTTGCGCTGATCGTCATCCCCTACTGGGCCATTAATAAAATGTAGCGGATCGTCAGGATTTAGTGCCATTAATGAAAAAAGGTATCGGGTTTTACAATAGTTTTAACATATAGTTGATAACGCGCTTTGTTTACAATTTAAAATTTATGCAATTGTTTTACATTTTTCAAAAAAAAACAAATAAATAACAACAATCCGGCGTATAAGGGCACTAACTAAAAAAAGCCCTCAGTAATGAGGGCTTTTTGGTATATAAGTTAAGTTTAACTAAACTTTAGCTTCAGGTTTTGGCAACAACGCTTTACGCGAAAGTTTCAATTTACCTTGTTTGTCTACATCAAGCAATTTAACACGAACTTCATCGCCTACATTGAATATTCCATCCATTGTTTCGATACGTTTGTGGTCAATTTCAGATATGTGCAATAAACCGTCTTTGCCCGGCATGATCTCAACGAATGCACCAAAAGGCATAATCGAACGAACCTTACCTTCGTAAATTTCGCCAACTTCGGGTTTGGCTGCTATGGCGCGGATGCGTTTAACAGCAGCATCAATAGCGGCTTTGTTGTCGGCAAATATCTGAACGATACCTTGGTTGTCTTTCTCTTCGATAGAGATGGTTGAACCGGTTTCGCGTTGCATTTCCTGGATGATCTTGCCACCGGGACCGATAACGGCACCGATAAATTCTTTATCAATACGCAGTTCAACAATACGCGGAGCGTGTGGTTTAAAGTCTTCGCGAGGCGCGGTAATGGTTTTGGCCATTTCGCCTAAGATATGTAAACGGCCTTCTTTAGCCTGGTTTAACGCGTTGGTCAATACCTCGTACGATAAACCATTTATTTTCAAGTCCATTTGCACAGCAACAATACCGTTTTTGGTACCGGTTACTTTAAAGTCCATATCGCCCAAGTGGTCTTCATCACCCAAAATATCCGAAAGGATAGCGTATTTTGTTCCCATTTCGTTGGTGATCAAACCCATGGCAATACCCGATACCGGGTTGCTGATCTTGATACCTGCATCCATCAAAGCCAGTGTACCGGCGCAAACCGTAGCCATTGATGATGAACCATTCGATTCCAAAATATCAGAAACGATACGGATAGTATACGGGTTTTGATCATCGGCTGGTAATACACGTTTTAACGAACGCATAGCTAAATTACCGTGCCCAATCTCACGACGGCCTGCTCCCCTGTTTGGACGAACTTCACCGGTTGAGAAACCTGGGAAATTATAGTGCAGCAGGAATTTTTGGTAACCGTTGATAAACGCGCCATCAATCATTTGCTCATCATCCTTAGCACCTAAGGTAACTGTTGTTAACGATTGTGTTTCGCCACGTGTAAATACAGCCGAACCGTGAGCTGAAGGCAAATAACCTACTTCGCTCCATATCGGGCGTATCTGAGTGGTGGTACGGCCATCTAAACGCTTGCCTTCATCTAAAACAAGGTTGCGGATAGCATCATACTCAACATCGTGATAGTATTTTTTAGCTAACGATTTAGTGATGTCATCTATCTCACCTAAAGTAGCGATATACGTATCCCTAACTTCTTTGAATTTTGCGGAACGCTCGTCTTTACCCGATGCAGCGCTGGCTACAGCGTAAACCTGATCGTAAGTGGCAGCGTAGATGGCTTTTTTAAGCTCTTCGTTGCTGTGTTCGTGGTTATAGGTGCGTTTTACAGTTTTGTTCAGTTCGGCAGTTAATTCTTTTTGAATCAAGCATTGTACTTTAATAGCAGTATGGGCAAATTTAATGGCTTCAACCAATTCTGCTTCCTGTATTTCGGCGCTTTCGCCTTCCACCATATTGATGTCGTGCTCGCTTCCTGCTACTATAAACTCTAATGTGGCATTTTTTAATTGGCTTAAAGTTGGGTTGATTACCAATTTTCCATCAATTTTAGCCACGCGTACTTCTGATATCGGGCCGTTGAAAGGGATATCAGAACAAGCCAATGCTGCCGATGCGGCTAAACCTGCCAAACAATCGGGCATGATATCTTTATCAGCCGATATCAACGAAATCATTACCTGGGTGTCGGCATGATAATCGTCAGGGAACATAGGGCGCAATGCACGGTCAACCAAACGCGAGATCAAAACCTCGTAATCTGATAAACGTGCCTCACGACGTAAAAATCCACCAGGGATACGACCGGTAGCAGCATATTTTTCTTGATAATCTACAGATAGCGGAAGGAAATCAGTTCCTTCTTTTGCTTCCGGCGATGACACTACAGTAGCCAATAACATGGTATCACCCATTTTGATGACTACCGAGCCATCGGCTTGTTTGGCCAGCTTACCTGTTTCAATTTCGATGGTGCGGCCGTCACCAAGATCGATAATTTTTTTAATTACGTTTAAACTCATTTTGTTTTTGTTTTGGCACACTTTTCATCTTTTGAATGTGCCGGTTTTTATTGTGATTTATTATTCGGACAAAAGTAAAAAAGCCATCTCCAAAAGAGATGGCTTTTTAGTAAAATACCAAAAGAGTTATTTAATAATGTCGCGCAGCTCGAGAGCTTTGATAATGGCACGATACCTGTTAATATCTTTTTTGTAAAGGTATGCCAACAACGAGCGGCGTTTACCTACTAATTTTTGAAGCGACAATTGTGTTGAAAAATCTTTCTTGTTATTTCTCAAATGGCCGGTAAGGTGTGCAATACGTTGTGTAAATAAAGCCACCTGTGCTTCGGTTGAACCTGTGTTGGTAGCAGCGCCACCATGTTTTGCGAAAATCTCTTGTTTCCACTCAGTACTTAAATACATTACTTGAATAATATTAAAGCGTTAAATAATTTTGTTAATTGGGTGCAAAGGTAACTAAATAAATCAAAACTTAAAATCCAAAAAGCAAAATAAAACAACCTGTAGGCTTCAGCGTTAATCCTTTAAAGGTTTTGATTCTCAGCCCGATTGGGCAATTACTTTTTAATTTTTACTTTTGACCTTTATTTTATTTTTATGCCACATAATTCCCTTTACCGAACCTTCGAAACCGAACTGCGCGTGCGCCCTGATGATATCGATATGTTTCAGCACGTGCATAACAGCAAATACCTTGACTATGTATTGGCCGCCCGTTACGATCAAATGGAGCATTGCTATGGCATGAGCATGGAAACCTTTATGGAACAAGGTTACGGTTGGGTGGTAAAAGCCGTAGAGATCAACTTTAAACGAGCCCTAACCCTTGGCGAATATTTTACCGTACGTACCGCTATCGAAACCATCAACGAACGTGGCTGCCGTGTCATCTTCAGTATCATCAGCAAACTGACCGAAAAAATAAGCGCCGATGGCTGGTTCGATTTTGTGATGATCGATATCAAAACCAATAAAGGCATCAGGATACCTGAGTCTATAATGGATCATTACCTCATTTGACGATGTGCAAATTAGTAAATTTGCGGATGTGCAAATGCTATTAATTGTTTAATTTTTTAATTTCTTACCAATCATTTTCACATTTTCTAATTTGCACATATGCACATTCCCTACCCTTGCTTTACATAATTTTTTAATGGCAGGTCGAGGTCAAAAAGGCCGTCGATAGCTAATTGTGCCATACGCCGGGCGCCGGCTGGGTTAAAATGGGTATTATCTTTCATGCCGTTGGGATAATATTTGTATTTGCCCGGTTCCACCCAGTTCCATAAGGCTTTTGATTGCTCATCTCCCAATTGCCTGATCACCATTTCGCTTTTACGCTGCATATCGATAAAAGCTACATTATACTTTGTGGCTACCTCGCGCACCACATCGGGGTACATGCCGTGGGTGTCCTGCAAAACACCGTTCACAAAGTTGCGGCGCGCCACAGGCGTCATTAGTATGGGTATACCTTTCTTCTCTCTTGTTTCGGTAACAAATTTGATCAGGTTTGCCCGGTATTCATCCAGTGTGGTGCCTACACCGGGTTTCTCCACCTTTTCGTCGTTATGGCCAAACTCTATAAAAACATAGTTACCGGGTTTAAGGCCTTCCAATACAGAGTCCCAACGTTTTTCGTTGATAAAGCTTTTGGTGCTGCGGCCGTTCATGGCGCGGTTGTCAATAGTAACATCGCCGGTAAAATACTCGCCGAACACCTGCCCCCAGCCCGTTTCCGGGAAAACATCGGGCGATTTGTTGGCCATGGTCGAGTCGCCTATCATAAATATTTTAACAGGCGGTTTTGGGGCAAGGGGCAACAGGGTAATCATGCTGATAAGCAAACAGGCAAAGGCTTTCATATGGGTATTTATGGGTGTTGTTTTAATGTGCAAATGTGCCGATATGTAAATGTGCAAATTAGTACATGGGTATTTATGGGTATTCTTTTTTTTATTTCGAAAGTTTCAGTTCCGTCTTCCATCGTTATGGGTATTTATGGGTGTTTTACCAAATCGTTATTGCCCATAATCGACAACTTGTCATTCACTACAAGATACCAAATTTTGTGCGCTTTATCAAAAAACATTTGCACATTTTCTCATCTACACATATGCAAATTCAAAAATTGTTAGGGGGCTACTTAACCAAATAACTCCCCGTGGCATACACCGGTACACCCTTGTCGGTTATCCCCTGCACTACTACCCGGATATTGCTCTTAGGGTCGGCATTAAAAAAGCTAAGGGTAGCTTCGCCATTGGCATCGGTAACAATGTTTGGCTCCCAATGGATGGTACTGCGGATGTCTGGCTTGTTCAGGTCTTTACCGTTATCGTACAAAGGCTTGTAAAAGGTACGAGCCTCATAGTAACCATCGATATGCGAACTGACGGTATTTAACTGTACCTTATCGAAAGCATTAGGCTTGATATCCAGAAAAACGATGAACACATCGCCGTTTGAGCCTGTGGCATATGATCCCGAGCTGTTAGCGGCCGAAACCGTTTGCCCCAATACGTGCCTTACGGTTACTTTATTAATCATGTCCATGGTCACGTCCAGGTACATACCGTTATTCAGGTCGTCCACATCTTCGCGCCCGTTTGCAAAAAACCGTGGTATAATCTGCGTCTGGCTATTGCGGTTTGTTTCTACGTTAAATTGGTTGCCTAAAAAATATACCGAATCCGCACCGTTTACATGCGCGCCGGGTATTTCGTGTATCATAAAATCGCGCAGCGAATTATAGAAATAGTATTTGGATGAGATATCGTATTTTAAATCGGGATAGCCGAATTTGGTTGTAGTTTGATCGAACAACTGATCGTAATTCCTGCCCCTGATGTTTACCTGGTTCAGTTTTATGGTATCGGAAAGCCTTTGCTTGCCCCGCGAACGTACGGCATCGGCATTAAAAAAAGCCGTTTCGGTGGCCACATCCACGGTGTATTGGCGTACAACACTCGTCGGAGGCGTGCTTTTGTCTATCGAGTCCATTTGCAGCCATCCAACTTTATTGCGCTTTTCATCAAACGATGCCAATGTAATAGGCCGCTTACCAACTACCGTTAGGCCTTTAAAAAGATACCTGCCTGCACTGTCGGTTTTGGATAAATACTGTTGGCCTATGACGGCACCTTTAACCGTCAGCGATACATTGGTAAAAGGTATTGGCTTATTCGCGAATTTTTCGCGCAAGGTACCCGTCAAAGCAAATCCGTTTTCAGCCGGGTAACTGATGCGTAGCGATGTATCGGCCAAACGGCGCCAAACAAAATCGCGCCAGCCTTGTGTCATCAACAATAAATCTATCTGTTTAAAGCGGTTGGCATTGCTAACATCAAAAAGTTTTTCGGCGTGGTCTATTTTGCCCCGCACTTCCGATTGCAGCATAAGATATGATACGATGTTCCCCTGCCCTTGCGGTATTTCGGTCCCATCAACAACAGCTACCGACAAATCGGCCTTTAGCGGGTGATTTGCCGGGTCGGTTGCTTTAATTTTAAGGGTAACCTTTCCTTTTGGCGAATAAGATAACTTATCAGTGCTTACGGACAACGCTTTTGACGATACCGAATCGGGAATAAAGAACAAACGCTCGCATTGCGGGTGCAATTGTTTATCGTAAATAGTAATGCTCGAAACACCCGCCGGGAACTGCGTTTTTGGCAAAGTGGCACTGATTTGCAATCCATCAAACTTTACGGAAGCGTTCAAAACCCGCAAACCCGCATGCCTTGCAGCAAGTGTAACTTCCTTATCGGGATTATCATCCAAAGTGGCCTGGTTGGTGCCGATGATGATACGTAAATGTGCAGAATCGGCCTCGCCCACGTGCAGGGTATACCCCTTTGCCAAAGGAGTTGGCAAAGCTGCGGTAAATGGTTGGTTATTGTTAAATACGCCTTTGGCGGTATAGGTTTTACCCGCTTCGGGCACAAAAACAAAAACCCCTACCCCCGCCGCGCTGCTGTTAAAGTGCGTAATGGTATCGCCGGTTGATGATATAACGGCAGCTTGCACTGTAATGTTTTTGCCATTAGGATCTTCGGCCTTAAAGGCAACGATATTCGTTACACCACTCACCATCGAACCTCCCTCGGGAAAAAACCGGATTGCCGATTTGCCTTTTAACAACGTGGAAGGTGTAGTTGCAATACCTTTAGTATTGCCACCTGTAACCGCGACAGCACCCCGTTTGTCGACAAGGGTATTAGAAACGGTGAGCGATTTTTCAAAAATAAAGTTATCGCCAAAGTTGCGCATCCAGTTGGTATAAGCCCTTAAACGGTAAGTACCGGCAGGGATAGAATCGGCCAAATGAAAATCGCCTTTGCCAAAGCCATTGTTCATGTACACAATTTCGGAGTTGATGACCTTTGCTTCGGGCGATATCAGGTCGACATACAGATTATTACTGAAGCCGGCAGGTACTTTTGTTTGCGCGTCCACCAGGTATGCCTTAAACCATATATCGTCGCCTGTACTGTAATAGTCCCGGTCGGTATGCAGGTATACCTTTTCAAAATACAGTTTAACCGGAGTCTTTGCCGCGACAGTTTGCCCGAACCCGTTAAAGTAAATGCACAGGCAAGCCGCAATAATGCTTAAGCCGCCAATCCGTTTTTTCGACATCATGTTATTTTATATTATAGCCGGTGGTGGCTGTAATTGGTATCCCTTTATCAGTCAAACCCTGCACTAAAACCCTTATTTTCGATTTTGGGTCGGCATTATAGTACGAAATGGTAGCCTGCCCGTTTGCATCGGTAACAATCATTGGTTCCCAATGTATGGTAGTGCGTTGGTCGCTTTTGGTTGACGAGTACTCGTAATTAGGCGCATAAAACGTGCGTGCATTGTAGTAGCCCGAAACATCCTCATCCACCAAACTAAACTCTTTTTTCCCATATGCCGATGGTTTTAGGGTAAGGTACACCAATATCCTGTCGCCGCCGCCCATACTTACCAAATGCCTTACCGATACGGTGATGATCTGGTCCATGGTCAAATTATAATAGTCTATTCGGTCGTAGGTGTCTTCGCGGCCGTCTACTAAAAATCTCGGGAATATTTTTTGCCCACCAAAAAGGAACATAATCCCACTATCTTTATCGGGGTTGGTTATAGCGCCCGGCACTTTGTGCACCAAAAAGTCTTCCAAATCTTTCCAGGTATAGTCGGCTTTGTTGATATTAAACTCATATTCCGGGTAACCAAACGACGTCAAAGTTTCGTTCAATAAAGTCACCGTTTTGGGCTTGTCGGTAATATTAACCTGTTTCAATTGCACCACGTTCGAAATCTTAAACTTATTGGCCTCGTTTACCCTTACACTGCTTGCTTGCTCAAAGGCAACCACCTGCGGGCTTGGTTCTTCAGTATAAACCGGCGCTGGTGTTACAGGTAACGGGTCGTTTGCCAAAGTATCCAAAAACAACCAACCCGATTTTTTGCCGCGATCATCGCGCGATGTTAATTTGAGCGTTTGATTACCGTACAGCTCAATGCCATCAAGGTAATATTTGCCGTCCTTATCGGTTTGGGCAGTAAAAAACTTATTGCCCTTTGCACCGGGGGCATATAAGGTAATGTTCATATTAGGAATGGCTTTATTCACGAGCACAGAACGCAGTCTCCCCGATACGGTAAAACCCGCTTCGGGCAGGTAACTCAGCTTTATCGTCGAATCCTGCAGGCGTTTCCAAACAAAATCGCGCCAGCCCTGAGTCAACAACAACAGGTCGAGCTGTTTAAAACGGCTCGCGTTATGCACATCAAAGTATTGGGCGGCGTTCTCTATTTTTCCTCGAATGTCGGATTGCAGCCACAAATAAGCTGCTATATTGCTTTCATCAGCAGGGACTACGGTTTCGTCGACAACAGCTAATGAAAGATTGGCCAATACCGGTTTACTCTTGCTATCGGTGGCCGTAATGGTGAGCGTTGTTTTTTCTTTTGAGGCATAGGTACCTTTATCGGTCACAACCTTCAGGTCGACATTATTTTTCGGGTTGATATAAACCAGCCTCTCGCAATTGGGGTGCAATTGGTCATCGTACAAAATAACGCTGCTGATGCCCGCAGACAGTTGCGCTTTAGGGATATTGACCGCCATTTGCATAGCATTTAGCGGAAATTTTGCTTCAAATTGGTATTTATCGGCATGCTTGGTGGCCAGCGTTAAATTTTTGCCCTTATTTTTATCGAACGTGTTCTGATTGGTGCTGATAATAACCTGCACGTTGGCTGTGTCGGAATTATTGATGCGGATGGCGTAGCCTTCACTCATCACATCGGGCAATTGGGTAAAAAATGTTTGGCCGTTTTTATAGGTACCATTCACCTGATACGTTGCGCCTGCTGCCGGCAATATGGTGAAGCTGCCTAAGCCCAAATCGGTACTTTCAAAATGTGCTACCAGGTCACCCTGCGGCGATTTCACATTGCCGCTTACCTTCACCCCTTTGCCCATGGCATCTTCGGCCTTAAAGCCAACCACTGTGGCCACCCCGTCAACCATGGAGCCACCCTCGGGGAAGAAATTTATTTTATAAGTTTCCGCAATATCTACCGGCTCCACCTCGGTGGCTTTACTACGCTTGCCCGGTCCTTTTACTGTGGGATTGGCTGCTTTTACACCCGGCACGCTGTGTATGGTGAGTTGTTTATCGAAAACAAAATTGTCACCAAAATTGCGCATCCAGTTGGTGTAGGCCTTTAAATGATATACACCCTCCGGTACCGAATCTGTCAGTTTAAAATCGCCAACGCCCATACCGCTGTCCAAACGTAGTATCTCGCGCGACATGATCTTGGCATCGGGCGAAATCAAATCGATATACAGGTTATTGCTGGTGTAGGTGGGATAATTGCTCAAACCATTCACCAGATAAGCCTTAAACCAAATATCATCGCCGGTAGCATAATAGTCGCGGTCGGTATGCACATACACTTTCTCAAAAAACAAGGCGAAGTTTTTAGGCGGGGGCGTGGTGTTAACTTGCTTTTTTTGCGCTCGAGATACTTGCGCCGTAAACATGAACGCGCCAAGTAAAATAACAACAAATAAATTTGATTTCATTTAGGATAGGAAGATGTAATTACAGGTTAAATGAGGTTAGACTTAAAAGTGCGAAATAGTTTAAACGTAACCGTCCTGAACTGTCATGGTATGGTGGTTTTTTGGGGCAAAAAAAAGCCGCCCGGATATTTATCGGGACGGCTTTTATAATGTCTATATTTCTTAGTGATGGTGATGACCATCCGGACCGTGGGCGTGGCCATGCGAAAGTTCTTCGGGGGTTGCAGGGCGAACGTTTAAGATAACACCTTTAAAATGTAGTTCTTGTCCGGCCATAGGGTGGTTCAGGTCCACAATCACACCGTCTTCGGCGATGGATACTACCTGTCCTTGAAAATGGTTGCCATTATTGTCCTGCAAAGGCAATACGCTGCCTATTTCGGGCATATCGGTACCTTTAAACATCTCGATGGGCAGGTTGGCTACAGCTTCCTCGTCATAAGCGCCGTAAGCATCGGCTGCGCTCAAGTTAAATTCATAGGTATCGCTGGTTGCCAGGCCACTCAAATGCTCTTCAAACTTAGGCAGCATTTGGCCGGCGCCATATAAAAAAGTTAAGGGTTGTTCTTCTGTGGCGCTTTCTACAAAAGCTTCCGAGCCATCTTCCTGTTTTACAAACAGGTCATAAGTTAACGATACTACGTGGTTGGGTTGAATTTTCATTGTCAATATTTTTTCTTTTTTAGTTAATACTTCAAATAGCATATCATCGACGAACCAAGCCTATGTATCCTAATTTATGATTTGTTTAAACGCTTCCCCCGCACTTTCAACCGGCAATTTGCAGGTTTTATCTTTGCAGACGAATATCCTGGTTTGCACGCCAAACTTATCGTACAGCAAAGGTAAACTTCCTTTTGTTCCGCCCAATATTATTTTGTTCGGGATGTACTTTTTTTCCATTTCTTTCCGCCTTTGTTCGGCGTCGGCCCCTGCAATAGCTATTTCGTAAACACCGGCCACATCATCCAGCAGCAACATAGCCCAGTTTGAATAGGCCGAGCCGTACTTGGCCATCTGTTTCTTCACGTTGCGCAGCATTTGCGCCGACATTTCGGTATACTGTTCAGTATCAAACAATAAGCTCAGTTTATGTAAATTGCGCGCCATCACCGAGTTTGATGCCGGTATCACGCTGTCCATCACTTCCAGTTTGCGGGCAATCAATTGCTCGCCATCATCAGGCGTATAAAAAAACATGCCGGTTTGTCTATCAAAAAAGTATTTGATGGTATTGTCGCACAGTTTTTTAGCGGCCTGAAGCCATGCTTCGTCAAAAGTTACCTCGTAAAGGCTGGTAAACGCTTCGATAATGAGTGCGTAATCATCTAAAAACGCCACGGCTCCGTCCAGTTTACCTGTCGAATCTGAAGGGTCATAAACACGGGTAATTTTGCCGGATAGCGTTATCAGGTTATCCTGAATAAAGCCAGCGTTTTTTAAAGCCAATTCCAAATAAGCGGGTTCATCAAAGGCGCGATAGGCATCGCACAGCCCTTTTAGCATCAAACCGTTCCACGAGGCCAGTATCTTGTAATCCAAACCCGGGCGAACGCGTTTGCTGCGGGCGGTTAATACTTTTTGTTTTAACTCCTCGATTTTTTCAAGCATCGCACCGACCGGCAAGCCTAATTTTTGAGCCAGCGCAGCGTCATCGTCCTTGCGGAAAAAGATATTGGTATGCTCTTCTTCCCAATTGCCTTCGGCGGTTACATTGTAATAAATGCTGAACAACGCAGCATCCTCACCCAAAATAGTTTCAATTTCTGCCAGCGTAAAGGTGTAAAACTTACCTTCCACCCCTTCGCTATCGGCATCCAGTGCCGAGTAAAAGCCAAAATCAGCCGATGTCAATTCACGCTCAATAAAAGCTATGGTTTCGGCAACAACCTTGCGGTATTGCTCATCGCCAATGCAGGTATAGCCTTCGGCGTACAGCGAAACCAGTTGGGCGTTGTCGTACAGCATCTTTTCGAAATGCGGTACATGCCAACGACTATCAACTGAGTAACGGGCAAAGCCTCCGCCAATATGATCGTAAATGCCGCCTTTGGCCATTTTATCGAGTGTAAGGCCAACGATTACCTGCGCTGCTTCATCTTTCATCAAGTGGGCATAGCGCATCAAAAACTGCCAATTGTTCGGCATCGGGAATTTTGGGGAACGGCCCAGACCCCCTTCCTGGTAATCAAAATATTGTTTCCAGGGGTTTACAATAACTTCCAGGTCGGCTTTGGTGTTTTCGTGCTGTTCGGTTACCAAACCGATGTTCTCGTATTGCACAATGCCTTCGGTTAGTTTTACCGCATAATCCTCAGCTTCGGCGGGCTTTTGCTCCCAAAAGTTGGCGAGATTTTCCAACAGACCTATCCAATCGTTTTTACGGAAATAAGTACCCCCATAAATAGGCCTTTGGTCGGGCAGGCAAACGCAGTTGAGGGGCCAGCCTCCGCGACCGGTCATCAATTGCACGGCGCTCATATATATCTGGTCAATATCAGGGCGCTCTTCCCTATCTACTTTTATACAGACAAAGTACTCGTTCATCACATCAGCAACAGCCTTATTTTCAAAGCTTTCGTGCTCCATAACATGGCACCAATGGCAGGCTGAGTAACCAATACTCACCAGGATGAGTTTGTTTTCGTCTTTAGCTTTTTGCAAGGCCTCGGCACCCCATGGAAACCAGTTAACGGGGTTATTAGCGTGTTGCAGTAAATATGGCGAAGTGGATTGGGATAGCTTATTCATAATTTGGCATCATTTGTACCATTTAAATAGCATAGATAATGCCATAGGACAAATTGCAATCAAAATAAGTTATAAATAAGTTGTGATAAAAACCCGGGAAGAAGTTTTACCATTTGATGGCTGGAATTACCGTTCAGCCTCCAACCCTATCGACTGCGCCATCAACCACATCCTTTCGAGCCAGGCTTCCAGTTTGTTTTCTTTACCAACCGGGTATTTAATGCTGATGAGCATCTCATGATATTTGGTTGCCGATGCTTCTTTTACAAAGTCATATTCGGCGCTGCGGTTAAGGTAGGTACCAAAATCATAGTTCAACGCTTCTGAGGCATTTTTGATATTGCTCGATGTCCAGTCTTCGGTTTCGTATAAAGCTGCAACTTCGTCGGCCGGTTTATCCATTAAAAAAGCCATTTCATCAACGGATATTTTATAGTTTTCGGCGGTGCTTTTTACCAATTTCCCAAAATGCATAGTCGTATAATTTTGATGTTCTGCTGTTTACGATGAAAAAAAAATAGTTTCAAAAAAGTTTAATCCTATATTTAAGCCATGCGCATTAGCTATACCGATATATACCGCTTTAGTATACCCATGGTGCCGTTTACGATTGCCACGGGTACGATGAACTACGCGCAAAATGTATTTATCCGTGTTTATACCGATGCGGGCATCTATGGTGTGGGCGAGTGTTCGGCTTTCCCGATGATTGTTGGCGAAACACAGGATACCTGTCTGCTGATGGCCCGCGAGTTTGCCGCATTATGGAAGGGTACCAACCCGCTGGATATGGAGGCAAGATTACAACAACTGCACAGTTTTACTGCAGGCAATACCACCATAAAAAGCGCTTTCGATGTGGCACTGTATGATATTGCCGCCAAAAACGCCGGACAGCCTTTGTACCAATACCTTGGCGGGACAAAACGGGTGGTGGAAACCGATATTACGATCGGCATTGGCGAACCCGATGTTATGGCAAAACAGGCACTGGATTTTGTTGCATCAGGAGCTACTATCCTAAAGGTTAAATTGGGTAAAGATGCGCAAACTGACATTGCCCGCGTTAAAGGCATCCGCGAAGCGGTTGGCCCGGACGTGAAGATACGCATCGACGCCAACCAGGGCTGGAGTTTTGATGATGCGGTAATGGCCTTGCAGGGAATGGGGCAATACGATATCGAATTTTGCGAGCAGCCCATGCGTACCTGGTTTGATGATAGCCTGCCCGAACTGCTCCAACTATCCCCTATCAAAATTATGGCCGATGAGAGCGTGTACAACCACCACGATGCCCGCAAGCAGATAAAAAGCCATAGCTGTGATTATATCAATATCAAGTTTTCCAAATCGGGCGGTATAAACGAGGCGATAAAAATACAGGATACCGCCGCGAGTGCCGGAATAGCCTGCATGATGGGCGGTATGCTGGAAAGCCGCATTGCGCTGAGCGCCAAGCTGCACTTTGTTTACGCTAGCCCGAATATCCGTTTTTATGATTTGGACACCTGTATGCTGGGCCATTTGGAAGACCCTTGTGTCGGCGGGGTCAAGTTCGACGGTTACTTTTTAGACATAGTCGATACGCCCGGCATTGGCGCCGATGCAGATGAGGTATTTTTGGAGAAATGTGAAAAGTGGGTGATTTAACTTTACTATACACAACATTAAATTTCCATGAAAAAAATCCCTGTCGCACTCATTTATTCCAGAATATTGCTTGGTTTGGCTATCGTTCCAATCGCCTATTACAGGATAACACACTTCCGTACAATAATTATAGGACTGATACTGCTCGGCCTGTTAACAGATATTTTTGATGGGATAATTGCCCGGCAATTGAACGTTGCGACGGACAGGCTGCGTAGGATGGATTCAAACGTGGATACGTTTTTTTGGCTGGCTGTTGCCGCCGCCTGTTATATCATCAGCCCGGCCTTTTTTAAAACCAACTTTATTGCCATTTGTATATTGATAGGGCTTGAAGTTGGGTGTTATGCTGTAAGTTTTATCAGATTCAGAAAAGATGTGGCAGTGCATGCCTTATCTTCCAAACTATGGGCGCTGATACTTTTTTTCACCTTAACACAAGTCATAGCCACAGATCATTCGGTCATCCTGTTCGGTATTACCTTCTATTGGGGCATTATATCAAAACTCGAAACTATAGCAATCCTGCTGCTCCTGAAAAAATGGGAAAGCGATATCCCATCGGTTTTCCATGCCATAAAAATAAAGAACAACAAGCCTATAAAAAGACACAAACTATTTAACTGACTATTCCCTATCCTGCGATAAAATGATTGCCGAATATGGCGCAATAGCGATATTGGCGTTAAAAGGCATACCATCGCACTCGCCTTGAACGGCCTCGGTGTCTAAGGTTTCAAAATCGCCAAAATCTTTATCATAGCCATCCCAGTCGCTGTTAAAACGTATTTTCCACAAACCGGGCTCGGCAAAACCAATGCGATAGTCTGTATATCCATTGTCCGAAAAATTGAGGATGACCAGTGTAACATCGCCCTTTACCACATTTTGGAAACGGTTGTATGCGATGATTTTCTTTTCGTTATCTACTCGGATAACATGGGTATTTTGTCCGGATAAGCCTTCGGTGTTGTTGTTATAATTCAAACGCAGTTTTATGAGGTCGCGGTGCAGTTTTACAAAGCCATTGAATTTCTTCACACGTTTCCAATCAATCGGGTCGGTATCCGAAAACCATTTATCCTCCAATAACTCGTGCCCTTGAAATATCATCGGTATGCCCGGCGCTGTCAGTACCATCGCTATACCTAACGAGGCACGTTTTTTTGAGTACCAGTTGTTCACATCGCTGCTTGCAATTTCTTCTGCCACGCGCGACTTTCCATTGGCCACTTCATCGTGGCTTTCGGTATATATCACCCGTTTAAAGGCGTTGCCGCTGTACTGGCGCATCAGCGCGGCCAATATCGAATCCATATTGCGGTCCTGATCAAATTGCGCTATAAGCGCCGCCCGCACCGGGTGCACAAAATCGGCATCCCATTGCGCGCCAAAGCCTAAGCCTTCATACGTATCCAAGCCATTGGTTACCGAATCCAAACGGTGCAGGTCTTCGGCTATCGTAATTTTCCAGGGGAATTTTGCCGCCACTTCCCCGTTTATCCATTGCAACAAAGTCAAACCATCGCTTAAAACGCTGCCTTCGCTTTCATCGCCATGCACATTGCGCATGTAAACAATCATATCCATCCGCAAACCATCCACCCGGTATTCTTCGAGCCACATCAAAGCGTTGTCCCTGATGTATTGGCGTACTTCGGGCCGGCCGTAATCCGGTCGGGTATCGCCCCAGGGGGTTTCCGATTTCCAATCGTTATAAAAATAGATACCGCCTTTGCCATTCTCGCTCCAACTATCAAACTGCCACAGGTCCATATCTGTAGGCCCGAAGTGGTTATATACCACATCCAATAAAACGGCTATCCCCTGTTCATGCGCGGCTTTAACAAATGCTTTAAAAGCATCGGGACCGCCATATTCGCTTTCGATGGCGAAAGGGTATGACGGGTTATATCCCCACGAAAAGCCGCCGGGGAACTCGAAGGGCGGCATAATTTCAACGGCATTGATGCCGAGGTCTTTCAGGTATGGGAGCTTTTCTATCGCACTGTAAAAATCGCCGGGGTTGCCTTTTGTTTTTACATTAAAGGTGCCTATATGCAATTCGTATATCACCAGCTTGTTCCAGGTGGGCATATCGAATTGCGCGCTGCCCCAATCAAAAGAGGTATTGTTGTAAACAATAGAATTACCTACCGAATTGGTCAACGCCCGTGCATAAGGGTCGTTGCGTAACAGCTCTCCCGATGGTGTTTTTAACACATATTTATATTCGTCGCCATCCTTGGCATGTTCTACAAAACCGGCCCAGTAGCCGTTATCTTCGTGCACCATTTGGTGCGTATATTGTTCCCAGTTACTAAAATTGCCGGTAACAAAAACACTTTCGGCATGGGGTGCCCATACCCTAAAATGTACGCCTTTGGGTTGCAACACGGCGCCCATGCCTTCTATTTTGGTTTGGGCCGCTATATTCTGATCGTTCATGGTTAATAAAGCTTATATATGCCTAAAAGCACAATAAGGCAACAAATGTTTTAGCTGCAATACATTATTTTATAAAGTCTTCAACCAAAAAACATACTTAAAATACGTTTAGAAGACCTTTCATGCACAAAATGAAGACTTTACATTATTAGCAGTGTGTAATATGATTGTCATATAAAAACACAATTACGATAATTAAATAACCTACGGTTAAACCTTCCGTATTAAGTATAGTTAAAGCTATATCTACTCCGGCTACCTATGCGTAAGTATTTACTTTTTGCGTTGTGCATCGCATTCATTGCCTGCATTTCTGTTTTGGGATGCAGTAAAGGTGATATAGCCACCTACGCAGGATACGTTTGCCCGACAAACCGTTTTACTACACAAACTTTTACATTTACCAGTACTACCGTAACTTTCGGGCAGGCACCCGACTATACCGGGAAAAATCAAACCCTTCAAATGCTCATCAACCAACCTGCATCCGACACGTTGGCCCGCAGGCCACTCATTATATACTGCCATGGCGGGGGTTTTACCGGCGGCACACGCAGCGATGCCTGGCCCAATAAATTTTGTCAAAGCTTTACTAAAATGGGCTATGTTACGGCCAGTATAGATTACCGTTTGGGTATTGGCCCCAATGGAGATGCTGATGTGATAGCAGCCCAGGTGCGCGCCGTTCAGGATGCCAAAGCAGCTGTACGCTACTTTAAACAAACTGCTGTTGAACAGGGTAACCCTTACCGTATAGATACCGCACAGATATTTATTGCCGGCGAATCTTCGGGCGCTATTATCGCTTTGCAAATGGGGTTTTTAAACAATGTAGCCGAATTTTCGGCTGCGGGAGACCATACGTTGTTGAGCAACCTTGGCGGACTTGAAGGTAGTACCAACACCGCACCTTACTCATCCAAAATTACCGGGGTCATCGGCCTGTCGGGGGCCATATTGGATATCGATTGGATAAACAACCCTGTGCCGCTTATCATGGTACATGGCTCGAAAGATGCCAGTATCCCCTACCATTCGGGTGTGGTAAGTCCTTTTACCACGACTATGCTTTACGGCAGTTACCTGATCGATTCGGCAGCCACCAGTCAAAGTTTCAACTCCAAGTTTTACACTTTTAAAGGCGCGGGCGCTACACCTTATGTTACATCAAACACTTATGCCGATAGCACCATCAATTTTGTGTCGAAGCAGCTGTATTCGCTGATTGATTGCGAACGGCTGGGGCAGCATTAGGCTAAGTATTGTCCCACTTGATAGTCTAAATCAAAATAATTAATTTTACTTTGATTTATCTTAATTCCAATTTACAGATGACAAAGGAAGCAATAATTGAAAAAACCGTCCGTCTGCTGGATGGACTCGCACCTGACAAGGTACAAGAGATAGCTGATTTTGTAGAATACATTTCTATCAAACAAGATGAATCTGAACTTCAATCGGGCATACAATATCTTGTTTCCAATTCTGATACATTTAGTTTTTTGAATGACGATGAAGACATTTATTCGTTAAACGATTTGAAAGAAAAGTTTTAATGACTAAGGGCGATATTCTGCTAATACCCTTTCCTTTTACCGACCTAACGGGCATGAAACTAAGACCAGCTTTGGTTTTAGCAGAAACAAATACTGATTATACCGTTGCATTCATCACAACCCAACTTCACTGGCAGGAAGTTACAGATACACTTATTGAACCCGACCTGTTAAACGGAATCAAGAGACCGTCCCTCATCAGGCTCAGTAAAATTGCGACTATTGAGAAAACGCTCGCAGCCGGATTATTGGGACATATCGGTGATGATGTCAAAACACAAATCAACAACAACCTGCGGAAAATTTTTGACCTTTAGACGAAAGCTTATTTTTTGATTATTTATATGCATATCCGTAACGTAAGCCTGGCAGATGCCGATACGCTTTTAAACTTCAGCAAAAAGACTTTTTTTGATGCCTTTGCGCAGCAGAATACTGCCGAGAATATGGCTATTTATACAGCGCAAGCTTTCACCATCGAACAAATGGAGCGCGAACTGATCGATCCTGAGTCGGAGTTTTATTTTGTGGAGGATGAGGGTGTTTTGGTTGGTTATATCAAATTGAATTTCGGAAGTGCCCAGGCCGAGTTCCAGGAACAGGAAGGTGTAGAAATCTCGCGGATATATGTATCGGCGGGGCATCAAAACAAAAACATCGGCGGCTTATTGATCAATCATGCCGCGAGTATCGCGCAAAGCCGTGCGCTCAACTATATCTGGCTGGGCGTTTGGGAAAGCAATACCCGCGCTATCCGTTTTTACCAACGCAATGGGTTTGAAGCTTTCCAAACCCATTATTTTATGCTGGGGAATGATAAGCAGACTGATGTGTTGATGAGGCGGTTTGTTCATGGCTCATAGGTCATCGCCGATTTTTTTAGGCCACTAAGGCACGGAGACACTAAAAAACTTAGCGCCTTCGCGGCTTTGCGTGAACATCTTTCAGAAATTGACCGGCTTCGTGTCTTTGTGCCTTCGTGGCAACACAACCCTTTTCCACATCCCGTAAAAAATGTGTAATACTCCATGCGCTATACGCTATGCCCTTTGCGGGCAAAACGCTAATTTCGTCCACATAGAAAAGAGGAGCAGATTTTGGATTATTTACAGGGATTAAACCCATCGCAACGTGAGGCGGTATTACAAACCGAAGGGCCAGTGATGATCATCGCGGGCGCGGGTTCGGGCAAAACACGGGTTATTACATATAGGGTGGCGCATTTGATACATAAGGGCGTCGACTCGTTCAACATACTGGTACTTACCTTTACCAACAAGGCCGCCCGCGAAATGCGCGAGCGTATTATGCATGCCGCAGGCCCCGAGGCCAAAAACATCTGGATGGGTACCTTCCACTCCGTGTTTGCCAAATTACTGCGCGTGGAGGCCGATAAGATAGGTTATCCCAACAACTTTACCATTTACGATACCGACGACAGCAAAAGCGTGCTGCGCGCCATCGTAAAGGAAATGAACCTCGATGATAAGCTGTACAATATCAATTTTGTGTTGAACCGCATATCTGCATCAAAAAATAACCTGATCAGCTGGCAGGAATATCAAAGCAATGATGGCATACAGGCCGACGATTTTTCGAGCGGACGTGGCATGCTGGGCAAAATTTTTGAAAACTATGTGAACCGCTGCTTCCGCGCCGGGGCGATGGATTTTGATGACCTGCTGTACAAAACCAACGAACTGCTGAAACTGCACCCCGATGTGCTGTACAAATACCAGAACAAGTTTAAATACCTGATGGTGGACGAGTATCAGGATACCAACTTTTCGCAATACCTTATCGTGAAGAAACTGGCCTCGATAAACGAGAATATTTGTGTGGTGGGCGATGACGCGCAGAGTATCTATGCCTTTCGCGGGGCGAACATCCAGAACATATTGAATTTTGAGAAGGATTATCCTGACCTGAAAGTGTTTAAGCTGGAGCAAAACTACCGCTCCACGCAGAACATTGTGAACGTGGCCAACAGCATCATATCCAACAATAAAGAGCAGCTAAAAAAGAACGTTTACAGCGAGAAAGAACAGGGCGACAAGATAAAGATACTGCGTGCCTTCAGCGATAACGAGGAAGGTAAGATGACGGCCGAATCGATCATGCAGGAGCGTGCCAATAAGGGCATGAACTGGCACGATTTCGCGATACTATACCGCACCAACGCGCAATCCCGCTCTATGGAGGAAGGTTTGCGCAAGCTCAATATCCCTTACAAAATATACGGGGGCCTGTCATTTTATCAACGTAAGGAAATAAAGGACCTGATCGCCTACTTCCGGCTCACGTTTAACCCGAGTGATGAAGAAGCCTTGAAACGGGTGATCAACTATCCAAAACGCGGTATTGGCGATACGACGGTGGACAGGATCATTATCACCGCCGGTGAAAAAGACAAGACCGTTTGGGAGATCATGGCCGACGGTCAACAATACCTTGACGGACGCATTAACGCCCTGATATATCCCTTTGTAACGATGATACAGAGCTTCCAGGTGATCACCAAAAGCCTTAACGCCTATGATGCCGCCCTGCACATCGCGCAGCACAGCGGCTTGTTAAAAGACCTGTACGAGGACAAAAGCGTAGAGGGCCTGAACCGCTACGAAAACATACAGGAACTGCTGAATGGTATAAAAGAGTTTAGCGAGCGCGAGGACATTGAAGAAAAAGGCTTAGATGTTTTTATGCAGGACATTGCCCTGCTCACCAACGACGATAACGACAAGAACAAGGATGCCGATACGGTATCGCTAATGACGATACACTCGAGCAAGGGCCTCGAATTTCCGCATGTGTATGTGGTGGGTTTGGAAGAGAATTTGTTCCCTTCGCAAATGAGTTTGAACTCGCGCAGCGACCTAGAAGAGGAACGGCGCCTGTTTTACGTGGCCGTTACCCGTGCCGAAAGCAAGCTTACCATCAGTTATGCCACATCGCGGTTTAAGTTTGGTACGCTGATCAGTTGCGAACCGAGCCGCTTTTTGGATGAGATAGACGCGCAATATTTGGAGCTTGATTTTACCGCCAAAAAACAGCCTACCGGCAACCCGTTTTTTGACGATGAGCGCAGCGAATGGGCCAGCAAGGATGCATTCAGCAAACCTAAACCCGCCATCGCGCCAAAGGGTGCCGCGGCACCCAGGCCCAAAACAACCTCCATCCTCGCGAAAGCGCATGTGCCCTCGGCGGGCTTCGCGCCAAGCGATACCAGCAACCTGCAGGTGGGCATGGAAGTGGAGCACGAGCGTTTTGGCTATGGCAAAGTGGTGAGCATGGATACCAAACCCGATTTAAAAGCCACCATATTTTTTAAAGAGGTTGGGCAAAAACAGTTGTTGCTGAAGTTTGCGAAGTTGAGGATTGTGGGTTAGACATAGCACTTTCTATATTGATAAACTTATTCCAATCCAAATAATGCGGGTATACACCGTTGGTTTCAGTCAAAGAATTTACAAGTTCATCTATTGAAGTTTCATTGTTTCTAAAGGCAACCATAGCTCCCAAAAGTTGGGTTGTACTCATCAAACAATGCTCTCTATTTGAAGAGAACTTTAACATTTGATTTGGAAACACATCCTCTGTCCTATCTTGTAAAGGCTTGTCTTTAAATGCATTTACAATTAATATTGCCTTTGGTTTAAAATCCATTTCTAAATGAAACTCACTACTCCATTTTTCCAACTGTGCTGCGTTTTTTTCTGCGGCAGATTTAGTCAATCCCTTTATTTCAATTACAAAATATTGCTCCAAGTATTTTAATCGCAAATCGTCACGGCCTTCTTTTGTTTCAAGTATTTCAAATCCAATTTCCTCCAAACAACTTCTAACTATTAACTCTAAATCTTTACCTCCGCTCGATAAAAGGGTTTTAAACTCTTTAATACTTAGAAGTTTATTGTCTATATTTCTAACATTTGCTTCTATTTTAGCTATTTCCTCAGTTAATTTGATTCTATCATTAATTAGGTCTCTTTCATTAAAAACATGATAATTATTCAACCATACAGGTCCGGTTTTTATTATCACATCGTCGGTTTCAATCACAGACATACATTTTTCCAAATCATAAAGAAAAGTATTTCGTTCAACTTTAAGTAAACCACGATTTATTGATTGATCAATTTCCGGAATAAATAAAATACCCCTTTCATAAAATGAAATACATTTGTCAATTTCTTTGACTTTCGCGATGACATTTTGGGGCTTAGTATCTACATACGATTTATAACTCAAGTATTTCTTTTGCCTTAAAAAAAAGTCCTTGAATGGTGACTCTAGTATATCGTAATTCCTCCCCGTGTATTTAACTGTTTTGTATGAAAAGAAAGGACAAAAATCTTCAATACTTGTATTCTTGACAAGTTGATTGATTTTCTTGGGCGCCGGAATAATAATAACTAACTTTTTTCCATGATTTAAATAAATCTTCAACTCATCAAAATGTTCGTTTGCACTCATCCTCGAAATTACTGATTACCACAATCGACTCTGGGGTTTCCGTATTGGTTACTCCGAATTGTCGAATAATGTGATGCAAATCCATTATAATAAGGTCATAGTCAAAAAAGCTTGAATGACCACGGAAATCTATTTGTTCAATATCAACAAGAATCGCCCCTATTTGTCCTATAACCATTTAAATAGAATTTTCAAACAAATATATCATTAATGTGGTATGGCATTTGCCACCATTTGCGCTAAGCAGAATTGCAAACTCTGAATAATGTTAACTTAATAGTTAGACACGAGCGCAAAAAAGAGCGTATTGCCTAACTATTTTTTAGGGTTTGACCCAGGACCAGGCTTCGCCACATTTATTTTTAAAATATTAGTGGGTGGTTTTACTTGGTTACTTTTTACATCTACTTTGACGTAATTTAACTTAACTAACTCCTTTTTCATTTTTTTCCGGTTCTATTAAATTTGCTTGTTCTATTATTACTTTGTCTTTAGGTAAACTGATATATATTTTCGGTATTTCATATAATTCTTTATATTCTTCATCTTTAAAATACCGATAAACTGTAACTTCATTTAACACCAGTTCTTTAAAATCTTCTGATTCAGAAAATGCTTGAACAGATCCAAGATAAACTAATTCATTAGGAATGTCTTTAACATATACCCATGATAAGCAGTTTTCATTTAGAAAATTGGAATAAAGATTTTCGTCGCCGTATTTGTTTGAAATCCCTAATTTAAAAGCGTATTTATTCAATAGATTATGGTGACTTATTTTAACGCTAATTAGCCCTATAAACGTAGCAGCCAAACTTGCTAACATTATTTCGTTGTAAGGAATTATATTACTGTTATTTAAGTCCTTAAACGCATGTATCGTCTCATATTCTAATTTATATTTTGCGAACAAATTATTAACAAAAATATACAGGTAGTATAATGTCTGAATCGTTAAATAGGAAACGACTCCTTCAGTAATAGCAATCAAAACAAACATAAAATCAGACCTTTCTTTATGCCTAACTGTCAGCCTCCTATATAACAAAGCTGCTAATAAACCAGGGAATAAAAGAACAATTAATTTTAATGCTAAATTTGAAATGTTCATTGTGTAAAGTTACACAAAATCTAAAAAAATTAGTATTGATTTTTCTAACATTATATATTTTTTTAAACATTAACAAATCCAACCCCATCATGACCATCACCGAGCACCTCAACCAGCAAGATCCTACCCGCCTGCCTTTGTTGCAGCAGCTGCATGCGGCCATTTTAAAGAACGACCCCAGCGTTGAACCTGTTGTGGGCAGCATGATGGGCAAGCAGATGATATTGTATAATGACCGTGGCCATATGAAATACGCGCTGGCGAGTGTGAAAGATTATATGAGCCTGCACGTGCTGCCCATGTATATGAACGCACCGATGCATCAAAAATATGAAGCCTTGCTGCCCAACGCCAAAATACAGAAAGGCTGTATAAATTTTAAAGACGGCGGGGAAATGCCCCTGACTGTTGCTACCGCCCTGATAACAGATTGCGCGCCGATAGATCTGATCAAAATCAGGCAGGATTATTTGGATGCGAAGAAGAAAAAGCCGAAAAAAGCTTGAAGCAGAAAGCTGAAAGTTACGGAGCTTTTTTCTGCTGTTCGTAGTTGCTTACCAACTATTATGCCTGTAGTCGGCAACTACAGTGAGACCGCATAATTACATCACATCAATTACTATTTGTTTTAACAGCGGTACTACGTCTGTTTCGAACCAGGGGTTCTTTTTTTGCCATATTTTGTTACGGGGCGATGGGTGTACCAGCGGCAAAAAGTTGGGCAAATGATGGTTGAAGTTACGCACGGTTTCGGTAAGGTTGGTTTTGCTGTTTGTTTTGAGGTAATAGTTTTGAGCGTATTGGCCGATAAGGATGGTGAGCTTAATATCGGGCATGCAGGCAAACAATTTTTGGTGCCATAGCGGCGCACATTCGGGTCGGGGTGGCATATCGCCCGAGGTGCCCTTGCCGGGGTAGCAAAAACCCATCGGCACTAAAGCAAAAATAGCCTCGTTGTAAAACTGCTCTTTGGTAACACCCAGCCAACGGCGCAGTTCGTTGCCGCTCACATCGTCCCAAGGGATGCCGCTGTTTTGTACCTTTTGGCCGGGGGCCTGTCCGATGATGGCAATCCTGGCACCCTTGCCGGCCTGCACAACAGGTCGTGGCGGGTTGGGCAGAAATGACTGGCAAACAGTGCAGGCCCTGATGTCGGTAAGTAGCTTTTCCATTTGATGATTAAATGTAGGGTAATTTATCTACAATTTGCTTTTCCCGTCAATTTTCGCGATATTGTATGGATTGCAGGCTAAGGAGTCAATAGCCGGGACACAAAAGAAATGTTCTTTGAAAATATACCCATAAATACCCATAGCGATGGACGACAAAGGATGTAAAATGGAATTGAAAAATTCGACATTGAACATTCGAACTCCGAAATAAAAAACAGCACCCATATTTACCCATAATGAACATCCGGTAAATCGGTGTAATCAAATAAAAATCAGTGAAATCCCGCTACGAATCAAACTTATCCAATAGCTTTAACAGGGTATCAAAATCCTTGGGGTATGGGGCGTGTATGGTTACTTCGGTGTCTTCGTTGGTTTTGAAGGTAACCTCATAAGCATGCAGGGCAAAGCGCTTCATAATGGGCAGTTCTTCCTGATCTTTACCGATGCGGTAGCCGCGTTTGATCTCTGATAGGAAAACAGGCTTACCTTTGTACATCTCGTCGCCGGCGATGGAGGCGCGTTGGGTGGCCAGGTGGATGCGGATCTGGTGCATGCGGCCGGTTACAGGGCGACACTCCACCAAAGTATAGTGTCTGTAGTATTTAAGCGATTGGAAATGGGTTTCGGCCTTTTTGCCTTCCTGGCGGCTGATGGTTACATTGCCTTTACCAACGTTAAGGATGGGCAGGTCAATTTGCAAATCCTCGAACACATGGGTGCCTTCGATAACAGCGTGGTATATCTTTTTAACCTTGCGCCGCTCAAACTGCATCGACACAAAGCGGTAGGCTTCGGGGTTTTTGGCAATAATGAGTGCACCAGAGGTCTCTTTGTCGAGGCGGTGGCATATCTGTGCATCGGGCGAGTAAGCCTTGGCTAAACGCAGCATATTCACTTCGCCGCCTTCACGTTCGTCGAGCGAACTGACAAAGGGCGGTTTGTTTACAACGATGATATCAGGATCTTCGAACAGGATAAGATCGCGGAAATTGGGTATTTTCATTCTGCCGCAAATATCGCAAGAAATAAATGAAAAGTCATCCCGAACTTGTTTCGGGACCTCACTCGCTAAGCTGCAAGCTGACTTATCGTTCGTTTATCGTTCTGATGGGGTGCCGAAACAAGTTCGGCATGACCGTTTGTGCAATTAATGTAGTTCGAACTTATATCCTACGCCCTTAACGGTGGAAACATAAGTTTCGCCCAGTTTCTCACGTAGTTTACGGATGTGCACGTCGATGGTGCGGTTGGTAACCACCACGCTGTCTTCCCAAATGTTCTTTAAAATGATTTCGCGGGTATATACTTTTCCGGGTTTTGATGCCAATAGGTATAGCAGTTCAAATTCCTTTTTGGCCAGCACAACCTTGTTACCGCCCTGGAATACCAGATAAGCTTCACGGTCAATCACCAGGTCGCCTATTTCGAGTTTGTTGTCTGATACTTCTTCGGTTGGTGAGTTGCGGCGCAGGATGGCGTTTATACGGCTCACCAAGGCACGGGGCTTAATGGGTTTGGCTATGTAATCGTCGGCGCCAACGTTAAAGCCGGCAATTTCGGAGTACTCTTCGCTGCGGGCCGTCAAAAAAACCATGAAGGTATTTTTAAACTCGGGCATAGTGCGCATAATACGACAGGCTTCTATCCCGTCCATCTTAGGCATCATAATGTCGAGGATAATAAGGTCGGGAAGTGCTTTTTTTGCTTCGGAAACAGCTTCCTGACCGTTGCTGGCCGTATAAACCTGATAGCCTTCTTTTTTTAAGTTGTATTCGATCAGCTCTAAAATATCCGGTTCATCATCAACGATCAGGATTTTTTGCTTCGAAATGCTCATAGGTTATTTTTTCCGTAAATGTATAAGCTTAAAGGTACTAAAACATTACCCCAATATTAACAAATTGTTAATAGTTACATTAACTTAACTTACTAATGAGACTTATTGAACGTTTTGTTTAAAAAATCTTCAAGTTCGGTGCCTGCTATATTTTTTGCGATGATAACACCTTGTGGGTCAATAATAAAATTGGAAGGGATGGCTTCCACCTTGTACAGCTTCACCGTAGGCCCGTCAAAACGTTTAAACTCGGCAGCGTGGCGCCAGGTTAAATGGTCAGTGGCCACGGCGGCCAACCAGGGCTTCCGGTCCTCGTCAAGGCTGATGCCTAAAATATTGAGGCCTTTATCTTTATACTTTGCATAAGCCTTAACAACATTAGGGTTTTCCTGGCGGCAAGGCGCACACCATGATGCCCAAAAGTCGAGCATCACGTACTTACCTTTATAGTCGGATAGTTTAACAGGCTTATTGTCCGAGTCGATAAGTACAAAGTCGGGGGCCGCATGGCCAATAGAAACCGGCTTTATTGAGGCCATATCCTTAACAAATGCCTCAATCGCCGGATTGCCCTTAAACGTAACTTTGATCGAATCGGCGTATGCCACCAATTGTTGTTCGTATTTTATTCTGTCGAGCGTTATGGCGGCATAAAATGCAGTCAACGAGTTTGTATTCTCGTTCACAAATTTGAGTGTTGCTTTGCTGGCGTCGTCAATGTTTTTATTGAATTTAGGTAGATACATCGCAAGTATCGCGTTGGAATCGGCTTTATTTTTTGCCTCTTTTATCTTTTCGGTATAAGCATGGTTTATTGAGCCGGTTATATACGAATAATGATTGCTGGTTTTTTGCCATTCTTTCATCTTCTCCGAGTCGTCGGAGCCGGTGACGATATAGTCGGCTGTTGTATCTTTGCCATCGAGCTTTATATTGATGTCGTCGCCGTTTTTGGCAATAAGGTTTATAGGGAAGCCGCCTAACAGCACTTCGTAAAGTTGCGGGTATGCAGATTGGCGTTTGAAGGAAAACTCGCCGTCGGTCAATGATACGGAGTCTATCATGGTCATACCACCAACTTGGGTGGAGTCGGTTTTATACAGATATGCCGTTTTTGTTTTACCTGCATTTTCCATTTTGCCTTTTATAAAAAAGGCATTTTTGTCTTTGCAACCGCTAAAGGCAATTGCTAACAATGATACGATAACAAGGATAGAAAATTTTGTTCTCATCGGGATGCTTCCAATATTTCGATTAATAGCTGATTGGTTTTTTTGGGGTCGATTTTGCCTTTCGATAGTTTCATGATATCGCCCATAAACAAGCCTAAAACGCCTTTTTTACCGTTATGGTATTCTTTTACCTTATCGGGATGTTTGGCCAGCGCGGCTTTTATAAACGAAGTTACGTCGGTGCCATCCTCATCAATCAGCAGGTTCAGTTCTTCAGCAATACGGCCCGCAGTTTGATGGGGTTGCCCCACCAATGCAGGAAATACTTTTTGTGCCGCCACCGAATTGCTCACCTTACCACTGTCAACCAATGCGATAAGTCCGGCCAGTTGCACCGGCGATAGCTTGAAATCTTTGACGCCGACACCGTTTTCATTTAAGTACGATTTTACCGCCCCCATCAGCCAGTTAGCTGCCGATTTATAGTTGGAAGTTTCCCTGATCAATGCCTCAAAATACTGCACCACGTCCTTATCGGCAGTAATTACCGAGGCGTCATAAGCCGATAGGTCCAATTGGTCGATATATTTATGGTACAACTCTTTGGGCAAAGCGGGCATAGCCTTGCGGATATCATCAACATAAGTTTCGGTCAATACAATTGGTGGTAAATCGGGGTCGGGGAAATAACGGTAATCGTTCGCCATTTCTTTGGAGCGCAGTACGGATGTTTCACCTGTATTGGCATCAAAATCAAGCGTGTTCTGGTCGATAGTGCCGCCGCCCTCAATTACTTCCACCTGACGGGCAAATTCGTGCTCAATAGCGCGCTGCACGTTGCGTATCGAGTTTAAGTTCTTTACCTCGCAACGGTTGCCTAATTTGGTGGAGCCTTTTAAACGCACCGATATGTTGGCATCGCAACGCATACTGCCTTCTTCCATATTGCCATCGCAAATATCGAGATAGCGTACTAATTTACGCAGTTCGGTGAGGTACTGCTGTGCTTCTTCGGCACTTTTCAGGTCGGGTTCCGATACAACCTCCAGCAATGGCACCCCTGCCCTGTTCAGGTCGATGAGCGATTGGGTATGGTCCTGGTCGTGCATGCTTTTGCCGGCATCATCTTCCATGTGGATGTGGTGTATGGCGATATTCCTGACTTCGCCGCTTTTAAGGCGCACCTCAACAGTGCCGCCGATACATATCGGTTCGGTATCCTGACTTATCTGATAACCTTTGGGCAGGTCGGCATAAAAGTAGTTTTTGCGCGAAAAATGATTGTTCAGGTTAATTTTGCTGCCCAATGCCAAACCTAACCTAACCGCATACTCAACCACTTTGGCATTGGTACGTGGCAAGGTGCCCGGGTGCCCAAGCGAAACGGGGCTGATATGCGTATTTGGCCCGCCGCCAAAAGCAGCTGAGTCGGCCGAGAAGATTTTGGTGTTTGTTGAAAGCTGTACGTGTACTTCTAAGCCTACAACCAATTCATATTTATCAATGTTCGCAAGTACGGTATTTGTCATTTCTAATCGGCTAAGGGCTTGTATTTAGCCCATAAGCGGTGCCAAATATAAGCTTATTCCCATTTATCGGTATAGGCAAAATATATTTCGGTACAATAATTGACTAACTATTGCAAATAACTAAATTTTAAATCTTATGAAAAAGTATTCTATTGTGTTGCTCGCTATCGGTTTTTTAATGATGGCCGGAGTAAGCAAAACTAAAGCGCAATTCAGCATCAGCTTAAATATAGGCTCGCAACCTACCTGGGGGCCTGTTGGCTACGACCACGCCGATTATTATTACATGCCGGATATTGAAAGCTATTACAATGTTTCCAACCACCAGTTTATTTATATGAGTAACGGCCGTTGGGTATTTTCGGCAAGTTTACCACCGCGTTACGCCAATTATGACCTATATTCAGGATATAAGGTTGTTGTAAACAGGCCACGCCCCTACTTAAATTTCCAACAGGACAGGGTTCAATACGGTAGATACAGAGGATATCGCGGTCATCAAACCATCATCCGCGACTCGCATGATGACAGGTATCGCGGAAACCATGACGGAAACCATGAGTTCCGTGGCGGAGACAACCATGGCAACCAGGGACGGGGAAATGGTAACCACGGCGATCAAGGACGTGGAAACGACCATCATGACAATGGCCGCGGAAACGGTGGCGATAACCACGGTGGCGGCGACCATGGAAATGGTGGAGGCTATCACGGTCACGGCGATCATTAACCCTTGTTTATGAAATACAAAAGCCCGACCCTGATGTACAGGGCCGGGCTTTTTGCGTTATTAATGAGCAATTGATTTGACTATACGATAAAGCCCTTAGCTTTATCCAGAGCCTTTTGCAAACCTGCAACATCTTTACCACCAGCCGTTGCATAAAAAGGTTGGCCACCGCCACCGCCGCCAATCTCTTTAGCCAATTCTCGGATGATTTTGCCGGCATCCATACCTTTGTCTTTTACCAAATTCTCCGACAACATCACCGTAAGGCTTGGTTTACCGTCAATTTCGGCAGCCAGCACCAGGTACATATCAGTTACGATATCCTTGAGGCTATAAGCCAAATTCTTTATCGCATCGGCATTGGGCAAGTCCACCTTTTGGGCGATGAAGTTGATGCCGTTTATATGCTCGGCTTTTTGAGCTAAGCCATCTTTTAACCCGGATGCTTTCTCCATGACCGATTTCTCGATTTCTTTTTTCAGTTGGTTATTTTCCTCCAGCAGGCTTTCAATACCTTTCGAAATATCTTTCGGGTTGTTCAGCAAGGCTTTCAACTCCTGTATCAGTTTGCTTTGGGCATTGATATAGTTTTGCGCGGCAATACCTGTAATGGCTTCGATACGGCGAACGCCGGCAGCTACGGCGCTTTCGGAAATGATTTTGAAGAAACCTACCTGCCCTGTTGATACCACGTGCGTACCACCACAAAGCTCCTTGCTAAAGGCCATATCCATTATCACCACACGTACAACATCACCATATTTTTCGCCAAAAAGGGCGTTGGCGCCCATCAATAAAGCTTCCTCTTTGGGTACTTCGCGAATCTCAACATCAATATTGGCGCGTATCTTTTCGTTTACCAAGGCTTCAATCTGAGCAATTTCTTCATCGCTTACCTTGCTGAAGTGCGAGAAATCGAAACGCAAATACTCATCGTTCACTAATGAGCCTTTTTGGTTGACATGACTGCCTAACACCTGTTTTAAGGCGGCATGCAACAAGTGCGTAGCCGAGTGGTTGCTATTGGTGCTGATGCGTTTTTGTTTATCAACAATAGCAGTGAGCGCGTCCCTCAGCTCTTTTTGCTCGGGCATTTCGTCCACAAAGTGCACAATCAGGCCGTTTTCCTTTTTGGTATCCGTTACCTCAATCACTTCCCCATCCGGGAAAACCAGTTCGCCGGTATCGCCTACCTGCCCGCCGCTTTCGGCATAAAAAGGGGTTTTATCCAGTACAATTTGGTTCTGCTCTTTGCCTTTGGCCTTTACCTTGCGGTATTTTATTATACGGGCAACCGTTTCTGTTTCGGTATACCCGGTAAACTCAACGCTCTCCTCGTCTTTCAAAATCACCCAATCGCCGGTATCAATGGCGGTAGCGGCGCGGGAGCGGTTTTTTTGTTGTTGGAGGGCGGCTTCATAGCCTTCGATATCGACAGTCAGCCCTTTTTCGCGCGCCATTAATTCGGTTAAATCGATTGGGAAACCAAATGTGTCCGATAATTCAAAGGCGGTCGCACCGTCAACGACGAGGTCAAACGGGCCAATGTTTTGCGCCTCAATCATATCGGGTTTATTGTATGTATTAATACCAGCAACAAATAAATTAAATTTTGCGATACCATTCCCAAGTGTCCTTAGAAAAGCAGTTTCTTCTTCCAAAACCACCTTTTGAACAAAAGCTTTTTGGTTCACCAGTTCTTCAAATACACCATCAAACTGATTCGCCAACAAAGGCACCAATTGGTTTAAAAACGGTTCCTTGAAATTCAAATATTGATAAGAATACCTTACCGCACGGCGTAAAATACGGCGGATAACGTAACCTGCTTTGTTGTTTGAAGGCAACTGTCCATCCGCAATAGCGAAACTGATTGCACGGATATGGTCGGCCATTACACACATCGCAATATCGGTCTTTTCTTCCTTCCCGTAAGGAACACCACTTTTCTCGGCAATAAACTGTATCAACGGCATAAACACATCCGTATCATAATTTGAGCGTTTGCCCTGTATTACACGCACCAAACGTTCAAAGCCCATGCCGGTATCCACATGTTTGGCAGGCAGTGGCTGCAGGCTACCATCCTTTAGGCGGTTAAACTGCATAAACACGTTGTTCCAGATCTCTATCACCTGATCGCTGTCGCCATTTACCAGGGTTTCGCCTTTTATTTGTTTCCGTTCCGCATCCGGGCGGCTATCATAATGTATTTCAGTGCAGGGGCCGCAGGGGCCGGTTTCGCCCATTTCCCAAAAGTTATCTTTTTTATTGCCTTTTACAATATGGTCGGCGGCTACGTATTGTTTCCACAGGTCGAGCGTTTCGGTATCGGCGGCCAGGCCTTCTTTTTCGTCTCCTTCAAAGTAGGATACATAAAGGCGGTCCTTATCTAATTTATACACTTCGGTCAACAGTTCCCAGCTCCAGGCAATGGCTTCTTTCTTAAAATAGTCGCCAAAGCTCCAGTTGCCCAGCATCTCGAACATAGTATGGTGATAGGTATCGATACCTACTTCCTCCAAGTCGTTATGCTTGCCCGATACGCGCAGACAGCGTTGGGTATCGGCCACACGGCTATTCACTACAGGCGCTTCTCCCAAAAATATATCCTTAAACTGGTTCATGCCCGCGTTGGTAAACATCAGTGTAGGGTCGTTTTTAACTACGATAGGTGCCGAGGGGACGATAACATGTCCTTTGGAAGCAAAAAAATCTAAAAAAGCCTGGCGAATTTCCTGAGCTGTCATGTGGATGTATATGTGGGTACAAAGATAGTTTTTCGTTGGAAAGTCCGAAGTCTTGAGTCTGAAGTCTTAAGTCAAAAGTTATTTGAAATATTTTTAGGCTAATGACTAAAGACTTAGGTCTAAAGACTTAAATTTGCCCTATGCCTTACAAAGAACGCGAGATATCCAAAATGTACTACAGCATGGGCGAGGTTGCGGCCATGTTTGATGTGAACCAGAGTTTATTGCGGTTTTACGAAAAGGAGTTCGACATACTGCAACCCAAAAAGAACAAAAAGGGCAACCGTTACTTTACCCCAGAGGATATTGAGAACCTGAAGATCATCTTTAACCTTATTAACGACAAAGGTTATACCCTACAAGGCGCCAAGGATTATTTAAAGCAAAACCTGAACGTTACTAAAGACAACCAAAGCATTATTGCCTCGCTGGAAAGTATCAAGAGCTTTTTACTTGAAGTACGGGATCAGATGTAGAAGCTAAAAATTATTTATATTTGTTTATGGAAACGCTGATTATAAATATACCGGAAAAGAAGAGTGCGTTGGTTAAACAACTCCTAAAAGAATTAGGGGTAACTATTGATTCTGCATCAAAAACAAAAAAATCAAAAACACCTAACACTTTAACTAAGCAAACTATAGAAGATGCCCGCAATGGCAAAGGATTAAGTGACCCAATTACGGATGTTGCTTCGTTTGTCAAATCCATATAATGTTTACCTTAATACCCACTAACCAGTTTAAAAAAGATCTTAAGACCCTTAAAAAGCGCGCTATTAAGAACGAAGGGCTTATTATTGATTTCTTAACTATTCTGGCGAACGATGGCGCTAAAGGGATTGATAAAAAGCATCGGCCGCATAAACTTTCAGGTAATTATAAAGATAATTGGGAAGCCCATATCAAACCCGATATGCTGATAATTTGGTTTGAGATTACTGCGAAAGATGAAATAATACTGATTAGAGCCGGCTCACATGCTGATCTTTTTTAGCATTCAAATATGCGATATTTTGAAATTTCCAACATATCCCTATCTTTGCCTCAACTTACCTCCGGTAAATGAAAGGTTTTAACATACATCAAAGGCATCTGCATCATCGTACAAAGTAACGATCGCATATCTGTATGTTAATTTTTAATAACCTGTTCATCTGTTTACTACCCTTAATACCAAATTTGTGAAAACACTTAAAATAGCGATCCAGAAATCTGGCCGTTTGAATGAAAAGTCTGTTGAACTGCTTAAAAACTGCGGTTTAAATTTCGAAAACTATAAAAGCTCGCTCATATCGCCGGTATCCAATTTCCCTTTGGAGATTTTGTTCCTGCGTGATGACGACATCCCCGAATATGTGCAAGACGGCATTGCCGACTTGGGCATTGTTGGCGAGAACATGATCGAGGAGACCGAAGTTGATGTAAACTACCTGCAACGTTTAGGTTTTGGAAAATGCACGCTAAAGATAGCCGTACCCAACAACAGTGATATTTTACAACTGTCGGATCTGGAAGGCAAAGCCATCGCTACCTCCTATCCCGCTATTTTGGCCAAGTTTTTGGCCGACAACAACATCAAATCGGATATCCGCATGATTTCCGGTTCGGTGGAGATTTCGCCGGGTTTGGGTTTGAGCGATGCGATATTTGATATTGTATCCACAGGCGGTACGCTGAAAAGCAACGGGCTGAAACCGTTTGCCGATGTAATGAAATCTGAAGCGATACTGATCGGCAACAAAAATCTGGAAAATCAGGATTTGATAACCGAACTTATTGAGCGCATACAATCGGTACTGCGTGCCAAAGAAACAAAGTATGTGGTATTGAATGTAGCCAAGGAAAATCTTTCCAAAGTGGTGGAATTGCTGCCGGGGGTAAAAAGCCCATCGGTAGTACCATTAGCCGAACCAGATTGGGTAGCTGTTCATACCGTAATACAGGAACGCGATTTTTGGGAAAAAATAAGCAAATTAAAACAAGCCGGCGCGCAAGGTATTGTGGTAATGCCGATTGAGAAGATAATAGTTTAAGTTGCAGGTTATGGGTTGCGAGTTACGGGTTCTGCCTTAACTCACAACCCACAACACGAAACTCACAACAAAATGAAAGCATATAAGTATAACGACTTAACTACTGCAGAACTCAAACAACTGGTTCAACGCAATGTTGACCCGGCGAATGAGATTCGGGCTGTTGTGGAAGATGTGATCGCTAACGTACGCAAGCATGGCGATAAGGCTTTGGTGGATTATGCAGAGAAGTTTGATAAGGTTACGTTAACCAAGCTTTATTTGGATAAGGCAGAGCTTGCAGAGCTGGCCACTACCCTGTTGCCGGAGCAAAAGCAGGCACTACAGACCGCTTACGATAACATCAAAAAATTTCACGAGGCGCAATTAAAAACCGAGGACGAGGTGGAAACCATGCCCGGCGTTACCTGCTGGCGCGAGTTGAGGCCGATTGAAAAAGTTGGCCTGTATATCCCGGGTGGTACGGCGGTTTTACCGAGTACTTTTTTGATGCTGGGGATACCGGCGCGTATTGCGGGCTGTCACGAGATCGTGGTGTGTTCGCCACCGCAAAAAGATGGTAAGGTGAATGCCTTTGTCGCCTATGTGGCTCAATTGCTGGGCATCGAACGCATTTACCTTGCGGGAGGTTCGCAGGCTATGGCTGCTATGGCGTATGGTACGGAGAGCATCCCTGCTGTGGACAAGATATTCGGTCCGGGGAACCAATACGTAACCAAGGCTAAGACCATTATCCAATCGACGACCACCTGTGCCATTGATATGCCTGCCGGGCCTTCGGAAGTGTTGGTGATAGCTGACGATACCGCTAATCCAGAGTTCGTGGCTGCAGATTTACTCGCACAAGCTGAACATGGTATTGACAGCCAATCTATTTTGGTAGCGACATCACAAACCGTTATTGATAAGACCATTGAGGCTTTAAATAAACAACTCCTTGTTTTACCAAGGGCCGAGATCGCCGCCAAGGCTGTAGCCAATTCGTACACCGTTTTGGTGGATGACCTGAAACAGGCTATGACTTTTAGCAACCTGTACGCGCCGGAGCACTTGATATTGGCGACAGAGAACTGGAACCAGATAACAAGCGATATCATCAACGCTGGATCGGTATTCTTAGGGAATTTAACTCCTGAAAGTGTAGGCGACTATGCCTCGGGCACCAACCACACTTTGCCCACCAGCGCTTATGCAAGGGCCTATTCGGGTGTATCGGTGGATTCGTTTGTAAAGAAGATCACTTTCCAGCATATTACGCCCGATGGTATTCAGAACATCGGGCCTATAGTGGAGATATTGGCGGAAGCTGAGGGGTTGCATGCGCACAAGAACGCTGTGAGCCTCCGCATGAAATAATAATAAATACCGTCATTGCGAGCGATAGCGAAGCAACCTCTATACATGCAAATCGAGGATGCCTATCGGAGACCTGTCACGCAGAGGTTGCTTCCTTCCTCGCAATGACGTTTTAAATACAATTGATATGTTTAGTGTAAACGACATTATAAGAGAAAACATTAAAACGCTAAAACCTTACTCATCCGCGCGGGATGAGTTTAAGGGCGAGGCAAGCGTATATTTGGACGCCAACGAAAATGCTTTTGGCTCACCATTGGACGCGCAATACAACCGTTATCCCGACCCGATGCAATTTGCGGTTAAAAAGCGGCTGAGCGAAATAAAGGGTGTTCCTGTGCCCAATATATTTTTAGGCAACGGCAGCGACGAGGCCATTGATATCCTGTTCCGCAGCTTTTGCGAGCCGGGTGTTGATAATGTGATATTGGTACCCCCAACTTATGGCATGTACGAGGTTTCGGCCAATATCAACAATGTGGCCATCAAACGAGTGCCGCTAACAGCAGATTACCAACTGAACCTGGAAGGTATTGCCGAAGCGATTGACGGGCATACCAAAATGATATTTGTTTGCTCGCCTAATAACCCGACGGGTAACTCGATGGAGCGCTCGGATGTGGAGACGCTTCTCGCCAATTTTAACGGCTTGGTGGTTGTTGATGAGGCTTATATCAACTTTAGCCGCCAAAAAACCTTTATACAGGAGTTGACCGAATACGCCAATCTGGTGATATTACAAACCCTCTCAAAAGCATGGGGGTTAGCCGGTTTACGCCTGGGTATGGCATTTGCCAGCGAAGAAATTATCGAAGTGATGAACAAGGTAAAGCCGCCTTACAATGTTAACGAGGCGACTCAACAACTGGTTTTACAAGCCCTGCAAAATGTTGAACAGGTAAACGAATGGATAAAACAAACACTGATAGAACGCGATAAACTGGTTTTAGGTTTAAAAGACCTTGACTTTGTGTTGGATATTTACCCATCCGATGCCAATTTCATCTTAGCCAAAACAACAGACGCCAAAGCCATTTATAACCACCTGGTAGCACTTGGCATTATCGTGCGCGACCGCTCGAAAGTGGAATTATGCGAGGGCTGTTTGCGGATTACTGTGGGTACGCCTGAAGAAAATTTGGTTTTGATTGAAGCAGTAAAAACCTTTAAATGAAAAACACACCCCTTGCCCCTCTCAAGAGAGTAATAGCCCATGAATAGACATTTAATTTTTGTATATTTATGCAAATTAATGTAAGTGAAGTATTTACGAGATTTTCAACTCAGGAAGCCTGTATTGGATATCTGGAAGGATTAAGGTGGCAACACGAGCCCGAATGCCCGTATTGCAAGGGTAAGCAAAGTAGCCAGCGGAAAGACACGTACCGCCAT
>NZ_CAITNG010000130.1 GCF_903893715.1 uncultured Mucilaginibacter sp.
GGCTTTGGGTGGGTATCCAAACGGGGCTAACTCTGAATATGAGAACGTTGGCACAATTAGCAATCGGGGATTAGAGTTTACTTTGAATACTGTTAATATTAACTCGGGCAAATTTAGCTGGCAATCAAGTTTTAATGTTGCGTTTAACAAAAATAAAATCCTGAGTTTTTATGATGGATTTAATATAAAGCAAACACCATGGAATTTGTATGGAAGCGCCACAGCATGGATTGCTCAGGTAGGTGGTCCAATTTCAGAGTTTTACGGATATGTTAAAACGGGGAATTACCAATATACCGATTTTAATAAATTAGCCAATGGTACCTACGTATTGAAAACGGGTATACCAGGCTATACCGGCGTGCAGCCCGGCGACCCCAAGTATCGCGATGTTAATGGTGATGGTGTGATTGATTTGCACGATGAAACAACCTTAGGGAGTCCTCTGCCTATTGCAACAGGCGGTTTAAACAATATGTTTTCTTATGGTCATTTTTCTCTAAGTGTTTTTTTACAGTTTAGCTATGGCAACAAAATATTGAATGCTAACAAAGCCGAGTTTTTAGAAGGGGACTATTTTAGTCAAGGAAATCAATTTGCCGATTTTGTGAATCACTGGACGCCTACAAACCCTACTAATGATATTCCGCGGGTTATTTACGGGAACGGTGGCCTAAATAAAGGCGATGACGGATCTACCAATACCCGACCTTCTTCTTGGCTAATTGAAGACGGTTCATTCATCAGGGTTAAAACGGTTTCATTTGCCTACAGTGTACCAATGAAGTTTGCCACCCGCTTGGGTATCCAATCGCTTAAGGTATTCACTTCTGCACAAAATCTTCACACATTTACCAAGTATACAGGTTTAGATCCCGAAGTTTCTACTTATCGAACTGCAAACCCGGCCAATACGCCAGGAGGTACTTCATCAGGTACTCCTGTAACCACAACTGGGGTTGGTTACACTTATATTCAACCAAGCAGCGGTTATGCCGCACTTGCTCAGGGTTATGACTTAACGCCATACCCTCGCGCCTTTACTTTAAATTTTGGTGTAAGTGCAACTTTTTAAAAACGGATATCTAAAAAATTACAGTCATGAAATCAAATTTAAAAACAACGATATTAATTTTCGTATTCAGTTTATTAGCTACGTCGTGTAAACGTGATTTAACGCTCACTCCGGTATATTTCGAGCCTACCACATTTACAACAGGACCCCAATTATCTGCTCAGCTTGCCGGTGCGCTTGATATTTTAGAGACCGATCAACTTTATGCACAAGGTTTGTGGGGGTATTTGGAAGGCGGTGCCGATGAAAGTTTCAGAAGTGGTACCTCTGCTTCAAACATATTTACTGAGCTTTACGACATTCAAAATACGGAGGCAAATGTTGCAACATTTTGGCGCAACCTGTATAATGGCGTTGAAAGGTGTAATGTAATACTAAGTGTAGCCGACCAACCAGTTATGGATGAAACGTTACGCAGCCAAATAAAAGGCCAAGCCCGTTTTTTTAGGGCTTATTGTTACTATTTATTAGTTACGCGTTTTGGCGACGTGCCTTTAAAAACACAACTATCTACAGACATGGGCACAAACTATCAGTTGCCCAGAACGCCTGCAAAAGCTGTTTATCAATATATTTTAAGTGAAATGACTGCAGCCGAGCCGATGGTTCCAACTATTGCCCAAGCCGGTACAACCACGACTATTACTCAAACTGCAGTTGACGGTTTATTGGCCAGGGTTTGTTTGTCTATGGCTGGTTATCCTGTTAATGATGCTACAAAATATAACGACGCACTAACATGGGCTCAAAAGGTAATCAATAGTGGCGTTCATGCTTTAAATAGTACTCCTTTAAGCCAATATTCTACAACCCCGGCCTATGCGCGCGTATTTATAAACAACATGCAAGACAACGTGAACGATAAAAACATTACCGAAGGCATGTGGGATGCTGCTTTTTTATCAAAATCCAACGCAACCGGTACTTACGCCGCGAGCGGGTATCCGGTTACCCAAACTTTGGGTGCAATTAGCGGAATATATTGCCCTGACGCTTCAGCCTCGTCAATTAATGGTTATGGTGCGGGCACCTATCGCGCGTTCCCTAAGTTATATAATCTTTATGCCTCCGGCGACCAACGTCGCGATTGGAATATAGCCCCTTACATGTATAAAGATGCGACAACAACAAAATACTATTCATTGTCCGTAGTTATTACAGGTACGGGTACAGGTGCATCGGCAACAGCTTATACAAATAGCTCGGGAGCAATTACGTCTATCGTAGTTGATAATCCCGGAACCGGTTATACAGTTGCGCCTACTATCACTTTTACTTCTTACGCCACAAGTACGTCAACGGCCCTATCAGTTACAGGCACTAACGTTGCAACGGCTACAGCCACTGTAAGTGGTGGTAAAGTAACCGGTATAACAGTAACCAAGGGTGGCTCAGGCTATCCAACCATTTACGACCGTTGTATCGGCAAATGGAGAAGAGAGTACGAAACTAATCTGCCCCCTATCCGTCTGCAAAATAATACATCGTGTAATTTTCCTATCATCCGTTATGCCGATGTATTATTGATGGCTGCCGAAGCAGATCTTAAAGTGAACGGTGCGCCAAGTGCCACAGCAGTAGGCTATTTTAATCAGGTGCGCAGAAGAGCTTTCGGTTATGCGCCTACCGTTGCCGTTCCGGGCTTTGATGTTACAACGTTTACGATGCAGGACATTATGGACGAACGCTCAAGGGAATTATGTTTTGAAGGACTACGCCGTCAGGATCTTATTCGTTGGGGCGTAATGGCCACCGTGATGCAAAACTTAAATGCCGATAACATGACCAGATCACCAGCCAACTATTTAACGGCCTCAAATCTGCCATCAGGCAACTTTTTAACCAACCCCACAAAGTATATGCTATTTCCAATACCGTATACCGAAACAACACTTGATTATGCATTGACACAAAATCCGGGTTGGAGTAACTAAAATAATTCATCACATAACCAGAAATTTAACAATGAGAAGAATTTATATGTACATGATTGTTACAGGCTTCGTGATAATCATTTTTAACGCTTGTAAGCAAGATACGCAGATAGTTTCGCCTTACGATTTTTATGTATCCGTACCGCAAACCAATTATAAAGTAGGCGATACAGTTCGGTTTCAATTGTCGGGCAATTACGGCGGGTATATCACTTTTTATTCCGGTGAAATAGGTAGAAACTACGCTAACGCCAACCGCA
>NZ_CAITNG010000131.1 GCF_903893715.1 uncultured Mucilaginibacter sp.
AGACTGTTCGACTCGAACGCAAGCTCGTTACGGCGGGTGCTGAAAACGCCCATTTTTCCAAGCGGAACATTGTTCGTTTTGGCCTGTTCTTTTAACGTAGCAACAAATTTTTCGATAAAATACCTTGCCGACGCCTGCGATATTTGTCTTTTTGTCGAAATAAGGTCCACAAGGTCAGCACCTTCCTTTAATTCGGCATTAAATTGCGCCTGCAGGCAAGGCGGATAAAACTGCTGCTGCTCCTTGCTGTAATAGCCGTCCATCCGGCTGGTATGGAACGAGCCTAAACCGGGCACAACGGCTACTTCGTGCTGTTGTAGTAGTTCGATAATATATTCGGCTATATCCATTATGCTAAAAAGCGCTTTGTTTGCTAACGTAAAAGCTTGTTAAAACTGATAAACTGCGCCCCCAAATATATTAAAACCATAGTTAGGATAGTATAACCAGCCCTGGTAATTATTACTCAACAGGTTACTTGCCTGCACAAAAATTGATATTTTGCTGCCGGCTTTATATTCTATACCGCCGCTCAAGTCGGCATATGAGTTTAGTTTTACGGTCTGGCCGTTGTACAATCGGTCGTATCGGTTACCATTAAACACCAGCGAACCGTTCACGCTGATCAGTTTGCTGATGTGGATAACGGTGCCCGCGGTAACCTTTAACGACGGCAGGTTCCATGCTTTTACTTCAGTAGCCATTTGGTAATCTTTTATTTCGGCACGGCCAAAAATGTCAAAATCGTCAGATGGTTTATAATCCAGTTCGCCGTTAAAGCCGCTGATGCGCGAATTGCCGTTGTCGTATACCACATTAAACCGATTATAACCTTTGGTAAAATCAAAATTGCTTACAAATAGCGGCATGTCTTTCACAGTATTTCGGAATACTGACGCTTTAAACCCAAAACCCGGCGCAATCATTCCTTTTAAACCAACACTTAAATCCAATACATCTTCCGAATTGTGGATGAGTATATTTTGTCCTAAAAATGGGTTAGCCTCCGAAAAACTGTTGAGGGATGCTTTATCAACATCACCGCTGGCTTCGGCAAACAGGCGCACAAACTTTGGCACGATCTGTAACTCCAACCTGGCCGCAGGATAAAGTGAAAACCTGCTGAACGAGCCGAATTCATCCACAATGTTTACACCGGCATCCACCTTATAGTTATCACCCTCGAATTTGAGGTAGGGGTTAGCCCGTGCTATGTTGTTGGTTAAGGCATATAAACTGTCCTTAGCGCTCGTAAAATCAACCGAGCCGCTTAAGCCGGCATAAAAATGGCTCACCGTTTGGTTTACATAACCCGAAAGGTGCAGGTCGTTTTCGGTAGCCTGATATGCATTACTGAATGCGCTGCCACCCAACTTCACGGCATAAATAAATTGATTGTCAACGTCCTTATAGTTTTTGGCCAATTCTGTCTCGCCCGATAATGTGCTGAAGTGTTGTTTGTTCAACTGTAGTACCGAAGGCGGGTTTAGTTCATCGTACCCGTAAAAATAATTGCCGCTGTATTGATAATTGATACGGCCGCTAAGCGAGGTTACATCTCCTATGCTTTTCGCGAAGATGCCCGCTTCTTCTTTATTATAGCTCTGCTGGGCAAGACTACCACTTTGCGCCAAATGTTTAATGTAAAGCCCGGCCTGCAGGGCAGGGTCGGTACCGTTGTTCAGGTAAAGCTCACCAAAAGTGGTTTTTAAATTGCCCGCTCCCAATTTAACAAAGTTGTTGTCTAACTCAGCGGGTTGTTCGGCCGGTAATTTTATGGCACTGAACTGGCGGATGGATGTGTCTTGTTGAAGTGTTTTGTCAATTATCTTATAGCTCAAAGGCGCTTTAAAAGGCTCATGGTCTTCCAAATCAGGGTTGCGCCTTATTTTAACTGCATCGGCCAATACCGGTTTGTAAGCTGTCGTAACAATAATTTCTTCTGAAAGCGAGGTGTTATCCTGTGGAAGCGGCATCGGCTTGGCCTGCCCACCCGTTTTACTTGTATCCGTTAACGATTTTGCCAAATCGCCTACATTTTTATCAATAGCAGGGGCAGCTTTTTTTACAGGTGCCTTAGCTGCGGTCTTTGTTGCCGGTTTGGCTTTAGGCTTTTGCTGTCCAAAAGCATAGGTGTAGCAAAACAAAGTTAAAACAGTAATGAGGGTGTATTTTATAGTGTTTTTCATTATTGTTTAATTGGTTTGTTATCATCTTTTTTTACTTCAGGCGTAGCCGTTGCCGGACTCAATGCGTTTAGCTTATCTTTTGCCGTTGGCAATATGTCGTCATCGGCCTTGTAGTTGTCGATGATACTTTGCAGTGTGGCCTTTGCCTGGAAGGTATCTTTCAAAGCCACATAATTATCAGCTAACAGGATAAAGGCCTTGGCCACCCAATAATCATAGTTGGATAGTTTATTGATGAGTTCGAAACAGGTTTTTTGCGATGCTTTATAATTCCGCTTATGGTATTCCACATTGGCGATGTTGTACTTGGCTTCGGCAGCGGTAATGGTTTTGGTATTCGTTACCACATCGTTCAACTCTTTCAGTGCGGCAGTGGTATCGGCTTTCAACAAATAAGCTTTACCTGCATACAAACTCGCTTTAAATTTATCTTCTTCCGATGTTTTGTCGTTCTCTCTCACCAATGCAACATACTTCAGCGCGTCGTCGGGGGCTTCCATTTCCGAGTAGCATAACATTAGGTTATTTAGCGCGAAAGTAAGGTCAGCCTCGTATTCCGAGTTTACTTCCAAACGTTTTAAAAACACTACGGCCTCGTTATATTTCTTTTGCGCCAGGTACAATTGCGACATGCTGATGAGCGATTTTTCGGTATAAGCGCTCGTCCAGTCGTTCAATATGAAGTTATAATCAGGTACGGCTTCGTCGGGCCGGTTCAGTTTAACCAAACTCTGCGCACGGATAAACTTGCTCTGCTTATCGTATATCGCCTTCGGGAATTTATCAAAATAAGCATTTACCGCTGCTACCGTACCGTTCCAATCGTTTTTCAGATACAGGTTATTAGCGGCTGTGTACATAATACGTTCCTGCTCGGCAGTGGTGTAGTTGCCAATCGGCGTGGTGGCCGCGTAATTCATAAAGGTTTGCGCATCCCCTTTGTCGGTATATATCTTCTCAATTTGTTTCAACGATTGTTTGGCTTCGTCGGTCGAAGGGTACTCGGCTATCACCCTTTTGAAGGATTGTACGGCCACTTCATCATTCCCGGCATTATAGTCTATCAGGCCGATGGTTACCAACGCGCTGGGTATATAACTGCTGCGCGGGTACTTATCTATCATGGCCATCAGGTCGGTCTTTGCCGTCGCACCATCCGATTTTAAAAAGTAAGCATAAGCAATCTCAAAAGCTGAGTCATCCGCGTAGTTTGAATTTGGGAACTTGTTCAATAGCTCCGTCAGTGTATTTATTTTAGTGTCCAGTTGGCCCTGTAATCCCTGTATCATACCGCGTTGAAAGGTAGCGTAATCTTCACCCTGGTCATGTTGCGCGATGATACGGTCATAGTATTCCATGGCCTTGGCATAATTCTTCAACACAAAATAACTATCGGCAACGCGGGTGGTGGCATCCTTTATGGTATTCTGGTCTTTTTCATCTCCTGCCAAAAACTTCTCGAAGTAACCCGCCGCCTTTTTATACTGTTCGCCATTAAAGGCAGCGTATGCGAGTGCATAATTTGCGTAATTGTAAACTGGGGTGTTTTGGGCCTCAGGCAGGTCTAAAAACTGTTCAAATGTGGTTGCCGATTCAGCGTATTTGCGCATTTCGAACAAGGCTTCGCCCATCCAATAGGTAGTATACGCAGTGATTTTAGGGTCGATTGGATATTTTAATGAACGAATAAACACCCCCTGTGCATTTTCAAAAGCCCGTTCATTATAAAACTGTAAGCCTTGATAATACGTTACTTTTTGATACGCTTCCTTCGCCACCGGAGTCATCGAAGGTAAAGCCTCCAGAATATCAATCGCCTCACGGTAGTTATGCGAGTTGAGCAACTCTTCGGCCAATAAGGTTTTTACCTCGTTCAGCTTTGGCGACTTTGGGTATGTGTTGAGGTAAAGCCTGGAGGCATCCAAAGCCTGGCTGTTAAAATCAAGCTCGTACGACAGCTTAGCGTATTGGTACAACGCGTCTTCTTTTAGCTGCGGGTCGAAATCAAGTTTCGACGCTACAAAGAACGCGTTTCGTGCGCTTTGCTTGTTTACCATTTTTAAAAACACATCACCCAAAACATAACTACCGTTTTGGCTGTAGATGTCTTTTTGGTCAACCAGTTTCTCCAGCTCTTTAGCCGATTTTGGATAGTTGGATATTTTATAATTGGCATAGCCTATCTGGTAGCTATCCTGGTTATTCTGTGTTTTACCAAGGTCCTCATCCTGGAAACGAATATAGTACGCTGCCGATTTCAAATAATCCTGCTTGGCAAAATAGGCCGCGGCAACCAGGTGAAACATCTCGGTTTCGTACAATTGATGCGTGCTGTTTAGGATGGGGACGGCATAGGTGATCACATCATCGTACCGGCGGTCTAAAAAGTAAACGGCTGTGATGTAATAGGGGTAACTGGCCTCGTACTTTTTGGAATCTTTCAGTTTCTCGAAGTTGACCAATGCTAAGCTGTAATCTTTATTGAGATAAGCGATATAAGCAAAATAATATGTCGCGTCTTCGGTAAACGGCGACTGCCTGTTCTTCACATCGCTAAAAAGCACCTGAGCGTCTTTATAGTCGCTCGTCGCGAAAAGCGCGTAGCCTTTTCGGAATTTGTATTCGGTATAGGTAGCTCCGCTTAAATCTGCTGTGCCAATTTTATTGAACCAGGTTAAGGCAGTAGTATAGTCCTGCTTCATAAAATAGGAGCGGCCTATCTGGAAAAAAGCCAGTTTGGTGAGCGGATTTTCGGGATGTTCTTTAATGAATTTTAGTAGCAGGCTTTCAGCATCGTCGTTGCTCAGCTGTAGTGCGCAGTAGGCCTCGTAATATTGGGCGTTTTCCTTGATGAGCGACAGTTGCGACTCGAACGCCGGCTGACTGCTCGTTTTGAGTGGCGATTTCTCAACCAGCCTGAACTGCTCGATGGCACCGTTATAAGCGCCCTTATTCATCAGGTCGGTAGCATCGTGGTAGCTGCGGTAGAAATCAAAAGCTTGGTCCTGCTGGGCTTTGGCCTGTAAGGCAAGGAGTAAAATGGATAGAAAAAGTATACAATATTTTGCCTTGGCCATAGATATACTGATAAACGGTACGAAAGTACGGTTTGGCTTATTTGTAATTAACATTAGTAATTAACACCTGTGGATAACCACAATGTTAACGAAAAGGTTTTTGGGATGGTATGGGTGTTGAAAAGTTTTGACTGAACCTTACTGTGTTTGCCCTGCCAATAAATACAGCACCGCCATACGGATGGCCACCCCGTTTTCCACCTGATCGAGGATGATGGATTGTTTGCTGTCGGCCACATCGCTGGTTATTTCTACACCGCGGTTGATAGGGCCGGGGTGCATTACCGTGATTTCTTTATCTAACGAATCGAGGATCTGTTTGTTGAGACCGTAAAGCATGGTGTATTCGCGCAGGCTGGGGAAGTATTTAATGTCCTGCCGCTCCAATTGTATGCGCAGCATATTGGCCACATCGCACCAGTTTAAGGCTTTGATCAGGTTATGCTCCACCTTTACGCCCAGCGAACCGATATATTTTGGGATGAGCGTCGTCGGTCCGCAAACCATTACCTCGGCACCTAACTGTTTAAGGCAAAGGATATTGGATAAGGCTACCCGCGAGTGCAGGATATCGCCCACGATGACGATCTTTTTGCCG
>NZ_CAITNG010000132.1 GCF_903893715.1 uncultured Mucilaginibacter sp.
CGTGTTAAAATGGTGTACGCGTTGCACAGCAGCTCGATGCCCGATGGCGCTTACGGCGGCAACCCGGCAGGCTATGTGATTTATGCCGATGGCAAAAAAATATATTTTGCCGGCGATACGGCACTGACCTACGATATGAAGCTGCTGGCCGACGAAAACTTAGACTGGGCCATACTCCCCATTGGCGACAACTATACCATGGGTGCCGATGATGCCATTAAAGCGGCAGGCTTTATCAATTGCAAAAACGTGATAGGCGTGCATTACGATACCTTCCCGGTGATTGTGATTGACAAGGCCGAAGTGAGCGCCAAGTTTGAAAAGGCGGGGTTAAATTTGCAACTGCCTTCTATTGGGACGACGATAGAATTGTAAATAGAAAACCCCGGTTCTGGATAAGATACCGGGGTTTGTTTTGTTGCTGGGGTTATAAAGCTCGACCAACGGGTGGATGTTGAGCCTTGTTAACGGTAGAGATTAAATGATTAGGCTTTCTGTATTTTTAATATTATACTTGTGTATCAATTATAATAATATGAGTATAGAGGCAGGAATTAATGATAGGCGTCAAAACGATAAAAAAGTTGAGACCCAAACCATGTTTAAAAAACTTATTCAAACAAGTGAACAGGTTGGTGATCTCTATTCTATAAATTACGAAACTGCTCGTGTTATTATACACGATCACGATAGACAAAAAGTTGGGGGTATACCAAGTCTCAGTTTTTTGATTGCCACCCGTATATGCCCAGAAGATGGCAATAAAGACTTTCAAGATATTAATTTCAAATCTGAAGACGCATCGTTTATTCTTTTGAGAGTAATGGATAGTGCACCATTACCGCAAGATAAAGAAGCGGAAAGAATCAGGGTTGAAACAGCCCAAAGGGTTAGTGGCGATACAGAATTGCATTGGGATGGTGATGGTGCGATGGACACAAAAACAAGAGTTTTGCTCGGTTATGCAGGTGTACAATGTCGAATAATTGGAACTTTCTATTTAGAAGAAAATCAAGGAAACGTGGAGGCTCCATTAGCCTTGAAATTTGGAAGTGATATTTCTAATTATTATCCAAACAGAGGCCTTAAAGTTTTCAAACCAAATGCTCAAGCACTTGAAGCTATTGTCAATTACTGTGACCCGTCAAATAAGCAAGAACACAGGGATAAATATGGAAACACCGAAACTGTAAAGCTCGGATTTGTACGTTATGCTTCTACAAACAGGAAGTACCAACAAATAGATGACGTACCCGTGTATATTTATCCTGCTGACTTACTTAGTCAGAAGTCTGCGTTATTTGGAATGACAAGAACAGGGAAATCGAATACCACAAAAATCATTGCTAAGTCGGTTTTTGAACTACGAACCCCGAGTAAACAAGAAGATAAACCATTGAGAATTGGACAAATAATTTTTGATCCCAATGGTGAATATGCGAATGAAAATGTACAAGATAATAATTCGGCTTTGAAAAATATATGGAAGATTATTCCTAAAGGGGTAAGGGAAAATGAAGTTGTGACTTATGGAATAACGCCCCATCCAAGTGATTTAACAAGGATTTTAATGCTTCTCAATTTTTATTTAGATGATAATTTACAAATTGGAAAGGAGATTATTGATAATATACTTTCTGATGATAGCACGACATATATAAAAATTTCGTACAGGTTAGTCTTGAATCGCCAGATCCGGATGATAGAAGCGCAATTACAAGGCATAATCGACGTGTATTAGCATATCGCTCGGTTTTAGCAAGAGCCGGGTTCACTGTTCCTGCAAATCTAATAGTAACAACAAGAGGTCTATTTAATCGCGCGCTGATTACAGCATTGCAAAATAGCACGAGTAATAACGCACCAGAATACCAATCAGCAGCTCAAATATTTTCTAATGCCAATCCAGCTTTAGGCCAGCTTGCAAATGCCTTTGAAGCGTTAGATAAGTTTATTAGAGACCGTGATAGTGGTTACCAAGCATTTGAATCAACTTACGTTAATCGCGCAGGAGGTTCCGGCGACAGATGGGCTGACGAGGACTTAAAAAAAATTATTGGAATGTTTCAATACCCCAATGGCACAAGAAAAATTGGTAAAGCAGCAGAACAACACAGTGCAGACACAAGTAATGATTATGCGCAAGATATCTATAACCATCTTGTAACGGGAAAACTTGTAATTGTTGACCAGTCGAGTGGAGAACCTGAACTGAATAAGTCTTCTGCTAATAGAATCATGACGAAAATTTTTAGGGAAAATCAACGACAATTTATTCAAGGTTCGGCAAGCATACCAGAACTATTGATTTACATAGAAGAAGCTCATAATATCCTACCTGCCGGTAACGATTTGGGCCTTTCTGATATTTGGGTGCGTACTGCAAAAGAAGGCGCAAAATACCGTATCGGAATGGTTTATGCTACACAAGAAGTTAGCAGTATTCAAAAAAATATTTTACGTAATACTTCAAATTGGTTTATTGCGCATTTAAACAACACTGATGAAACAAAAGAGTTGTGCAAGTATTATGATTTTGCAGATTTTGAGCCATCTATTAGAAGGGCTCAAGACAAGGGCTTTTTAAGAGTTAAGACGTTAAGCAATCCTTTTGTTATACCCGTACAGGTAGATAAATTTCAAATTGGCCAATCATGAGTTTTGAAGGTGAATTTGCAAGCTATGAACCGCTAAGACGCGTTCTCGAAAGTGCGAAGGTAAAAGCGCTTCAGAATCGTATGCGTGTTAGATCAACCGACACAAATACTGAAAATATAGAAAATCTTTTAATCCAAAAAAAGGACTTGCTGTTAAATGATGAGCAACCTGATTTGGTACTTGCAATTGACGGCAGTAATATGGCAGCAAAAGCCGTAAATGGGTTTCCCGGAGCAGAATTTGGATACGTAACAATTGCTTCTGTGTTGATTGATTTAAAACTTGTCAAAGAGCTTAGTCAAAACGATTTTATTAGCCCAAAAAAGTTCCGTGAAACGGAAAAAGCATCTACAATAGAGACTGTTTTTCCAGGATGTAACATAATATTAGACAATGAGCACAGTGCAAAAGCATCTTTACGTCGCGCATTATTTGAAGAACTTACGAGTAACACAGTTTTTACCGACGGTGAAACTTTATTGGACACATACGAACACCTGTTTAAAATAAGGAGAGACCTTTCACAAGGCGGTAATTTGCCTCGAAGTCCGATCGACGATGTAGATGAAGAAATGACTTATGATTATGGTGAGTATAATTGCCCTTATTCCGGAGAAGCGTTATTTTCAACAGATGCCCTTCGCCTGCATGAATTAATGATTAATGGTGGCGGCAATGGTGAATTGTTTGGACAAATTATGTTCACGCTAGAAAAGCTTTGGTTGATTCATATACTAAGAGCCTTTGAGATAAAAGGTTGGTTGAGCACATTACGCAGAACCGCATTTGTAATTGATGGACCTTTAGCAGTATTCAGTACTTCGTCATGGCTAACAAAAGCAATTGAAGTTGAACTAAAACGAATCAATGATCTACAAAAACCAATTAATGGCGAGGACCTTCTGATAATAGGTATTGAAAAGTCAGGCACTTTTTTTAATCACTTTTTGGAAATTGATACTACAGAAGACGGTATTACAGATAAGTTTCCAAGACAATCGGCATTGCTTTTGGACGACGGCTATATAAAAAGAAATATCATCTTTTCCGAAAGTGCAAAGCCATACGGGAAAGATACGTACTTTGGTCGAAAGTTTTTTTATAAGGCAGCATCCGGGCAAAAAATTGCGCCTGTATTAGCTTGTTTTAACGACTATCAAAGAAACTTAGATACAGCAAAACCTGACCAATTTACCCGATTAGCAGATGTTATGAATTTACTAGATCAACTTGCTTCAAGCAGGCATCCAAATTCGGTTTCACCGCTTATATCAGCTCATGCCGAAGCTGCAATCCCACTAAACTTAGGCAAACGTATTTTCGAGGACATTGCAAGAGAGATCAGGGGAAAATCTACAATATGATAGCATTAGAAAAAATATTAAAGGGTTTTGAAACAGCTGAATCAAGATGGGCAAGATTTGGCCCATACTATGCCATGTTTCCCTTGGATTTTGCTTTTGATGTTGTTAAAAAATATTCTAAAGAGGGAGATTATATTATAGACCCTTTCGCAGGAAGGTGTAGTAGTATTTTTGCGGGTGGGGTTTTAGGCAGAAATAGCTTAGGGATAGAGATCAACCCAGTTGGCTGGCTTTACGGTAGTGTCAAACTTAAACCGGCAGATAAAGAAAATGTCATAGATAGATTGCTTGAGTTATACAGTAAACGAAATTACTATGGCCAGGCGATGCAAAGGATGCCCGAATTTTATAGGATCTGTTTTTGTGATGAAGTATTAAAATTCTTATTGTCTGCTCGAAAAAATCTCGATTGGAAAAATAACGATGCTGATGCTACATTAATGTCAATATTATTGCTCTATCTTCATGGTAAGATAGGTAGTGGTCTTTCCAATCAAATGCGTATGACCAAATCTATGGGCATGAACTATTCTGTTGAATGGTGGAAGAAAAATGGGATGACCACACCTCCTGAATTAGATCCATGTAAATTCATAATTGATAAAATTAATTGGAGATACGATAAAGGAAAACCCAAAGTTACCGAAAGCGCCGTTGTTTTTGGAGATAGTGCTAATGAGCTTATAAACATCTCTGAAAGGGCCATTAAAAATGACATCAAATTTTCGCTACTATTTACGTCGCCACCATACTGTTCTGTAACTAACTATCATGCCGACCAGTGGCTTCGACTCTGGTTATTAGGTGGGTCGGAAAATCCGCAATCATTTAATGACAAGCACAAAGGTCGATTTGTTAATAAGGTTGAGTATTACCAGCTTCTTGACAACGTATTTGGGCTTTGCTCTACAGTGATGAAGCCCAAAAGCACAATTTATGTTCGTACCGACAAACGGGAATTTACGCTAAACTCAACCTTGGAAATTCTAAAAAAGCATTTCCCCTTTCACAAGCTAAAAATGATTGAAAAGCCTTTATCAGAAGAAACCAAAACCCAAACGCAGTTATACGGTGACAAGGCATTAAAGCCGGGCGAGGTCGATATTATTTTGACCCGATAACTTCCAAATAGCCTTGACAATCCCACTAAAATTTCGTAACTTGTAGAGGAAGCTTAGATGGGGTTGTAGGCAAAAATGTTCTTTTTAAAAACACCCATAAATACCCATTTTTTTGGTTCATTAGTCATTTGTTCATTGGTGCCTGTCTATTGGCTACCGGCTTAGTGGGATGCCGAAACAAGTTCGGCATGACGGGTTAGTTTAGGTACCCATATTTACCCATAGCTTTCGCAGAGCGAAGGGGACGGAGCGCTAAGTGTTTGGGTGGCTTAGATTATAAATTTGATAATTCGGGGCTAAAAATTCGAAGTAAAACACCCATAAATACCCATATTTCGGGTTGAAATATGGGTACAGGTTTATGAAAATCGTAATTTGAGCGGGGTGGTTATATCACCGTACCATCGGGTATTACGGCGCGTTTTTTGAGGACGACGATGCCGTCCATTACGGTGTATTTGTCGTAATCGCCGTTTACCAGGGGTTCGCCGCAATTGATGCGTACGTCGTTACCGATATGGCAGTTTTTGTCGACAATGGCGTTCTTGATAATGCAGCGGTCGCCGATGCCCATGATGGGGACGCCGGCTTCGCGCGATTGGGCGATTTGTTCAAGGGTTTGGTATTCGTCGCTACCCATAATGTAGCAGTTTTCGACGATACTATCGAAACCGATGCGGGTACGTATACCGATGACCGAACGTGTGATGCGGCTGGCATTGATGATGCAACCGTCGGATATGATGGTATTGGTGAGCGTTGGCCCCGATATTTTTGAGGGTGGCAACATGCGCGAACGGGTGTAGATGTGGTGCTTGCCAAACAGGTTAAATTTGGGTATCTGATCGGTAAGCTCCAGGTTGGCTTCGAAGAAGGATGCGATGGTACCGATATCGGTCCAGTAGCCTTCGTATTGGTAGCTTAACACCTTGTGGTTGTTGATGGATTGCGGGATGATTTCCTTACCAAAATCGGTACGGTCGTTACCTTGTAATAAGTCGTATAATACTTTGCGGTTAAATATATAGATACCCATTGAGGCCAAATAAATACGGCCGGCGGCTTTCATTTCGGGGCTAACATCGGACACGAGGGTATCGAAATCCTTTTTAGGTTTTTCGACGAAGGCGTTTATCCAGTTATCCTTATCCGTTTTAAGGATACCGAAACCGGGCACATCCGATGCATCGACGGGGATGGTAGCGATGGAGATATCGGCATTGTTTTTTTGGTGGGCTTCGAGCATTTCCTCAAAGTCCATTTGGTACAGCTGGTCGCCGGAAAGGATGAGGACATAGTCGAACTCGTGCACCGAAAGGTGGTGCAGGCTTTGCCTAACGGCATCGGCAGTTCCCTGGAACCAACCACCGCTGCTGGGTGTTTGTTCGGCAGCCAATATATCCACAAAGGCACTGCTGAAGTTGCTGAAGTGGTAGGTGTTTTTGATGTGTTTGTTTAACGACGCCGAGTTGAATTGCGTGAGTACAAAAATACGGTCGATGCCCGAATGCAGGCAGTTTGAGATAGGGATATCGACCAAACGGTATTTTCCGGCGATGGGTACAGCGGGCTTTGAGCGCGACGCGGTAAGCGGAAACAAGCGGCTTCCCTGGCCACCCCCGAGTACGATGCA
>NZ_CAITNG010000133.1 GCF_903893715.1 uncultured Mucilaginibacter sp.
ACGATCTGCGTTCGCCATTTTCCGCCATCATTAACTTGTTATCGCTGATCAATGATGACGTGTTAGATGAGAAAGAGAAAAAAGAATTGATTGACATGGCGGTAGTGAGCAGTAATGCCTCGCTTGGTATTTTGAATAACTTATTGAAATGGGGCGAAATGCAGATAAAGGGTATCCGAATCAATCAGGTGGATGTTTGGCCACATCAAATTATCGAACGTAACATCGCATTGCTTTCGGCAACAGCCGAGCTTAAAGCCATTAGGGTTGATAATCTGGTCAATAAAAACTTTAAAGTAATAACTGATGCCGACCATTTTGAGTTTGTTACGCGCAACCTGCTATCGAACGCTATTAAATTTACCGACAAGGGTGGCGTTGTGTCCATTAGCTCAGAAATTGATAAAGCAAAAGCCGAGGTGAAATTTATAGTTAAAGACACCGGCGTTGGCATTAAAAAAGAGCGGCTATAGGGTATATTCAACCTCGGCAACGTAAGTACCACCGGCACCAACGATGAGAAAGGGACCAGCCTCGGTTTAGTGCTGTGCAAAGAGTTTGTTGAGGCAAACAATGGCAGGATTTGGGCAGAAAGCGTACCCGGAACCGGTTCGGAGTTTATGTTTGTTTTGAAGTTGGCCTGATGTATTGTAAATTAACAGCTTTATTTTTAATCGGCCAATATATACTTTAAGTGTTGGTTTATTAGTAAATTAGCCTACTAAACCAACCTGATTAACTGCTGTGCCAATAAACCTTTATCGGGCAACAATTATAATGTGGCTGTTATTTGATTATTTATGGATAATAAATTACTGATATTTATTGTTGAAGACGATGCCTGGTACGGGCAGATCCTTCAGTACCATTTATCCAAAAACCCGGATTATGACGTAAAGGTGTTTATGACCGGCAAGGAATGTTTGGATAACCTGTACCTGGGCCCTCATTTGATTACGATAGATTTTTCGTTGCCCGATACACGCGGAGACCAACTTTTCAAAAATATTCGGTTGGTTAACGCCTCTGTTCCGGTTATTGTGATCAGCGCGCAGGAGAAAATTGCTACCGCGGTCGACTTGTTAAAAATGGGCGTCTCCGATTATTTTATAAAAGACGACCATACCAAAGACCTGTTGTGGAACGCCATTATTCGGCTGCGCGAGAACATCGACCTGAAAGAAGAAATAAAGACATTACGGGCACAATTGGTTGATAAATACGATTTTAGCAATATCATAAAAGGGAACAGCCCTGCTATACTGAAAACCTTTGCCCTGATGGAAAAGGCAGCAAAAACCACCATCAACGTATCAATAACCGGCGAAACCGGTACAGGTAAAGAGTTGGTTGCCAAAGCCATACACATGAACTCCGACAGGCAAAAAAAACCTTTCGTAGCCATAAACATGGCCGCCATACCGACTGAGTTGGTAGAAAGCGAACTGTTTGGGCACGAAAAAGGGGCCTTTACCGGTGCCACCGGACGTAAAATCGGGAAGTTTGAAGAAGCAAACGGCGGCACTCTTTTTTTAGATGAGATAGGCGAACTGGACCTATCGGTACAAAGCAAGTTGTTACGCGTTTTGCAGGAGCGTTACCTGCAGCGCGTTGGCGGGAGCGACAAGGTTAACTTGGATGTACGCATTATCGTAGCAACGCATAAAGATTTGGCTGAGGAGGTAAAAAAAAGGCAATTTTCGTGAAGACCTTTACTATCGCATCATTGGCTTGCCTATAACCCTGCCGCCACTGCGCGAACGGGGGAACGATATTTTGTTCCTGTCAAAATGTTTTCTCGATCAGTTTTGCAGCGAGAATAAAATGGGCGGGGTTACCCTCAATAAAGAAGCTAAGCAAAAACTTTCGTCGTATGCTTATCCCGGTAATGTAAGGGAACTGAAAACTATTATCGAGTTGGCAGCCGTGATGTGCGATGGCGGCGAAATTAAACCCGACGATATTACCTTTTTACCCGCCACCAAAAACGCCGAGTTTTTGTCGGAAGAAAAAACCTTAAAAGAATACACCCAGCAAATTGTACGTTTCTATTTGGATAAATACGATGAGAATATAGCATTGGTTGCACAAAAACTGGATATCGGCAAGTCGACCATCTACAAGATGTTGCAACAGGAAGAAATTTAGCCCGGAACAAAAATGGAAATAGCCGGCACATACGTAAGTATTCTACAACAAAAGATTGACGATCAGCAGAACGAGATTGCGCGGTTGAGTAACGAGCTGAACCAGTTAAAAAGTTCGTACGCTTTAACTGAGCGGTATTTAAGTGCAAACAGCGATGTTGAAGACCCGATAAAGGAATCTGTTTTCCGGCTTTCGGCCACCATATCAAGTTTAAACGAAGGCATTTTACTGGAAGACGAGAACCGCAAAATCATACTGACCAATCACGCTTTTTGCGAACTGTTTAGCATAAATGCCAAGCCCGAGCACATGATAGGTATTGATTGCAGCAACTCTGCTGAGCAGTCAAAAGCCTTTTTTAAAGACGAAGACGACTTTGTAAGGCGTATTGAACATCTTTTAAAAGAAAAACAAACCGTTATTGGCGATTTGCTTGAACTGAAGGATGGCAGGATATATAAACGGGATTTTATCGCAATCAGCATCGCCGGGAACTACATAGGGCATTTGTGGAAATACAGGGATGTTACCGAAAAGAAAAATGCCGAGGATGCTATAAAAAGGCGTGAAGAAAAATATCGGGGCATTATCGAAAACATGAACCTGGGCCTGCTCGAAGTTGACAACGATGAACGCATTATGTTTGCCAACCAAAGTTTTTGCCGTATAACAGGTTACATGTTAGATGAGTTGATTGGTAAAGTAGCGAGTCAGTTGTTTTTGGACACAAGTTACGATGCTTCGATGGAGGAAAAGAACAACCTTCGTAAAAAAGGCGTTTCAGATGCCTATGATATCAGGATAAAGGATAAGAACGGCGACTACAGATGGATGCTGATTAGCGGTGCGCCTCTGTACGATGACGAAAAAAGATTGATAGGATCAATAGGTATACACCTTGACATAACAGAGCAAAAAAAGCTTGAAAACGAACTCATCAAATCAAAAAGGGTAGCCGAAGAATCGTCCAAAGCCAAAGAGATATTTTTGGCCAACATGAGCCACGAGATACGGACCCCAATGAACGCTATTTTGGGGATGAGCCGGTTGCTGACAAAAACAACGCAAAATAGCCAGCAAAAGGTTTATACTAATGCCATCATACAATCGGCAGAGAACCTGATCGTTATTATAAACGATATACTCGACCTATCGAAAATTGAAGCAGGGCAAATGCAAATCGAAAACATCGGTTTCAGCCTTTCTGACCTGGTGACGCAGCTTGAGCGCATACTTAAATATAAAACCGAAGAAAAGGGCCTTGAATTTAATACGGCTACCAGCGTTCATATACCGCACGTTTTAATTGGCGACCCTTATCGCATAAACCAAATATTGTTGAACCTGGTTGGTAACGCCATTAAATTTACCGAAACCGGTAGCGTTGAACTGTGGTGCAAATTGAGCGGCACCAAAAATGGCACAAACCAGGTGATGTTTACCGTAAAGGATACCGGTATTGGAATAGATCCTGAGTATTTAAAACATCTGTATAAAGACTTTAGTCAGGAGGATGCGAGTATAACCCGAAAATTTGGAGGAACGGGTTTGGGGCTCAGCATATCGAAAAGGCTCATCAATTTGATGGGTGGGGAGATGAACATTGAAAGTACCAAAGGTGTGGGCACCGTTATATCGTTTTCGCTTAACCTGCCCACCGGCGATGCCCGCAGTTTAAATAAACCCAGCGATGATCTTTCGGCGCTAAAAGAACACCAGCGCGAGCTAATCGATAAAAAAATATTGTTGGTAGAGGACAATGATTTTAACCGCTTGTTGGCTAATACCATTTTAACAACATACGGGGCATTGGTTACTGAAGCCTGGAACGGTAAAGTAGCTGTTGAGATAGCAGCCGAACAGCCATTTGACTTGATTGTAATGGATGTGCAAATGCCTGTGATGAATGGTTTTGAGGCCACACAATATATACGTAAGGAGCTACAGTTGGATGTACCGATACTGGCTTTAACCGCAAACGCCGTGAAGGGTGAAAAAGACAAATGTATTAACGCTGGTATGGACGAGTACATTGCCAAACCATTTGAAGAAGCCCATCTGGTAAAAACCATCTCTCATTTACTGAAGAAAGCCGATATTGGAGGCATAGGAGAAACGCTTGTTAGTAAGGATGATAATAATCCGGATAATTTATACAGCATCACTACTCTACAAGAAACGGCAGGAGCCGATTCTGCTTTTATCCAACAGATGTTGAAAACCTTTATCAGGCAAGGGAAAGAAAGTCTGTTAAAGATTGATGAAGCCCTTAATGAGCGTGATATGGAGGCTATGCAGGCTATTATACACAAGATGAAGCCAAGCATAAACTATTTGAAGATGAAAGATATGACCTTAATGATACGCGGGTTGCAAAGCTGGGACAAAAGCTTTAACAATGCCTTTGCCGATATGGTGGCCAAATTGAAGCAAAAGCTCAAACAAACCATCGAAAAAATGGAAACCGACCTCCCGGAGCTGTTCGGCGCTTCGCTTTAATTAAATATTAAGCTGCGCGTTGGTTTTTGAGCGGAGTTACTTGTGAACTAAAAAACGAAGCACCAAAAAGCTGATCTAAAGTACTGTAAACAGAGCGTGGGCTTCCTTTAAACAAGGTGGTTATTTGTTTATCGAAGTGCCCGGGGCTAAACAATGCGGCTTGTTGTTTGCAGGCAGCCGACATGGAATTATACAGCGCCTTGTTTTGGTTCAATATCTTTAATGTATCGTAAATCGCTTCAACGTGCTTGCCATCAATTGCAACACCATTTTTTTGGGTATTGATAAACTCCCTGCTGCTGCTGTTTGCGGGTACAATTACAGGTTTGCCATAGTACATGGCCTGCAGAATATGAATATCGCACACCTCAAGGTGTTTTTTATTATCAGATAAGTTGACCACCACGCTGGCTCTTTGATAAAACTGGTGCAGGTTTTGTTGTTGGGTATAAACAAAAAGGTTGGCAGGTTTTGTGCTGCCGGGTACATAGCGCTCAATGTTTTCAAGTTGGTTTGTGGCCACCAATTCAAAATTTATGCCCGGCAAGCATTCGGCCAGGTTTATAAATGCGCCAATGCCCGATTGATTGCCTAAATCACCTATCATACTTACGGTAAAGGGATGTTGGCCTTGGGTAAGCGTATGTTTAGCGTTTTCTATAATATCCGAAGACAAGGCAGGATAGACAATCGCTTGTTTTTTTGTGGTTAACTGTAAATGATTTTTAAGTTTTGCAGATGTAAAAATCACTTGTTTTGCAGTACGATTTATAATACTATGCAAAAAGCGTTGCAGTAAGGTTTTAGGTAAAGCAGCTTCTTGTAAATGGTAAACCACTTTGGCTTCTATTATTTTCCCCGCTATCGCAGCAGCAAAAGGATAAATGGAGCTGATATAAATTGTATTGCTTGGCCTGCCTATTTTTAGTATGGTTTTAAACAGACGGATTTGTATAGATATGAAGCCGAAAATTTGATTTAAAGCTTTTGTTGAATGTTTTGCCTGAAAGGCATGAATATGCACTTCGTCCGACGAATTAAACGTGCCCGTTAAATCTTCATTGGTAACTATATCTATTTGGTAGCCATCTTTAAGCAAAGCTTTTAACGACTGTGTGAACACTGAAGTATTTTCATTTTTGTTTTCTGTCAACAATACTGCGATTACCTTTTTCATGACATCTATATTAATGTGGTATGCCAGGCTTATATCTACCATCGTGCCAGTGGCTTAAAAGTTTGATAATCAGGGAATTGAAGATTATGCCATAGATGAAATTTTCTATATTCTGGAAAATGGTTTGTTTTTGAGACGAAATGAATGTGTTTTAAACAATTCGAATTAATTGTACCCATGGGTTTGCCCATATCGTATTTGGAGGAAACTGCATTGCAAGCACGCTGCTGTGGAAATTTAGCCAATGTTAAATTAATATTAACAATAAGATAAATTATCATGTGTTAATGTAATCTCAACGAAAAACAATTTTTATTTTTTTAAATTGCTGATAATCAGAATTATAAATAATAAAGGGAGAATTTGTTAATGATAAGTTAATGTTATGATATAGTAATCATTACTTAACATTAAGATAACCTTCGATGTACACCTTTGTACCATTGAACAAACTTAAATTTTACATTAATTATGAAACAAATCTTTACTAACTCTATCGGCGCAGTCCTTGTAGCTTCCCTAATGGTTGCAGGATCTGTAGCTAAGGCCCAAACAGCATCAACAACAGGTGTTGCTTTGGCGGCAGTATCAGAAAAGAAAACTGTAGCAAAAGCAGATTCTTCATCTACAACTACTACAGCTCAGCCTGCAGCAAAAGCAGCGGACGCGGCCTGGACACCTGTTAGAAGGTTATGGGGTTACGCATTTGGCGATATGTACTATAACGCTCATGCCGATGCAACTAACCGTGGTGCTGAAACCATGTATAATGGTGTGCCTACTTACAGGAACGCTTTCCAGTTCCGTCGTGTTTATTTAGGCTATGATTATGATATTTCTCAAAAATTTACAGCAGAAGTGTTGTTAGCTTCTGAGCCAAACGCGAACACAGGCACAGCAGCAGGTACAGGTGTTACCGCTTCGAATGGCGACAACCTGGTTGATGGTAAAATGTCCTTCTTCATCAAAAACTTTAACTTAAGGTACCGCAACATCTGGACCGGAACTGATTTGGTTATCGGTGAAATGTCGACTCCCGGTTTTGCTTTGAATGAGCCAGGCACAAACGCCCCTACTTCATTATCAGAAAAAACCTGGGGTTACCGCTCAATCGAAAAAACAATAACCGATTTCCACAAAACCAACTCTTATGACGTTGGCGCGTCGTTGCAAGGTACTTTTGACCCCGCTACTAAAAACTTTGGTTACGTGTTTATGGTTGGTAACAACAGCACTTCAAGTTTATTAAGTGCTTCTAACCCCAATACAGGTTTCTACAAAATATTCTACGGTGATATTTGGGGTAAGTTCATGAACCAAAAATTATTGGTAGATATTTATGGTGATTACGCGCAAACCGCACCTAACACAGGTATATTGACGCCTCAATCACACGATATATTAAAGATATTTGCAGCTTATGTTGATCCAAAACTTGCCGTAGGTGTTGAAGCATATACACAAGGGATTGCGCAAGGCGTAACCAACTCTGCTACTAAATTACCTGAAGACGCTACTGTTAACGGTCTTTCGGTATGGGTTAAAGGTCCGATCGTAAAAGACAAATGGGCTTTCTTCGCTCGTTACGATGCTTACAACCCTGATACCAACTTTAACACTGCAGATTCTTACACAGTTAACACCAACTTTGGATCTTATACGCCAACTACAAAAGAGCAATTTTACACAGCTGGTTTAGACTTTACTCCTGAGAAAAACATCCACTTTATGCCAAACTTCTGGACAGTGTATTACAGGGACCAAAGGGACCCATCAACTGCCGGTTATGTAGGTAATGATCACACCTTGGTTTATAGGGTAACATTCTTCTACACTTTTGGTAAATAAGGTAAAAAACGCCAAACAAATAATTAAACTAAACTATAAAAGAAAAGTTATGAAAATCGTAAAAAGTCTAAAGTTAATGGTTGTAGCAGCAGCTGCATCAAGCTTGGCAATGTCGGTATCTGCACAGGATTTGAAAGGTGCCGGTAGCTCGTTTGTGAACCCGTTGTTTCAAAAAATGTTTTCGCAATACACTGCAGCCAAAGTTGATTATCAATCGATCGGTTCAGGTGGCGGTATAAAAGCGTTAACCGAAAAAACCGTTGATTTTGGTGATTCTGATGCTCCCCTGAATGATGAGCAAACAACTAAAATAGGTGGCGCTTCAGCTGTTCTGCACATTCCAATGACTTCAGGTGCGGTAGTAGTAACTTACAATATCCCAGGTGTTACCGCTGCTTTAAACCTTACCGGTAAAGATTTGGCCGATATTTATTTGGGTAAAGTTACCAAATGGAACAGCCCTGAGATCACTGCAACAAACAAAGGTGTTGCCTTGCCAGATCTTCCTATCGTAGTTATCCACCGTTCTGACGGTAGCGGTACATCGTTCATTTTTACCGATTACTTAACTAAAGTTAACCCTGATTGGGCTTCGAAAGTAGGTAAAGCAAGTGCCCCTAACTGGCCTGCCGGTTTAGGCGGTAAAGGTAGCGAAGGTGTTGCCGGTTTGGTTAAACAAACCCCTGGTGCTATCGGTTATGTTGAGTTGGCTTACGCTATACAAAACAAAATGCCATATGCAAGCATGCAAAACAAAGGTGGTAAATTTATTGCCCCTACAATTGCTGCTACTACCTTGGCAAGCAACGTTGCCATACCTGCCGATACCAAAGTTTCGGTTACCAATACTGATAACGAAAAAGGTTATCCAATTGCCAGCTTTACCTGGGCTTTGATTTACAAAGAACAAAATTATGGTGGCCGTTCAAAAGAAAAAGCTACCCAACTGTTAAAAATGTTGTGGTGGAATATTCACGAAGGTCAAAAATTCTGCGAAGCTTTGAACTATGCCCCGCTTTCGAAATCTGCTGTAAAAGCTGCTGAAGCAGTATTGAAATCAGCAACTTACGATGGTAAAGCAATATTGTAATTAGCAAGATTATCGATTGATAGTCCACTATTTTATAAAATATCGGTAAATAATAAAATTAGCAATTACCAGTTCCGGATATTTACGGGGCTGGTAATTGTTTGTATACCAAAACCCTAAATTTTGTGGAAAATAAAAGATTAGAACTATCTGACAGCCAATTAAAATGGGAGATCTTTTTTAAGAGGCTATTGATCGTAATGAGCGCAATTTTGGTGCTCGTCATCATAGGCGTACTGGTAACGCTGATACAAAAATCGATGCCATCCATTAAATCGTTAGGAATAGGGTTTTTATGGGGCAAAGTTTGGGACCCGGTACAAAACATATACGGCGCTTATCCGTTTTTGATCGGAACGCTGCTCACATCGTTTACAGCACTGATTATTTCGATCCCTTTTTCTTACGCTATTGCCATTTACCTTGGCGAATACAATCAAAAAGGGTGGTTATCTGATCTGTTAAAAAATGCCATCGAACTCATAGCCGCAGTTCCATCTATTATCTACGGTTTCTGGGGCATATTTGTATTGGTGCCCATCGTTCGCTCGCTCGAAATAAAACTTGGCGTAGCGCCTTTTGGTGTAGGTATTTGTACTTCATCGCTTGTTTTGGCGGTTATGATTATTCCGTATTCTGCTTCGTTGGGGATAACGCTGATCCGCATGGTACCCTCGCCTTTAAAAGAAGGTGCTTATGCATTAGGAGCAACCCGTTTCGAAGTAATACGCAATGTAGTATTGCCCTTTACACGCACAGGTTTGTTTGCAGGCGTATTGTTATCTTTGGGCCGTGCCCTTGGCGAAACCATGGCTGTAACCATGCTGATTGGCAATACAAGCGCCATAGGCAATAGTTTTAAAGAAATATTTTTTGGCCCGAGCAATACCATGGCCAGCGTTATAGCGAATGAATTTAACGAAGCCGACCATGACCTGTATGTATCGGCCCTGATAGAACTTGGTTTAGTATTGTTTTTTGTTACGGTAGTTGTAAACCTTATCGGAAAACGCGTCATTTCAAAAGCCAGCAAAAATTAAGCATATGGAACCAAGAATAGGATTCAGAAATACAAAGAGTGTGATCTTTAAGTGGGTCATCATATTTTTTGCTTTCATTATTACCATCCCCCTCATCGTTGTATTGCTTTATATCATTAAACAAGGGGTAACCCAGGTTAACTGGCATTTTTTAACCCATGTCCCCGCGCCTCCGGGCGAAACGGGTGGCGGTATTGCCAATGCCCTGATGGGTAGCTTTATCATGGTTTTGATGGCATCAATTGTTGCCATACCCGTGGGCATGCTTGCCGGTATTTATTTGAGTGAAAACCCAAATACCAAACTGGCTTATTATAGCGGTCTTTGCGTTGATGTTTTGCAGGGTGTGCCTTCCATTGTTGTTGGTATCGTAATATACGTATGGATAGTGAAACCATCGGGTGGCTTTTCGGCCATTGCCGGTAGCGTTGCGTTGGCCTTAATGATGTTACCTATTATCATCAGGTCGACCGAGCAAACATTGAAACTATTGCCCGATTCGCTCAAAGAAGCCGCGCTTTCATTGGGTGTACCGTATCACCGGGTGATTATAAAAGTGATCATTCCCTGCGGCTTTGCCGGTATATTATCGGGCATCACTTTGTCTATAGCCCGTGTAATTGGCGAAACCGCGCCTTTGTTGTTTACAGCGTTGGGCAACAATTATTTTTCAACCAATGTCACCGGGCCAATGGAAAGTTTGCCGCATGTGATATACTCCTACGCTACCAGCCCTTATGACGATTGGCACGATTTGGCCTGGGGCGCATCGTTTATTTTATTAATGTTCGTTTTAACACTAAACATAGTCACAAAAGTGCTAACAAGAAAATGGAAAATCCAATTGTAAAGGCTGAAAATTATAATGGTTATTTTGGCGATAACCATGTGGTGAAAGATGTAAATATCAGCATCAAAAAGCACGAAGTTATTGCCGTAATGGGCCCCTCGGGTTGTGGTAAAACCACTTTTTTGCGGGGCATCAACCGCATGCACGAGTTGATACCCGGTGGTACATCGAAAGGTAAAATACTGCTCGATGGTCAGAATGTTTTTGACATGAACGTAATTTACGTGCGGTATAAAATTGGCATGGTGTTTCAACGCCCTAATCCTTTCCCCAACCTGAGCATTTACGAAAACGTAGTCGCGGGTTATATGCTGAACGGCATCAAAATGTCGAAAGCGGATAAGGATGTAATTGTTGAACGTTCATTAACCAGCGCCGCGTTATGGAACGAGGTTAAAGACTCATTGCATAAAAAAGGCACCTTCCTTTCGGGCGGGCAACAACAGCGCTTGTGTATAGCAAGGGCCATAGCCATGCAACCGGAATTGATATTGTTTGATGAGCCAACTTCGGCGCTCGACCCGATTTCGACTTCAAGTGTCGAAAATTTATTTCATGAGCTAAAGTCGAATTATACCCTTATTATTGTAACACATAATATGCAGCAAGCTGCAAGGGTGAGCGACAAGACCGCGTTTTTCTACATGGGTGAATTGGTTGAGTTTGACGATACCAAAAAAATGTTTACCGCCCCCGCAGATCAGCGTACACAGAATTACATAACCGGCAGATTTAGTTAATAATTTAAATTATGACACCATTAGAAACTGAAATATCAGCACTTAAAGCAGAAATCATATCCATGTGGATATTGGTTCAATCGCAATTGAACAAATCGAAAGAAGCGATGCTGAAATTTGATAAGGATTTGGCGCGAGAAGTTTTGATAAAAGAAAAGAGGGTAAACTCTTTCGAATTAAAAATTGACCGCGATTGCGAGGATATTATGGCATTGCACCAACCGGTAGCTGTAGATTTGCGTTTTTTGCTGGCGGCACTAAAAATAAACAACAATCTGGAGCGTATTGGCGATATAGCAGCCGGTATTGCTAACTATGTTGTTGACTCGTCGGTAAACTACGATACGGAAGCTTTAGAAAGCGTTTCGCTGCTCAGCATGTTTGATGAGGCTATCAATATCATGACAGATACCCGTGCTGCTTTCGAAAATGAGGATACCATGCTTGCCAGGAGCATATTTAAACGAGATGAGGTGTTAAACACGATAAACTTTAATGCCCCGATAGCAATTGCCGAAGTAATCAAAAAAGATCCTACGTCGACAATAGAAGCACTTTATATGCTGTCTATCATCCGCAGGTTGGAGCGTGTTGGCGACCAATGTACCAACATTGCCGAGGAGATTATTTTTTATGTGGATGCCAAGGTGCTGAAACATCAGCAAAACAGCCTTAAAAAGTAATCGTAGAAAATCTTATAAATAGAAACCCCGAAAGGCTAACCCTCTCGGGGTTTTTTATTCGCTGTAGATATTTAATACCCGCCAACATTCTTCTTACTTTTATCGCAACATTAAACTGACATCTATGCGATACCTGACTTTGTTTGCCGCAATTATTGCGTTTAGCTACACCGCAAATGCACAAAGCAACTTTACCAAGTTTGTAAACCCATTTATCGGCACCGGCGCGGTTGATAAAAACAGCCTTTCGGGCAGTAACTTCCCCGGCGCAACCACACCCTTCGGCCTGGTGCAACTAAGCCCTGATACCCGCGAAAACCCAGATGACCCGGGCTCGGGTTATGATTATAATGACAAATCTATCATCGGCTTTAGCCATACCCACCTGAGCGGCACCGGCGTTGCCGATTTGTTCGATGTGCTGTTGATGCCCACCATCGGCGATATCAAAACCGAACCCGGCAAAGCCGACGTGCCGAACAGCGGCTACCGTTCAGCCTATTCACACGATCAGGAATCGGCCAAAACGGGCTACTACCAGGTGATGCTGAAAGATTACGGCATCAACGCTGAGTTGACGGCCACAGCGCGGGTAGGCTTGCACCGGTATACTTTCCCGCAAAGTAATCAGGCCCATATTGTTATCGATATGGACCACAGCCTGGATAAAAAACGTACGTATTGGGTGTGTAAGATATTAGATGCCGAGCTCAAGGTTATCGACAACAAAACCATTGAAGGCTACCGCATTATTACCGGTTGGGCTAGCCTGCGCAAGGTTTATTTCAGGGCGGAGTTTTCGAAACCTTTTTCAAGCAATATCATGGTGAGCGGCAGGCACCGTTACGATGGCTTATCGGTTATAAACGGCAACAACATTAAAGCCGTTTTAAATTTCAATACCACCCAAAATGAAAAGGTGCTGGTGAAGGTTGGCCTGTCGACAACAAGCATAGCCAATGCCCGCCTCAACATGCAAACCGAATTGCCCGGCTGGGATTTTGAGCAGGTAGTACAGCAGGCCCAACAACAATGGGAGCAAGTGCTGCAAAAGATAAAGGTGGATGGCACGGATGTGCAAAAGCAAATATTTTATACCGGTTTATATCATGCTTTTATACAGCCAAACAACCTGGCCGATGTAAACGGCGACTATATGGCTACCGACATGACCATCAAAAACGCGCCCGATAAAACACATTACTCTACACTATCGCTCTGGGATACTTATCGGGCGGCGAATCCGCTTTATACACTAATTGCACCGCAGTTTACAGCGGGTTTGATCAACAGCATGATGCGGCAATACGATACCTATGGCTATTTGCCGATATGGCAGCTATGGGGCGAAGAGAATTATTGTATGATTGGCAACCATGCCATCCCGGTGGTGGTTGACGCCGCGTTGAAAGGCATCAAAGGTTTTGATGTGGAAAAGGCTTATGAAGCGGTAAAAGGCTCGTCGATAACCGAGCACCAGGCATCGCCATTTAAGGATTGGGAGAAGTACGGATATATTCCTGAAGATATACAATCGCAATCGGTATCCATTACGGTCGAAATGGCTTATGACGATTGGTGCGTGGCGCAGCTTGCAAAAAAACTTGGCAAGACCGAAGATTACGAACACTTTATGAAGCGATCGGAGTTTTACCGGAACCTGTACAATGCCCAAACCGGATTTTTTCAGGCTAAAAAAACAGATGGCAAATGGCTCGAACCTTTTAACCCCTTACAATACGGCGGCAATGGCGGCAACCCTTATACCGAAGCAAACGCATGGCAATACTTTTGGTATGTACCGCAAAATGTAAACGGCCTGATTGGCCTGGTTGGCGGCAACAATGCTTTTAATGATAAGCTTGACCAATTTTTTACTTTGAAGGACCTGCCCGGCGAAGTAAACGGCAACGCGTCCGGATTTATAGGGCAATACGCGCATGGCAACGAACCCAGCCATCACATTGCTTACCTATATGATTTTTCGGGCCAACCCTGGAAAACCCAGTTCTATACCGCCAAAGTAATGAACGAGTTGTACAACAATTCCTCATCGGGTTACGCGGGAAATGAGGATTGCGGGCAAATGTCGGCCTGGTATATATTTAGCTCGATGGGTTTTTACCCGGTTAACCCGGCCAATGGGGTTTATGCCATCGGTTCGCCGGTGTTAAGCCATGCAGAGATAGATTTGGGTAATGGCAAAGTATTTACCGTTTCGGTTAAAAATCCATCGAAAGAGAATGTTTATATCCAGTCGGTTATGCTGAACGGCAAAAAGTACGGCAAAACCTATATCACCCAAAATGATATCACGGGCGGCAGTAAACTCGAGTTTATAATGGGTCCGAAACCCAACCTGAACTGGGGTATAAAAACCGATGACGCGCCTTTAAGCTGGGGATATTAAGCTCGTTGTTATCGCGATATGAAATACCAATGGTGCATAGTCATTCTTGTTGTGGCGGGCTTATGGTCGTGCAATAGCAACTACGCGCCACATCATTACGACAAGCAATTGTTGGGGCATTGGACTTTTGTAAAATCGGGCAAAATTGCTTTCGACCGTATGGGGAATAATATCATGAAGCCTGGTGTGTCGTTAAAAAAGGGTATTGTCTATTCCTTTTTGCCCAATGGTTTTTGCGAAAACAAGGTGGGTTATTATTACAATAATCCGGTTACGCATGCCACAAGCTTTTTAGGGAACACCACCAGTTATAAAATGGTTGACGACAGCCTGGGCATCTATGATTTAAGCAAGCGCAAATGGCAATGGATGAAAGTGTATTACATGGATGCCGACACCATGATACTGAAATACGGCGATACGGCCTATGTTAAAGCAGCAAAAGCGCATCAAAACTGATGAAATCGGGCATTTATTCACCTTAGGGCCTGAATGTGTAAAAGTTGAGGCAGCAAGATTTCCATTTATCCCCTATATTTACCCATCCACAGAATTTGAGGTTTTAGCATGAGCGACGAACAAGAAAGCACCGATAAAAAAGACATACTCCATAATACCATCTCGCTCGATGGTTTGTACGAAAACTGGTTTCTTGACTATGCTTCGTACGTAATTCTCGACCGTGCCGTACCACACCTTTACGATGGATTAAAGCCTGTACAGCGACGCATCCTGCACTCGTTGAAAGAGATGGACGACGGGCGCTTTAACAAGGCTGCCAACGTGATAGGTAATACCATGAAATACCATCCGCATGGCGATGCTTCTATTGGCGATGCCATGGTACAGATAGGGCAAAAGGATCTGATGATTGATTGCCAGGGTAACTGGGGCGACCCGGTAACCGGCGATTCGGCAGCGGCACCACGTTATATTGAGGCGCGCTTGTCGAAGTTTGCACTGGAGGTGGCCTTTAATGCCGATACCACCATTTGGCAATCGAGCTATGATGGGCGTAACCGCGAGCCTATCACGCTTCCGGTTAAGTTTCCGTTATTGTTGGCACAAGGTGCTGAGGGTATCGCCGTTGGTTTGGCTACCAAAATATTGCCGCATAATTTTATCGAGTTGCTGGATGCTTCCATTGCATCGTTAAAGGGCGAAAAACCGAATTTGATGCCCGACTTCCCCACAGGTGGGTTGGCTGACTGCTCCAACTATAACGACGGGCAGCGCGGCGGCAAAATACGTGTGCGGGCCAGGATATTGGAGAAGGATAAAAAGACGCTCACTATTACCGAGGTACCTTTCAGTACCACAACCGGCAGCTTGATAGACAGCATTATAACTGCCAACGACAAGGGCAAAATCAAGATAAAAAAGATTGAGGATAATACAGCGAAGGACGTAGAAATTGTGATACACCTGGCGCCCGGTATTTCGCCCGATGTAACTATTGATGCCTTGTATGCCTTTACCGACTGCGAGGTATCCATATCGCCTAATACCTGCGTTATCCATAACGATAAGCCGCGCTTTATGAGCGTGAACGATATGCTGAGCGAAAGTACGCAGCATACCAAACAATTGCTAAAAAAGGAATTGGAAATAAGGTTGGCCGAACTGAAGGAAAAGATATTTTTCAGCTCGCTGCTCAAGATTTTCATACAGGAAGGGATGTACAAGAACAACGAGTACGAAACTTCGGGAAATTTTGAAACGGTGGTAGAGGTGTTGAACAAGTTGTTCGAGCCTTTCTTCGCGCAGCTATATCGCACCATAGAACCGGAAGATTACAAGCGCCTGATTGATAAACCGATGAGCAGCATTACCCGCTTTGACGTGAAGAAATCGGACGAGCAGATGAAGGCGCTGGAGAACGAGATAAAAGAGGTGAACCATCACCTGAAACACCTGAACGATTATACCATTGCCTGGTTCCAAAAGCTGAAGGACAAGTACGGCAAAGGTCGCGAACGCAAAACCGAACTACGTACATTTGATAGGGTGGAAGCATCGCAGGTGGCGTTGGCCAATGTGAAATTGTATGTGAATAGGGTGGACGGCTTTATCGGTTCGGGCCTTAAAAAGGATGAGTTTGTTTGCGATTGCTCGGATTTGGATGAGATTATTGTTTTCCGCGAAGACGGCAAGTGCATCATCACCAAAGTGCAGGAAAAGGTTTTTGTTGGCAAAGATATATTACATGTTGGGGTGTTTAAAAAGAACGATGAGCGTACCGTTTACAACATGATCTATAAAGACGGTCAAAACGGTACATCATACATCAAACGTTTTGCCGTTGTTGGTGTTACCCGCGATAAGGAATATGATTTGACCAAGGGCAGCAAAGGCTCGCGCGTGCTGTACTTTAGTGCCAACCCTAACGGCGAGGCCGAGATTGTGAACGTGGCTTTGAAACCGCATGCCAAGCTCAAAAAACTCCAGTTTGATGAAAATTTTGCCGAGATAGCCATAAAAGGGCGCGCCTCGATGGGGAACATCATTACCAAATACCCGGTTAAAAAGATTGTGCTGAAATCAAAAGGGATATCCACCCTTTCGGGACGGAAGATATGGTATGACGAGATATTGAAACGCCTTAACGTAGATGCCCGCGGCAAATACCTCGGCGAGTTCGACGGAGACGACCGCATACTGACCGTCATGAGCACAGGTATTTACGAACTCACCAGTTTCGACCTGAGCAACCACTTTGACGATAAGATGATCAGGATTGAAAAGTACAATCCCGAAAAGGTGTACAGCGTGATACATTATGAGGGTAAATCGAAGAATTATTACGTAAAACGCTTTACGTTCGAGCCTGTTGCCATTGGTAAACCAACCAGTATCATCAGCGATGAAGGCGGCTCGAAACTGATATTGATATCGGGCGCGGCGCAGCCGGTAGTGCAGGTTGAAGTGCTTAAAGGCAAGTCGACAACACCGGAGAGCAGCGAAATCAACCTGGCCGAAGCCATTGATGTGAAAGGCATGAAAGCCCAGGGTAATCGCTTGAGCCCGCATGAGGTGAAGAAGATTGAGTTGATATCAGATGAGGCAGAGGAAGTAGCAGATGCAGTGGCAGTAGCAGGTGAAGACGAGGAGGAAGAAGCGGCAGTTGCCTTAGCAGGTGAAGATGACGACGAAGGCCAAGGAGTAGCAGATGCAGAGGCAGACGAAACCGTAGAACAAGTTGCTGAAATCCCCGTTAAGGAAGAAAAACCTGTAGCTGAAAAAGAACCTGCTAAAGTGGAACGACCAGTTGCTGAGGATAAACCGGTAATTCCACCTGCAGCTGATGTAGCGCCCGCGCCGGAGGAAAAACCAGCCAAAAAGATAGACTTCGAGATTACCAACCCGGACGATATTGAAATTGATGACAAAGGACAGCTGGGCTTGTTTTGATGTGTATATTAGCGCCACCATTATAGAGATATTACCATGAAATTATTGACTAAGGTGTTGTTAGCGGCTGGTATGTTGTTGGGTGCTTTCAATATCGCAACCGCCCAAACCGCTAATCACACGTTCGCCTTAGGCGACTCTACCTTTTTGTTGGATGGCAAGCCATTGCAAATGATTTCGGGCGAAATGCATTGTACCCGCATACCCCGCGAGTATTGGCACGAACGGATGAAAATGGCGAAAGCCATGGGACTGAACACCGTGGGCACTTACGTGTTTTGGAACGCGCAGGAGCCAACGCAGGGCAAGTACGATTTTAGCGGCAACAATGATATTGCCGGGTTCATACAAGCTGCCAAAGACGAAGGCCTTTGGGTAGTATTACGCCCCAGCCCCTATGTTTGTGCTGAATGGGAGTTTGGCGGCTATCCCTGGTGGTTGCTGAAGGATAAGGATATCAAAGTACGCAGTAATGACCCTAAGTTTTTAGAGCCTTACCGCAAGTATATGATGGCACTGGGCAAGCAGCTTAGCCCTTTATTGGTTACACATGGGGGCAACATCCTGATGGTGCAGATAGAGAATGAGTATGGCTCCTACCCGGGTGCCAACCAGGAATACCTGGAGATAAACCGGAAGATATTCCGCGACGCGGGTTTTGATGGTGTGTTGTTTACCTGCGACGGACCATCGCAATTGCCTAAAGGGCATTTGCCGGGATACTTGCCCGCGGTAAACGGCCTGGACGATCCCGCCAAGGTAAAAGCCCTCATCAATAAATACCACGAAAACAAAGGCCCATATTATATAGCCGAATGGTACCCCGGATGGTTTGACAGCTGGGGCAAAAAGCACGCCACCAGTGGCATGGATGCCGATGCAAAAAAACTGGACGAGGTGCTATCTGCAGGGATATCCATCAATATGTACATGTTCCACGGCGGTACTACGCGCGATTTTATGAATGGCGCTAACATGAGCAGCCGCGAAGCTTATGCTCCCCAAACCTCGAGTTATGATTACGACGCGCCATTGGACGAAGCGGGCAACCCAACTGAAAAGTTTATGAAATTCAGGGAGGTGATTGCCAAACATTTGCCCGCAGGCACTTCGTTGCCACCCATTCCGCAAGCAAGGAAGAGTGCTTCGGTTGGTGATATCAAACTGACCGCCTGTGCTTCACTGTTAGATAATTTAGGCAAACCGGTCAACTCCAACACCCCCTTGTGCTTTGAAGATCTTGACCAGGGGTATGGTTTTGTGCTTTATCGTACTACACTGAAAAATGCTGCTTCGGGTTTGTTAAAGGTTACGCAATTGCGCGACTTTGGTACGGTTTTCCTTAACGGCAAACAGGTTGGCACCCTCGACAGGCGTTTGAAACTGGATTCTCTCGCCATCAATTCGGCAGATGCAAACGCGACGCTCGATATTTTAGTGGAGAACAACGGCCGCATCAACTACGGGCAATTTTTAACGGATAACCGTCAGGGCATCACCGAAAAGGTGACCTTAAACAATGAGGTACTGACCGGTTGGAAAATGTATCGCTTTCCGTTTACCGATGTGCAGGGCTTTAAGTTCAATAGCAAGACAGCTCCCGACGGCCAACCGGGTCTTTACAAAGGTACGTTTGATGTAAGTGAAGTAACCGATACCTATTTGGATATGCATGGCTTTGGCAAAGGCTTTGTGTTTTTAAACGGACATAACCTGGGCAAGTATTGGCAAATAGGCCCGCAGCAAAGCATTTATGTGCCCGCGGCATGGTTAAAAAGAACCGGCAACCAAATTGAGGTATTCGATGAACTAAAGGGCGGCCATACAAGCATCGCTACATTAGCGAAACCGGTGTTGAGCGAGCTGGCTGCCAAATAATATAGTGACCTTCATCATAATACATTGCGGTGGCAATTGGACGGGCTATAATGCGTACCTTTGCCAAAACAAGTAATTTTAATGAAGATATTTATTGCAGGGTTACCTTTCCAGGTTGGAGAAGAGGAACTAACGGCTGTTTTTAACGATTTTGGCCACGTAAAATCGTTACGGATTGTAAAAGACCGTGAAACAGGACAAAGCAAGGGCTTTGGTTTTGTTGAAATGACTAATGACGATGAAGCTAAAGAAGCCATCAGCAACATGGACGGTGCCGACTACTACGGTCGCCGCATTTCGGTTGCCGAAGCCGATGATAAGCCCCGTACAGGCGGATCAGGCGGTGGCGGAGGTTTCAAACGCACTACCCAAAAAAGTTTCGACCGTTAAAATAGGAAGCCCCGATAAACATCGGGGCTTTTTTATTTCCAGTAATCCTTCATCACATCGGCCACCCAGGCCGGTTGTTTGATTTCGCCCTCAGGCTCAAACTCTTTAAACACCGGTTTTATATCCAATATTGGTGTGCCGTCTATGGCATCAAAATGCTTTACTGTAATGGTTCTGCCGGTATGTCCTAATATTTCTACGGTACTCAAACCTAACCTGTTTGGCCTGTTTTTTTTTCGTTGCGCGAATATGCCCATCAGGGGATAAGTCCGGTTGTTGCGGGGATGCCCCGAGTAAATTATCTTATCGGGATTCACCTGGTTGAAATAGTAAATAACCTCCAGGTGCGAAAAATCACCTATATTATCCAAGGCCTCGGTGGGCACATGGTCAAGCAAGGTAATCTCCGAAATCGTTACCGCCCAATAATCATCTATTGGTTTTTTGCGGTTATTGGTTACTATGGCAATAGGTTTTAATACGATATCCATATAATCGTGGGACTATAAAACAGGCGTTATTGTTACAGGGCCTAACAAACCGGATGGCATTACTTTCCATTTGGATGCATCAAAAGCCTTATAATCAATATTTACGAAGTTGATTTCGTGATAGTTTCTCCATTTAATATTGTTTTGGTCCATATACCTTACATGGTTGGCCATCAGGTTGTCCACCTCGATTTTGATGGTGTTTTTGCCTGGTTTTAATAGTTTGCCTACGCGCCTGCTGAAAGGGACGCTCCAAAATATACCGGCATCTTTACCATTGATGTATACATGCGCGCTTTCGCATACATTGCCTAAATTGAGGATATAATCGGCAGCTTTTTGAGCGGGCATATCAAAGGTAGTGGTGTACTCGCCGCTTCCCGAAAACGAACTGGCTTTAGGGTCGGCAGCGGCTGTCCATGATACCAGTTTGGTCATTTTTTGGTCCTCGGGTAATTCGGGTCCGCCTTTGGTAAAGTGCAGGGCCCACTCGGTACCAACAGTTATCGGTTCGCCGGTTTTTTCGATGTATTTCCATTTGGCAATTTGCGGTGCAGGTGCCGAAGTCGCTTTCAATATCAAAGCTTCGCCCGATTGCAGTTGTACGTGTACCTTGGTTTTGCCATTGACCGGGGTTGCTGCCGCAGCACCGTAGCTTCCGCTTTGCGGATCAAGTATGGTTACCGAGGCGGCCTTCATGTTCAATGGGATACTGGTATCAATAGGCTTGGCAGTGTGGTTAACAATATAATAGTACTTACCGCCGGGTATGGCCCTGCGGATAAACTTAAGCCCGGTTTGAGTCAATTCTTCGCCGGTCAGTTTATTGTATTCCAGTGCTTGTTGCACATCACTACACAACCATATTTTGCCTTTGCCAATGGTGGCTACACTCAAGCTTTGTGCGCCTTCGGTATGTACCGAGCCAAAATTCAATGTTGCCAAGATGGTTTTCAATTGGTTGCGATGCGCTTCAACATCGTTTAACCCGGGTACATCTGTGGGTAGTTTTTGGAAGATGACGGTAGCGCCTTCTTTGGCCAGTTTCAGGATATTATCCAGCGTAGCCAAAGGCATATAGCGGCACTCAGGCACGATCAACACTTTGCGGGTTTGCGCCGCGGCAACGGTATTGATCTCGCCGTTCAGCACGGTGGAACCGGCTATCATTTTGTCGGATATAAAATCGAACGAATAGCCTGCCTTTTGCAGCGCCATCGATGTTTTGTAGAATTGTGTCGGGCGCAGCCACTCATCAATACCATGGATGGCCAATTGCATTTCGAGGCCACGTGTATTGGCCCAAGCATCGTATATCGGCCAGTAGATGATGAGTTCGTTATCCGGTTTACCAGCCTGTAAAACCGACTGGCAGCGGGTAATGTAGGTTGTTAAACCCGGCAGATGCCCCCACCAGCTGTTGGCGGGCACAAAGTTTGTCGACGCGTAAAATAACCATCCCGGGAAGGCGATATCATCGGGCGAGTAAGTGGTGCCGTGGAAATACACGTGGTTAACTCCGGCCAAAAATACCTGCTCCAACTCGGGTTTGCATTGTGCTGTCGAACCTTTAAAGTGCTCGGTTAACCAGGTAAAGGTTTCGGACGTGGCGTATTTGCGGCCGTTAACATGCCCTGCTGACGAAGCGAACTTGAGCATCATCGGGTCGGGGTCAACATTACGCACATCGGCGCTATCGCGGCGTATGCCGGGGATATCAAAATGGCTCGAACCAAAGGTTTCGCACTCGGGTATATCTACGGCGCCATACAGGTCGAGCAGGTTGCCGGGCGAGCCATGTGATTGGTTACGGGTGAGGCTGCCGTAATGGTGTGCCCAGTTTGTCCAGGTAAGGGTAAAGTTGTCCAACAGCATTTGGCTCATGGTTTCGCGATAGTCCATTTTTACGCGCGATACGGCTTCGGTATTTTCGCTGCTTTGCAGTTCGCGCAGGTGCAGGCGCAGGTCGTACCCGCGGCGGCGCATAAACTCATCGAAAAAGCCCGGCGACCAGCTTGCGCCATACACTTCGTAGCTATCGTTAAAATACGAACCTATGCCCGGGGATTTATGCCCGAAAGCATCATCAAACCTGGCCAAATAAGTATCTACCGCGTGTTTTGAGAGATGGTCCATTACATAACCCTCGCCACCAGGGGCAGCGCGCTTTACCTGCTGCAATGTTTTGCCCGAATAGGCCGCATACAATTCCCAGGTGCCGCTGGCGGGTTGCCAGTTCAGTTTGCCATCGGCGCCAACCTTGTCGGTAATGTTCAGTACCTCGCCATTGGGGCCGTAAGCCATCAGTGCTTGTAAGGGCGCGCCTACTTTTGCCTGGCGGGCATCGCCCACTAAAAAGCTTTCGTTAAAACCGGTTTGCCCGGCCGATATTTTATAGGTCTGGATAATGAGCTTCGCGGCGGCATCTTCAGCCTTAATTTGCGGACCGCCGAAGGGCCAGCCTGTGCCGGTATTCATATCAACACCCATGCCCAAGGTTTTTGCTTTGGCGATGGTGAAATTCAAGGCGCTCATCCATTGCGGCGACAGGAATTGCAGGTAACGGCTCTCGTAACCAATAGCGCCGTATATGGGCGTAACCTCGACACCGCCAAAGCCGGCCTGGCTGTAGGTAGTGAGTAAATTGCCGGTGTTGCGGTCGTCAACGGCGTTGCCCATCCACCACCAGCGAGTCCAGGGTTGCATTTTATTGTCGACTTTGGGCCAAACCGTTGCGGTTTGCGCATGGCAAAAATTAAGCGCTAAAAAGCCTGATATGAATAATACGGCGATCTTCTTCATTTGAAAAGTATAAGGTACAAAATTGGTTACGCAAATATATAGGCCTGTGGGGATTAACTGTCATGCAGGATGCTGATAGTACCCCAAAGCCCTATCTGAAGCTTGTAACAAGCTTGATACAACTGCCAAGGGGGGGGGGGTAGCCCCTACGGGGCAAAGCAAAATTTCAAGATACAATACTACAAACAGGTAGCCCCTATGGGGCAGAATATCGCTTGGTTCATAATAAAATCTTTAATAATGGCTTTTATTTGTAACGAAGCTTATTTTGAAGAAGAGGCAAGAAATGTTTATTTTTAAACATGAAAGTATCAGTGGATATAAAAAGCAGCAAGGCCTCTAAAGCACTTTTAGTAAAAGAAATAAAAGAAAGCGTTAAAGAAATCAAGTTGATTAAAACGGGGAAGAAAAAAGTTCGCGACTTTGACGATTTTTTGAATGAGCTTTAGGGTTAAAACTACCACCAGTTTTGAGAAACAGGGTAAACGACTCATCAAAAAATATATTCCTTTCTGCACATCCCCTCAATATTCCCTTTGTTACCTATCGCTTTGCGCAGGGTCGCCCAACGGGGGCCCTGCGGGGACTAAGATGCTGCGTGTAAGATGGCATGGGCATTCAGCTTGGGACTTACTTTTTGAAGAAACAATAAATTAATGGGATATTTACTTTATGAAGATTCAACTATTAGCTATCTCATTTTTGTTTTTAGGGACACTCAAAGCACAATCTATCATCAATATCCCATCGTCAAAATTTGTAAATTTTGAAATATTTATCGAAAAGAATCTTGTTGTCCCTCAATCGGTTAAATATGATTGCAGTTGGAATTATGCAATTGTGGAGGTACAAACCGATAAACAGGGAGAAATTGTCAATTGGAAGTGCATTAACGATTGTCCTGATTCATTGAAGCGTAGTTTTAGATTTTTGTCGGGGTATAAATTCGATAAAAGCTTAAAGATTGATAAGCGGACGATAATTTTTTATGTTTTAATAGAGAACTCAGAAGTTTGTACGACACCACCAAATAGGACCTATACCCCAAATGAAGTGATTAAGCCAATATTTTATTGTTTCAAACGGGAAACAGAGATTGATAACAATGCGATAATTATTTACGAGCCTATTGTATTTACGTTTTCAAAAGTTCAGTATTAGATAGATTCTAAGCGGCTAATTACCTCATCGGCATTGGCAGGTGTTGTTTTGCCTGACTTGTAATCCTTTAACGATTGTTTGGCATGGGTGGCAATTTCAGCACGACGCTCTTCAATCTGCCTTTTTTGCAATATCTCCAACAGCATTTCCCTCGAATTGAAATCGAGTTTCATAATATCGTCCAAAGTAGATTGGATGGTAACCATAATGGATGCTTATTTATACAAATATAAACTTTTTTGATTTTGTTGTTGCAAGCCAACCGAGCACAAAAAAATAGCGATGAGCTCCAAACCCATCGCTATTAAATATCAAAGCAAAAACTCCTTATATCAAACTCACGCTCCGGTTTACAAACTCGGTCAGTTCGGCGCCGGTGAGCAGGCCTTGCGATAGCAGTGCCAAATCGAAGGCTTGTTTGGCCAGTGCTGTTTGTTCCTCCGTGTTCTCATCATTCACAATACGGCTGATGAGTTTGTGGTTACCGTTAATAGAAACCTTATAGTTATCGGGCAGGGTGCCATAAAAGCTCATGCCGCCGCCCATGGCTGCCATGTCTTTCATGCGGCGCATAAACTCGTCCATGGTAACGGTAACGGGTAGTTCATCGGGGCTCAGGCTTTCTATTTCCACCTTCATGTTAGGTTTGGTGATGGCCTTTTCAAATATCTCTTTCACCTTTTTGGTTTGCTCCTCGGTCAACACATGCTCCGGCGCGTCGCCTTTGTTGATGAGCTTGTCTATCACATCGGCATCCACACGTTTGATGACGGTTTTCTCCAGCTTTTGCTCCAACAGCGCCACAAAGTGGTTATCTATCGGCGAGTTCATCAGCATCACATCGTAATCCTTCTTGTTTGCGCTCTGGATAAAGGTATCCTGTTTGGCCGGGTCGTTGGTGTACAGGTAAACCACGCTGCCATCCTTATTGGTTTGCAGGGTTTTTACCTTTTCGGCATACTCAGGCAAGGTATAAAACTCGTTTTTGGTATTGGTGATCAACGCGAAGTCTTTTGCTTTATCATAAAACTTGTCTTCGCTTACCATGCCGTATTTTACAAACAGACCTATATCGCCCCATTTCTCTTCAAAACCTTTGCGGTCGGCTTTAAACAGCTCGGCCAGTTTATCGGCTACCTTTTTGGTAATGTAGCTGTTGATCTTTTTCACATTGCCATCGGCCTGCAAAAAGCTGCGCGATACGTTCAGCGGGATATCCGGTGAATCGATTACGCCATGCAGCAACATCAAAAACTCGGGAACGATGTCTTTTACTTCGTCGGTAATAAATACCTGGCGGCTAAACAGCTTGATCTTGTTCTTGGTGATCTCGAAGTCGTTCTTCACTTTCGGGAAGTACAATACACCGGTCAGGTTGAAGGGATAATCCACGTTCAGGTGTATCCAAAACAACGGGTCTTCCGAAAATGGATATAATTCTTTGTAAAAGTCGAGGTAGTCGGCATCTGTCAAATCAGCAGGTGCTTTTGTCCAGATGGGGTTGGTATTGTTGATGATATTATCCACCTCGAAGTCGGTATATTTTGGTTTGCCTTCTTCGTCTTCGCCATCTTCATCGCGCTCGGTACGCATACCAAATTTGATCGGTACCGGTAAAAATTTGCAGTACTTGTTCAGTATCTCTTCCAGGCGGTGTTTTTCTAAAAATTCTTCACCATCGGCATTTACATGGAGGATAATGGTGGTACCACGTGCGGTGCGGTTGCCTTCGGTTATCTCGAACTCGGTGCTGCCATCGCATACCCAACGGGCAGGTTCGGCACCGTCCTGATAGCTTAAGGTTTGGATTTCCACCTCATCGGCCACCATAAAGGCCGAATAAAAGCCCAAACCAAAGCGACCGATGATCTCGTTCGCATCTTTGGCGTCCTTAAATTTCTCAACAAACTCCGTAGCGCCCGAAAAAGCGATCTGATTGATGTATTTCTTGATTTCCTCGGCCGTCATGCCCAGGCCGTTATCGCTTACGGTAATGGTTTTAGCTTCTTTGTCGAAAGCAACTTCCACCTGCAGGTCGCCAAGGGTACCGCTGTATTGACCCAATGAAGCCAGGCGTTTGATTTTTTGTGTGGCGTCGACCGCGTTGGATACCAGCTCGCGCAAAAATATTTCGTGGTCGGAGTATAAAAACTTTTTGATGATCGGGAAAATGTTCTCGGTATGTATCGAGATCGTTCCTTTTTCTTGCATAATATTTTGTGTTTTTGAAATTTGAATGATAACTGCATTGCAGATAACAAGCCACGTTCCAAAAGGGGGTAGAGCGTCAAATTGGCAGAGCAAGCCCCTCCTAAATCCTCCCCGGTAGGGAGGACTTGTAAGAACTAAACAATAAAAATTATTAGAAAGTCTCCACCACCGCGGCAGACCCGATAGCTATCGGGTTAGAGGGGGTTATTGGCTGGCGTCAACAAATACAATTCCTCCACCTTCTTCCTCGCCCACTCCGTTTTTCGTAAAAACTTCAAACTCGATTTGATGCTCGGGTCGCTGATAAAGCAATTGATCCTGATCTGTTGTCCCAGACGTTCCCAGCCATAAAATTCCACGAGATGCGTCAGTATGGCTTCGAGGGTTTTGCCGTGCAATGGGTTATTCTGTTGCTCCGATGCCATCAGTTTCCGATTCGTTTTCAGGATGTTGCGCCAATTCGATCCGTTTGGCGTGGATTTTACCTGCTCGCAGGCTAAGCAGCAGATAAGTAAGGTACAGGTCCACAATAATGGAGATATGGTCGCCTTTCCAAATCAGGAAGCCCAAAAAAAGCGTATTTAAAAAAATCATGATGCCCCAAAAATAATCCCATAGCCGGCCATAGGGGTAAAACCTCGGCTGCTTGTTGAACAAATGCGCAGGGAACCTGCTTTTGTGCGAAAACACCAGGATAAATACATTCAAAAGTAACCAACCAATCAGGATGAGGGGTATTTTACTTTCCAAAGGGATGGAAACATCATCAACAAACCAGGGATAATCGCCGCGCCCGCTCCTGAACAGGTAGTGCCAGTAGGCTCCGGGTATCAGCATCAGCCACATAAAGTTGGACAATAAAATTAAGCTGCCTTTTTTTAAGGTTTTAACGGCTTTAAAATTATGGTAGCGTTTAACTTTATTGTTCAACGTGAAGCAATAGAGCGTTAACGAGGCTATCAAAATGCCAAATGAAACATCCATTATTTGCGGTTTGTCGGTGCGCAAATCATCCAGACTTTTGTAGTAATAGTCTTTAAAATGTGTGAAGTCGTTGGTCGTCATGGCTTTCATGCCACGGTCATCAAGCGCTTGTTTGTAGGCTTCGTTGGTATAGGTGGGCATGCTTATCGAATACAAAACCCCACCGAGGCTTATTACGATAATCCAGGCCAGAAATTTTTTAATAAACATGAAATCTTCGCCTTAAAACGAAGCTAAGATAATAATTCTGTCCATATCATTGCGCGAGTTCGAAACTTAAATAATCGTACATAATGTGGTCGGTACGGTTGCTGCCCCTGTTGGTGATGAGCATAATGCTGTTATCGCCCACTTTTAATTTTGATACCGGTATGCTAAGCATGTAAGTGCTGTATTTTGCATGGATGCCCTGCCTTACCAAAGCATTGCCGCCTGTATTCAATGTCGGCGTAAAGCTGTCAAAAGGAGTGGTTTCATCGTTTACATAGGTGGTTAACCGTCCTCTATCCACACTGGCAAAGGCGAAGGTGAGCGTAGCCACCCCGCTTGAGGGCAGTTTGTCCAGTTTAAAATTGATCTTCCAGGGCCATGGGCTAAAGCTGCCATCAGCGTTCCAGTACGCGCTGGATACATAGTTCCAGTCGTTATGCCAGTCGCTTTGGCCAACGGTGTACACCAGCGGGTTGGGCAGCGCGGGCGAGTAGGTTTCCCACATAAAGGAGTTCCAGTATTGTTTGCCGAACTTGAACTCGCGGGCGGTGCGGTCGGGGATTCCTATCTCCCATATCAGTTTGCCTTTATCGCGGGGGATGTTCCATTTCACATCGCCAATGTTAAGCGTTTGCCCGGCTTTAACAGTAATGTTATCAGTAGAATATTCACCAACGGCGCCCGTAACATAAGCATGCAAAGTATAAGTGCCCGGGCGGATGTTGGGTATGGTGAATTTGCCAGCCGCATCGGCCTTTATCCAGTATTGGTAATTTTTCGAGTCTTTTTCCCAATCGGTGCCGGGCACGCATAAACCCACCCATGCATTGCCACCGGTTACTTTTGGTTTAAAAGGGTCGTGCACCATAAAAGTACCTTTGGCGCTGCCCCTTTGCGCGGCCAGCGGGTAATCGGGCATGTTGGTCAGCCAGGCGTAGGGCCATTTGGCTTTTTCTTCCACCACTTTCTTTTTGGCATCCGCCCACATAGCCTTGGCATCGTTGCCCGAGTTTACATACAACAAATACGGACCGAACAGTTTGCTCCACTGTTCACCCGCCTCAACCGATGTGCCGCTGCCGGCATAGTGGTCGCGGCCAAAGTGTACCAGTATGGTCCCATCGGCCGAGTTCAGGTCGGCCTGGGTCGGGCCATCGTTAAAAAAGTCGTAACCACCTAAAACAGCCCAACCGCCAACTTTGTACCGATTGGAGGCTTGCCCGTAAGTGCCCACATAATAATATTCAACACTGTAGCCGTATTTACACTCGTAGGTACCGGCTTTTACACCTTGGGTGAGCTTGACTGATTCGGGGATGGTGGTTTTCTGGGCGCTGGCCAGATCAGCAGGGGTGGGTAGTTCCATATTGCGCAACGAGTCGACCATGATATGGTCGAAAAACCCGGCGGGAACTTTCCATACATAGCGCCATTCGCCCACGCGGGTTTTGGGGTACGATGCCGGGTGCGCGAGTATAGCGTAACAATAAATACCCGATGTTCCTTTTTCTATCACATAATGCGGTTCGATATCAAAAGCCTGCTGACGCAAACCGGCATGCCAAGTGCTTTTAAAACAAACATCCACCAGGTTAGGCGATTGCGTTTTTACCGTAACCACGCATTCGTTTGGTTGCGCGTAGCCAGTGCCGCCATCCATGCTGTAATAACCATCCCGCAAGGTTTCGAGGCCTTTGTACATGTACGAGGTAATATGCGCGTTCTTTTTGGTGATTTGTGCACGAACGATGCCATTATCCAGCACAATATAATCGCCATGGTCCTGGTACAAGCCGGTGGTATCGGCTTTGGTGCGATGGTGCCCTCCGGCGAAACTTGTTAAACCCGTTAACAACAGGAGGAAAAATACGGCGGCATTTTTTTTACGATGGTTCATGATATAGCTATTTAGGTAGCAGAAAATACGGTTACAAATTGGTTGATGGTATATCGAAGATAACCTATGGCTAATATAGGATATTATTTGTTTGATTTTTTGTCACAATGCTGTGGCAAATCAGGCGATGCTTTGCAACAGGTTGTCCAAAACCTTTTTCAGGGATATTAACACGCCGCCATCGGTTATGGTACCATCGCGGTTTATTTTGCTCCGTATAAACGGGATAAGCAGCGTTGCGCCGGGCGATACTTTTGCGGAGATGGCACCCAATGTCAGTAACAGCGATGCATGCGCATGCTGGCCCTGGCTCGATGCGGTGATAAGCGCTGTGGGCTTGTCCACAAACTCGCTTGATGACACGGTCCAGTCGAGCGCATTTTTTAAACTGCCGGGTACACCGAACGCGTACTCCGGCGTACAAATCAAAACAGCATCTGCACTTTTTAATTGAGCGCGAAAATCGGTAACCGAAGCCGACGGGCTTTCATTGTCCAGTTCGGGATTAAAATGAGGTAGATCGGCCAAGCCTCCATATGTTACAATATTTACCTCTGAAGGTGCCATGCCTGCGATAATATTGATAATGGTGCTGTTTGACGAGTTTGGCCGCAAACTGCCCGATATGGCTATGATGTTGATGTTTTTCATGTTTGTTATGGCTAAGGTAATGGCTACGAGAAACTTTTCAATCAGCGATTTGCAATTTTCGAAATATATTTAGACGTTTGTCTAAATATATAAATGATTGCATTTTGAATACCCTGTTTAAAGCACTGAACGATGCCACAAGGCGTGAGATACTGGAGATGCTGAAAGAAAAAGACCTTACCGCCGGCGAAATTGCCGACCGGTTTTCCATTTCAAAACCCAGCATTTCGCACCACCTCGACCTGCTGCGCCAGGCCGGGCTGGTGGTATCTGTTAAAGAAGGCCAGTTTATATGCTACTCGTTAAACACCACCGTTATGGACGAGATGCTGAAATGGGTAATGCAGTTTAAAAGCGAAAAAAAATAAGGACATGAAAAAATTGACTTTATCGTATGCCATAGCGGCCCTTGTTTGGCTACAGCCTTTAATTTACTTGTTGTGGGTGTATGGTGCTATGCCGCAAACCGTGCCCATGCATTATGGTGCCGATGGCATGGTTGACCGTTATGGGCCAAAGACGGAGTTTGCGGTGACCATTTGTATTGTACAGGGCATAGCTGTAGGCGTTTACCTGTTGTTGATGTTTTTACCCGCTATCGACCCTAAGCAAAAGGTGAAGTACAGCGAAGGGACCTTCCAAAAAATAGCCTTAGGCATTGTCACTTTTATGGCGGCATTGTGCATTGCCATTATTTTTGCTACAGTTAACCGCCAGTTTAAAATAGCGCAGTTACTGCTGCCTCTAATTGGCTTGTTCTTTGCATTTATGGGCAATATCATGTACAGCATCAAACCCAATTATTTCGCGGGCGTACGCACGCCATGGACTTTAGAGAGCGAAGACAACTGGCGGGCAACGCACCAGCTTGCGGGCAAAATATGGTTTGCCGGTGGTTTGGCCATCACCGCGCTCATGCTCGTTTTTCATGGGGTGGTTGCCGTTACCATATTTATCGTGGCTATTTTGTTGATGGCTTTTACACCGGTAATCTATTCGTACGTTTATTTCAGAAAACACAGGCAAAAGCAATAGTGTAAAGGCAAACCACTGTATTTTTTAAAAGGATTTATACCTGCACAATAATGGCGCGGATTTTCGTTATTTTTGCGTGTGTTTATCCGTATGAAGTATAAAATTTCTGTACTGTTGCTTGGTTTGATAATTGTCGTGGCTTTGTTCAGCAACTCCTGCAAAAAGGACAGCGGCGACCAACTTTCGTATTTTTTGACCAGCGGTACCTGGAGCCTCGCTTCGCAGCAGGTATTTCATTACGTGGGCGATACACTGAAAAAAACCGATACCATTAACCTGGCCTGCACGCAAAAACTCACCTTTAACAGCAACGGGTCATCGGCATATCAAAACTATAATTGCAACAACAGCAGCGGTACCGGGCAATGGAATATTACGCCAAGCAACCTTACCGTGCAATCGCCCATCATTATTGGTAAGGATACACTTTTTAGCAATGCGCAAATTGTTAACCTGGGCCAATACTCGTTGGTATTGCAAACCGGCAGCATCAGTCCGTATTATACCTCTAAAACAGTCAGGCTAATTACACGTTATGGTTTTATACACCAATAACGCATTTTTTTATCGCGATTGTTGCGAATGGAGAGGCAAAAATTTTATATTTGAGAGGCATTAATAAAAACTATTATTCTTGAAAAAACGCATCGCTATTTTTGCTTCGGGATCGGGGTCAAATGCTCAAAAAATAATGGAGCATTTCAAAAAAAATGCCGATGCCGAGGTCGCGCTTATTTTGACCAACAATCCTGAAGCTTATGTTTTACAAAGGGCCGATAACTTCGAGATCCCTTCGCATATTTTCGACAGGCACGAATTTTACGAAACCGATGATGTGATCAGGCTGTTAAAAAACCTGCAGATAGACCTGATCGTACTGGCCGGCTTTTTATGGCTGGTGCCGCAATCGTTGTTGAAAGCCTTCCCTAATAAAATCATCAACATACACCCATCGCTGCTGCCCAAATTTGGCGGTAAAGGCATGTATGGCGATAAAGTACACAACGCGGTTTTGGCTGCCAAGGAAGAAGAATCGGGCATTACCATCCATTTTGTGAACGAAAATTTTGATGAAGGCGAAATCATCCACCAATCACGTTTCCGCATTGAGCCAGAAGATGACCTGGAAATGCTCAAATTTAAAGGCCAACAGCTGGAACACACGCACTTCCCCAAAGTAGTGGAGAATTTGCTGAAGAAGATGAAATCGTAAATTAGAAGCAAGAGTCAAGAATCGAGAATCAAGACAGAAAGAAAACAACCGTTCGCCCTCTGACTTCCGATATCAGTCCTCCGACTTCCTATCTCACCACCACCAAACTTACATGGCCTAAAGTACTGTCGCGGGTAGCTTTGTTTAAAAAGCGGGGCGTAACTTTGGTTATCCAAAACCGGTTGAAGGTAGTTACTTCGCTCATGGTCCAGCCTTTTGTTTTTTTGAGGTTGGCCAGATTATCGGTAGGCGTGTATAGTAGAAACGGTTTTGGCGGCAGGTTGCCGTTGCCGTTCAAATCGGCGGTGTACAGGGGTTGGTTCAGGTAAAACTCGAGCGGGTAGGTATAGTCGCCCATGCTTTGTACCACGGGCATATCTTTGCGGTTCAAACTGTTGATATAAAAAGCAGCTTCGCTGCCGGCCTGGTATTTAAGCAGCGATGGGTAAAAAACCAGGTTGAGGTACAGGTTCACCACGCAGGCCACCAAAACCGTCATCATGCCAATCCTTTGGTAAGGCACTTTAGTGATTCGCTGTGGCAGAAAAACCATTAAAACACACAGTATGCTTAGCAAGCCACCGATATACCAGTTAAAGGTTTCGGGCCAATAAAAATAGTGCAGTATTTTAATGCCGGCTATCAGCAATATCACCACTACTATTTGGGTAATACGTACCGCTTTGATGCTTTTAACACCATACAAATACTGCGCTGTGATGATGGCATAAAACGGGAAGATGATATTGGTATAAAACGGCAGTTGGAATTTGGATGCCGAAAACACCAGAAAAGTAAGCAAAGAACCACAAATGCAATACCACTCGGCATTGTTTACATTTTTGATGTTCTTTTTAAAGAATTGAAAGATTCCCGCGAACAGCAATAGCGACCAGGGCAAAAAGGCCCAAAGCGTAGTATGTACAAAAAAGAAAGGGTCGCCGTGGCCTTTAATGGGGCCGTTGTTAAAAAAGCGGCCGAACTGGCTGTCCCAAAAAAAGAATTTGATGCCCGATACATGGTTATGCCCAAAAACCACTACTTCGGGGTGGCTGTCGAACTGGGCGTAGAGGCAATAAATTTCCGGCAGGATAAACAGCAATATCATCATTGCGGCCAATAGCCAACGCAGGTTAAAAAGTGCTGCCCATTGTTTTTTGATGATGAGCTCGCCCGCTATGGCACCACAGATGGGGATAAGGGCGAACATGCCTTTGGTCATGATGGCGCAGGCGGCAAACAGGCTGCCCGCAAATAAATGCCCCCATATTTTGCTGTGCTGCGCTTTATAAAAATGGTAAACCGACGCGATAATGAGTCCGGTTAGGTATGGCTCTGCGCGCACGTCGTTGTTCGATAGGACGATATGCTCGGCGGTAAGCAATATCAGCACCGCCCACAACGCTATTTCTGTATTGTATAGGTTTTTGGCCAGCAGGTAGGTATACCGGGCGCCCATCATCAAAAACAAAATAGCGGGCAGCTTATAGGCCCAGGTGGTAAAACCAAAGCATTTAAACGAGAGCGCGATGATCCAAAAAGGGAAATGGGGTTTATCGAGCCAGTTGCGGCCTTCGGCAAACAGGTCGGTATAATCGTGCCGCAGCACCATGCTTTTGGCAATGCCTGCGTAGAGGGCGCCATCAGGCGCGATGATGGTAACGAACAGGCCGCTAAAGTTGAGCAGTACCGCGAGGCCTATAAAAGCATATAGCCATTTGTTGATACCGGGTTGCTGTTGGGGGTGCATACTGCCGGTAAATATAGACAGATTTTTGTTGAAGGGATATCAGGCAGGGATTGCCTTAAAACAAAAAAGCACCCACTTTCGTGGATGCTTTACGATTTTTATGATAATGATTGCTTAAGCAAGTTTCACATTCACCGCGTTTAAGCCTTTTTTACCGTTTTCAACTTCGTATTCTACGCTGTCGTTTTCACGGATTTGATCCATCAGGCCTGTTGAATGAACAAAAATTTCGCTATCGCCATTTGTTGGTACGATGAATCCAAAACCTTTTGTTTCATTGAAGAATTTTACTGTTCCTTGTTGCATTATATTGTATATTAATTATTTATTAAGGCCGCAAGGTAACACTAATTAATTGATTTACAGTATTTTTTATTTTCCTGATGGTATTTAAAGCACCGAAAACAGGGATAACTATGCTTATGGTCAGCACGTTAAGGCGCAAAAAAAAGCATCCCGTATAAGGGGATGCTGCAACGATTTTTATGATGTATGTTATTATTCAACAATTTTCACATTTACCGCATTAAGGCCTTTTTTGCCTTTTTCAACTTCGTATTCAACATTGTCGTTTTCACGTATTTTGTGAATCAAACCTGATGAATGAACAAAAATTTCGCTATCGCCGTTTGAAGGTACGATAAACCCAAAACCTTTTGTTTCGTTGAAGAATTTTACTTTTCCGCTTGCCATTGTATTGTATTTTAATTATTTAATGAGGGCGCAATATAGGCTAATTAATTTAGAAAAGGTAAAAATTAAATTTTGTAGACAAGGTAAAGGTCAAAATTGATAAACAATAGCGTTGATGTTCATGCCTGCACCTACAGAGGCTATGATTACCTTATCGCCTTTGTTGAGGCTTTGGTTTTCTATTTTGCCTTTTAATATCAGGTCTAACAAAGTCGGTACCGTTGCCACCGAACTATTGCCGAGCCACGAAATAGTCATGGGCATAATGGATGGGTCGTTATATTCCATGCCGTATAGTTTAAACACACGGTCGACTATTGCGGCATCCATTTTATCGTTAGCCTGGTGGATGAGTACCTTTTTAATTTCGGATAGGTGCACACCGGCTTTATCGAGCGCCAATTTGATCACCTGCGGCACTGTACTCAGCGCAAACTCGTATAGTTTGCGGCCGTTCATCTTCAAAAATATATCAGCCTGTGAATTTTCATGGTTGTACGAGTGTTCCATTTGGAGCAGGCAGGCGTGGTCGGCAGCGTAAGTTTGTGTTTTGTGGGCCAGTATGCCTTTGTTCTTTTCGGTGGTCGCCATCAATATGGTAGCACCGGCACCATCGGAATACAGCATCGAATCGCGGTCGCTAAAATCCATTACGCGCGACAATGTCTCGGCACCGATGACCAGGCAACGTTTGGCATCGCCCGAGCGGATAAAATAGTCGGCCTGTATCATGCCCTGTACCCAGCCTGGGCAACCGAATGGCAGGTCGTAAGCCACACAATCCGGGTTTTTTATGCCCAATTTGGCTTTTATGCGCGATGCCAGGGTAGGCACTGTATCGCTACGGTTGGTTTGAAATTTTACATCGCCAAAATTATGGGCCACAATAATATAGTCCATCGTTTCAGGGTTCATACCCGAACTGGTGAACGCTTTGGTTGCGGCAATAAAAGCCATGTCCGACGCGGTTTGGTCGGGGCTGGCATAACGCCTTTCGGCGATGCCCGATATTTCCCTGAATTTTTCGATGATGACGGCACTGTCCCTTTGGATAGCGCTTCCATCTTTTTCGTAAAACTGTCGCTGTAAAAAATCGGAATTGGGTATAATATTATCAGGGATATAGCATCCGGTGGCGGCAACAAATGAGCGGGTTGTAGTCATTTAAGTTTATTAGGTAATAGGAATAACTATTAATACAATTTATCCCTGCTTTTTTAAGCGTTAATTAAAAGATTAAGTTTAATTGCAAAACAGGTTAAATCGGACAAATAATAAATAAATTTAGGTAGAATACTTGGCATTGACGCAATAAACTGCGAATTTATTATTTAGACCGAAACGGTATATGGTAGCAGAAGCTTTATTTAAGCACCAATTTGGTGGCTCCGTAGCCAAATTTCTCCTTGCGGGCGTCCATAAAAGTTTGTACATGGGGGTGTTTACCGGCCACTTTATGTATCTCGGTTTTTAAGCTGCCATTGCCCAGGCCATGTATAAAAGTAACATCGGGCAGTTTGTGCACTACGGCGGCGTCCAGCGCTTTGCGGAATGTGTTGAGCTGTATGTTCAGCATTTCGGAAGCGCTTAAAAACTGATAGTCGTCGCGTAATTTTTCAATGTGCAAGTCAACTTCGCTCACGGCTTTTTCAATCTCGCGTTTTTCTTCGGCGGGTTTAAAAAAACTTTCTTTCAGTTTTTCGGCATCTATCGTTAATTCGGCTTCATCCAACTGAATGAGCCAGGCTTGTTGTTTTAACAGCGGCACCAATTTTTTTGAACCCGAAAAATGCTTGGCCTTAAAGTTCTCTCTTATAGATAGGGCCTTTTGCGGCGCTATATTTTGCGTGGTATAATACAGCACCTCGATGTGAAAGGTTGGCCAGAGCTGGATATCGTGCAATGGCGCCGAATACACTTTTACCGCCGATTTTGGCGCGATGATGCCCGCGTACTCGCCTTTAAACTTGTGCAACTTTTCGGTGGTGAGGGTGGTCAGTAATTGGTACGATGTCTCGTTCAGCAAATGAAAGTGCACTACCGAAGCGATGCGCTCATCGGTAGTAACGGCAATGTAAATGCCACGGGTATCGAAAGACGCGGATTGGCTGACTTCGTCAAATGCCTGGCTCTCCACAGCCGTCGATTTGTGTCCGTGTACCGTAGTTACTTTACTGGCCAAAACGGGTATCTCAAAATCGTCATCGCCGGTAACACCTATCATCTGCTCGTCTATGATGCGGGTAACATAGCCTTCCATCTTCTCGTCCACAAAACGCACAAAATCGCCTAACTTGAATTTCATCCTGCAAAGGTAGTGAATTGGTGAGTTGATTTCTGCCTGTCGGCAGACATGGGGTTGGATAAGGTTGATTAGGTGGGTAGTGGATTTGGTGCGGTTGACTCACCCCGACTGCGCTGCACTGGTCGACCCTCTCTTCCGCTGCGCGGTAAAGAGGGTGAACGCTTTTTTTTGTTTTTTGACCCTCTTTCCGCCGCAGGCGAAGAGAGGGTGGTCGAGCGAAGCAAAGACCGGGTGAGTCAAAGGCACGGATTTCAAAATGTCCGACTTTATTTCTTTATTTTCGGACGTACAATTGCACTCATCCTATGAAAATACCCTATACCCAACTAAAAGCTGAATTTTTACGCGTATTGTTAAAAAACGGTTTTAATGCCGATACCGCAGAACAATGCGCCACCATATTTGCGGGCAACAGCCGTGACGGTGTTTACTCACATGGGCTGAACCGTTTCCCGGGATTTATCGAGTACGTTCATGAAGGCCTGGTTAAACCGAACGAAAAACCAACGTTGTTCAATGTTTTAGGCTTAATTGAGCAGTGGGACGGCAACCGCGCGCCGGGCGTTATCAATGCTACTTTTTGTACTGACAGGGCCATTGTATTGGCCAAACAACACGGTATTGGCTGTGTAGCCATCCGCAATACCAACCATTGGATGCGCGGCGGTGTTTATGGTCAGCAGGCAGCGGATGCCGGTTGCCTTGCCATTTGTTTTACCAATACCATCGCCAACGTACCACCCTGGGGCGGTATCGACCCGCGTCTCGGCAATAACCCGCTGGTAATAGCCGTGCCCAAACAAGGCGGGCATGTGGTGTTGGATATGGCCATGTCGCAATACTCGTTTGGTAAGTTGCTGCAATACCGGGCTAATAACAATGAAGCCCTGCCCTTACCGGGAGGATATGACGAGGCCGGGAACCTGAGCACCGATGCCGATGCCATCCTCAAATCGAAAAGGGTGGTGCCTGTTGGTTTTTGGAAGGGCTCGGGGCTTACGCTGATGCTCGATTTGTTGGCCACCATTTTGAGCCGGGGCAACTCGACAGAAAAAATTACGGATACCGACAGGGAATCGGGTGTATCGCAGGTATTTATTTGCATTCACGAGCCTGATGCAGCTTTGGTGGAACATTTTACCGAACAAATTATTGCCTACACCAAAACGAGCCGTCCCGAAAAGGAGGGCGGCAGCATTGCTTACCCGGGCGAAGGCATGCTTAAAACACGTATGCGCAACCTTGCAGAAGGCATCCCGGTGAACGAAAGCATTTGGAACAAACTTTTGAGCCTATAATAAAACCAAATTTGAGCGTTTTATGTTATCTGTATAATGAAAAGCAACGTACGCCTGTATTTTTTGATATCCGTTTTAACCCTACAGGCGATGTTGGCGCAGGCGCAACAGGCCAATATGCCTTTTCCGCAGCATATGCGGTACGCGCCGGGGTCTATATTGCCAAACCATATATCGCAAAAAAGCCTGGATAATAGCGTAAGCTCGTTTTACCTGCTTTGGAAAGCCCGTTACATCAACAGCAATTGCGCCAAAGGGCAATATTATGTTTGGTTCGAGACGAAAGGGAACAAGCAAAGCGTGTCCGAAGGGCAGGGTTATGGTATGATTATTACCGCGCTGATGGCCGGTTACGATAAAACGGCGCAAACCACTTTCGACGGGCTTTACCGCTATTATAAAGCCCACCCCAGCAAGCGCGACCATAACCTGATGGCCTGGGCGCAAGATAATAATTGCAAAGATATTGATGGCAGCTCAGCTACCGATGGCGATATGGACATTGCCTATTCGCTGCTGTTGGCCAATAAACAATGGGGCAGTGCCGGGCCGGTGAATTATTTGCAGGAGGCTACCGCGATGATAAGCTCGATTATGAAGCAGGAGATCAATGCCAAAACGCTGACGCCGCTGTTGAGCAACGCGGTGGAGTACGATAGCAAGGATTATTTTGATACCCGCACATCCGACTTTATGCCGGCCAATTTTAAGGCGTTTGATGCGGCCATGGGCGATGCGCGCTGGGCTAAAGTGGTAAGCAGTAATTACGCGCTGTTTAAGCAGATGCAGGAAAGGTATAGTCCGGATGCGGGTTTGGTACCCGATTTTATCCGCAATACCAATACAACGCCCAAGCCGGCCGGGGCAAATTATCTCGAATCGAAATATGATGGCTATTATAATTACAACGCCTGCCGTGTGCCCTGGCGCGTTGCTACCGATTATTTAATTTATGGCGATAAGCGAGCCAAAACCATGGCCGACCGCATCAATACCTGGGTACGGGGCACCACGAGCGATAACCCCGACAATATTTCGGCAGGGTATACTTTAGGTGGCGACGACATAAAAGGGCGCAATTTTGAGGCGCTGAGTTTTATCGCACCGTTCGCGGTGTCGGCTATGGTGGACGCAAAAAACCAGGTTTGGCTAAATAAAGTTTGGGATTATTTGACCAAATTTACTTTGGATGAATTTGATTATTACGACAATAGCATCAAGCTATTGGATATGATTATACTGACGGGCAATTACTGGCCACCAAATTGAGTTATTTTTGCTTTGTATAGTATAAACAGATATTTTAGGACAAATTTAAAAGAGACCAAAACAACATTATTTAGCCTATAAATAGCCACACCATGTTATTGTTTACAACCGAAAACGCAGAAGATACCCTTGTTTTATCGCCGGCCCTGCCCATGAATATTGGCCCTGATGATGAGGATGACGATGATGACGAAGAGGATGAGTTTGATTTTGACGACGAGGACCTGAAAGATGATGTTGACGCCGATAGCTTGTTAAGCATTGACGAGGATATAGATTTTGAAGAAATTGATACCCCCGACTTTGACGACGAGGACGACGATGACCTGATTGACGATTTGTAACAGGCTATAACAGTTGTTCAAACTTTTCCCAAAAACCATCTTTAGGTAAGGGCGCAAATATATCTACCGGTTCTTTTTTTATAGGGTGGATAAACTGTATGCGCCGGGAGTGCAGGCAAATACTTTTCTTCAAACTGCCGCGTGGGTAACCGTACTTATTATCGCCAACAATGGGGCAGTTTAAGGTGGATAATTGCACCCTGATTTGGTGCGGGCGCCCGGTTATAGGGTCGACTTCAATTAAATAATAGCCGTTCAGTTCACCCAAGAGTTTGTAGTTTAGTTCGGAGCGCATACTGCCGTTTACCTCGTGGTCGTAGGCTTTGGTTACGTTTTTTTGCGGGTTTTTTATCAGCCAGTGTATCAGGTTGCCTTGTTCGGGCACAGGGCGGTGGCGTACCACGGCCAAATAGGTTTTATGCACTTCGCGGCTTTTGAACAAGGCGTTCATCCGCTCGAGCGCCTTACTTGTTTTGGCAAACATGATGACCCCGCTCACCGGTCGGTCAATCCGGTGCACCACGCCTAAAAAAGCGCCATTGGGTTTATTGTATTTGGCGGCAATGTATTTTTTTACCTTTTCATCGAGTGATTCATCGCCCGTATCATCCACCTGCACAATATCGCCCGCGCGCTTATTCACCGCAATAAGGTGATTATCCTCGTAAAGGATATCCTTATCTGTGATATCGAATTTCGGATTTACGATTTCGAATTTGGCCATTCTTAATTTACTTACACATTCGCAATACGCATATCGCATTACGCAATACTAATACTGCTCTTTTTCGCTTGGGAAGTCCTTTGCCTTTACATCGCTCACATAGTGTTGTATGGCGTCGTTCATGATGTCATACAGGCTGGCATACTGGCGTAAAAAACGGGGGCGAAAGCCTTTATTTAGGCCCAGCATATCGTGTATCACCAACACCTGGCCGTCGCAATGACGCCCCGCACCAATGCCTATAGTTGGGATGCTCAGTTGTTCGCTTACTTTTTTTGCCAACTCGGCCGGAATCTTCTCCAATACGATAGCGAAACAGCCCAATTCCTGTAGTTTAATGGCATCTTCCACCAATTTCTGGGCTTCGGCTTCTTCTTTGGCGCGAACGGTGTAGGTGCCAAATTTATATATCGATTGCGGCGTTAAGCCCAAATGCCCCATAACCGGTATGCCGGCCGTTAGTATCCGGCTTACGGATTCGGCAATTTCCAAACCACCTTCTATTTTAACGGCATGCGCGCCCGACTCTTTCATGATGCGGATGGCGGAGTTCAATGCCTCTTTCGAATTACCCTGGTACGAGCCAAAAGGCAGGTCGACCACCACCAAAGCCCGGTTAATGGCGCGCACCACGCTCGAAGCATGGTATATCATTTGGTCGAGCGTAATGGGCAGCGTGGTTTCGTGCCCGGCCATTACATTCGAGGCCGAATCGCCCACCAATATCACATCGATACCAGCGGCATCAACAATGGTTGCCATCGAGTAATCGTAGGCAGTTAACATGGCAATTTTTTCGCCATGCCGTTTCATTTCCTGTAAAGTGCGGGTGGTTATTCTCTTAACATCTTTATGTACAGACATGGCAATTTGGTTTTTGCGTTGCCAAAGGTAGGATTATTTCGGATTTTGGATGTTCAATTTTGGATGTATTAATTGTATGATTTATGATATTGGAGGTCCAATTTGTGGATTGCCATTGTCAAATAGCCAAAAATCAAAAAAATCCGAAATCCCAATTCCGAAATCCGAAATTATCCCTACTTTTGTCTTTTGTGAATACAGGAGTTCCTTACTTCATTTTTTCAAACAAGCTTAGCGGATATAATAACTGCATTTCCGCTGTTTTTTCATTCCCTGCAATTTTTACAAAATGACAAACTTTACCAAATTACCTGCAATATTGTTACTGGCCGACGGCACTGTGTTTTATGGCAAAGCCGCCGGAAAAATTGGTACCACTACAGGCGAAATATGCTTTAATACCGGCATGACCGGTTATCAGGAGATATTTACCGACCCATCCTACTTCGGGCAGATTATGGTAACCACCAATGCGCATATTGGTAATTATGGTATACAGAAAGATGAAGTAGAGTCGGACCACATACAGATAGCCGGTTTGGTTTGTAAAAACTACAACATCGCGTATAGCCGTAAACAGGCGACCGAGTCAATACAGGATTATTTTCAGGAGCAGAACATTGTGTCGATATCCGACATTGATACGCGCCAACTGGTGCGCCACATACGCGATAAAGGCGCGATGAACGCCATCATTTCATCGGAGATCACCGATATTGAAGAATTGAAAAAGAAATTGGCCGAAGTGCCTTCGATGGATGGTTTGGAACTTTCATCACAAGTTTCAACAAAAGAGACCTACAGCTTTGGCGACGAAGCCGCGAGCCACCGCATAGCCGTTTTAGACCTGGGCGTAAAAAAGAACATCCTGCGCAACTTTGCTTCGCGTGATGTGCATGGAAAAGTGTTCCCGGCCAAAACCACCTTTAAAGAGATGGAGGAATTTAAACCCGATGGTTACTTTATCTCCAACGGCCCCGGCGATCCGTCAGCCATGCCTTACGCCATAGAGACTGTAAAAGAAATACTGGCTGCCGAAAAACCGATGTTCGGCATTTGCTTAGGCCACCAGCTGCTGGCCTTGGCTAACGATATCCCCACCAAAAAAATGCACAACGGCCACCGAGGCTTAAACCACCCGGTAAAAAATATTATCAAAAATCATTGTGAGGTAACTTCGCAAAACCATGGCTTTGGTGTAGTGCCCGATGCCGTGCGCGCATCGGACAAGGTAGAGATCACCCACATTAACCTGAACGACCAATCGATAGAAGGTATCCGTGTAAAAGGTAAAAAAGCCTTCTCGGTACAATACCACCCCGAGTCGTCGCCCGGCCCGCACGATTCAAGGTATTTGTTTGATGATTTTGTGAAGATGATGGCGGAGTAAATTGGCTCGGTTTTATTTCTTAAAATTGAATTAGGCAAGTACCATCTGATGAGAAATACCAAATATAGTGATGAAGATAAGATAGCTATAAATGCTTCTATTGAAAGAGCTATTGCTGATTCTGAGGCAGGCCGGGTTTATTCGAACGACCAAATAATGACGTCGATTCGTAAGGGATTTGAGGAGATTTTCGAGGCAAAAAAATCAGGGAAGAAGTCGCAATCACTTTCAGACTTTTTGAGGGGTATTGAAAAATAAGCCAAGTTTTTCTACAACGGTTTCTGCCTGGCCCCTCTGATATTAATCAACTGAATTTGTTGTTTTCGGGTATTAATACGATAGGTTAATATGGTCAATCTATTCAATAACCCACGGTGAAGTGTTTTATGCTTAACTGATTTTTGAAACATTTCGGGATGCTCTTTAAGTAAAGCTAATACTTCCTCTGTTTCTTTAATGAAATTCTTGATTTCCCTTTCAGTCCAATTTTCTTCCAGGTAATTAATTATGTTCTCAAAGCCTTTTACAGCCTTTGTTGTCCAGATTATTTCGAACGCCGTTTATCATATTTTGCCATAACTTCATCGTGTGGGATCAACTCTCCTCGGTCTGCCTGACTTAGGCCTTCTTCAATATCTGCTCTTTCATCAACACTGATGGTATCCCACCAATCAGCTTCCTGTTCTTTTTTCAAATCAACAAACAGCTTAATAACTGACGGTTCATTTATGTCGGCAAGCCATTTAATTAAATGAAGTTTTTCAGCCTGTATATCCATAACTTTCAATTTATATCAAATATAATTCATTTTTATCAAAGCACAATGCCCGCCCTTTGTCATCAAATTGCTTTAATTTCAATAAGTTAGCTGCCCGTTGCTTTTGTAATTAAATAAGCGTACCTTTGCAGCCGATTTAGCAATATCGCTAAGTACGTTTTTTAAAATAATTCATGAACCCATTTATTCAACTGGGAATCCGTCATGATATTGTTAATGCCATCTCTGAGTTAGGGTTCGAAAATCCTACACCGATCCAGGAGCAAGCCATACCGGCTTTATTGACAGGCAGCAACGATTTTGTCGGATTAGCCCAAACAGGGACCGGAAAAACCGCAGCCTTCGGATTGCCACTACTGGAATTGCTCGATTTTGAAGAAAATCATCCTCAGGCACTCATCCTATGCCCTACACGTGAACTGTGTTTACAGATCACCAACGACATTAAGAACTACGCTAAAAACATGCCCAACGTACACGTTGTTGCTGTATATGGCGGAGCAAACATTTCTGACCAGTTACGCCAAATTAAACGCGGCGTACAAATTGTAGTTGCCACACCGGGCCGTATGCTCGACATTATCAACCGTAAAGCTATTAACTTTTCGGAAGTGCAGTTTGTGGTGTTGGACGAGGCTGACGAAATGCTCAACATGGGCTTCCAGGAAGACATCGACAGTATCTTATCAACTACCCCCGAAGACAAAAAAACATGGCTGTTCTCGGCCACCATGCCTACCGAAGTACGTCGTATCGCCAAAAAATACATGAATGAGCCATTTGAGCTTACCATGGGCGAGAAGAACACCGGTAACGTAAACATCGAACACGAATATTATATCGTTCGTGCACGCGATAAATACGCCGCCTTTAAACGTATTGTGGATTTCAATCCCGATATCTTTGGTATCGTATTCTGTCGTACCAAAATTGAGACCCAGGAAATTGCCGAGGCCTTAATTAAGGATGGTTATAATGCCGATGCATTGCACGGCGACTTGAGCCAACAACAACGCGACAAGGTAATGAAACGTTACCGCGAGCGCAGCCTGCAATTGTTAATTGCTACCGATGTTGCCGCACGTGGTATCGACGTGAACGACGTTACCCACGTGATCAACTACTCCTTGCCCGATGAGATAGAAAATTATACCCACCGTAGCGGCCGTACCGCACGTGCCGGTAAAACAGGGGTATCTATCGCCATCATCAACAGCAAAGAGTTAGGAAAAATACGCATGATAGAACGCGTTATTGGCAAGAAATTCACCAAAGGCGAAATACCTAACGGTTTTGACGTTTGCGAAAAACAATTGTTCTCGATAGTTCACAAAGTACACAACGTGGAAGTGAACGAGCAGCAAATTGACCAGTACCTGCCGCGCATTATGGACGAGTTTAAGGAGCTGAGCAAGGAAGATATCATCAAACGTTTTGCATCTATCGAGTTTAACCGCTTTTTAGAATATTATAAAAATGCCCCTGATTTGAACGCACCGGCAGATGATCGCTTACGCGATGATCGTGGCGAAAGAGGAGAACGCGGTGAACGCGCCCCGCGCCCCGCAGGCGGCAAATCGGAATATACCCGTTTGTTTATCAATTTAGGTTCGGTTGACGACTTTAGTCGCGGCGACCTGTTGAACTACATTTGCAACACTGCTAAAATTAGCGGCCGCATTGTAGGTAAGATAGACTTGAAAGGGGTGTTCTCGTTTTTTGAAGTACCAAACGAAGAATCGGCCAAGGTATTTGAAGGCTTTAAAGGCGCCGAATTTAACGGACGCCCGGTACGCATTGAAGTAAGCGGCGAAGGCACCAGCGAAAGGCGCGAAGGCGGCGACTTTAAACGCCGTGAAGGCGGTTACAGCGGCGGCGGCAACAGGCGCGAAGGTGGTTTTAACCGCGAACGCTCAAGCGGTGGCGGCTATAATGGCAATTCGGGATCAGGTTCGGGTGGTGGTTTCCGCGATTTTTCGGGAAAACGCCGCGAAGACCGCCAGGGCGGTGGCACCGGCGAACGCCGCAGAAGGTTTTAGTTGTTAGTTTAAGCTCCGGTAAACGGAGCATTAGTTTTAGTTTTGAAGCCTCGGTGAAAACCGGGGCTTTTTTTTACTTACTAAACACCACCAAAGCCGAGTCTGGGTATTCGAGTTGGAGTTGATGCTCGTCAACCTGTTTTACCACGAATTTTGAGTAGGGCAGATTGCCTTCAAAAGAGGTGTAAATAGTGTCCTGTTTCATAAAGTAATCTTCGGGCAAGGGCGAGTCGCTGTCGAGCGTGAATTGTTTGTTGGTTATTTTGAGGATTGTAGCGCCATCGGTGGAGTGCCACTCACCTTTTAATTTCCCGGTAACAGGGCTGCTGCAAGCCACGCTGAGCAATAATACTGCAGCACCCAGGTGTATCCCTATCAAAGCAAAATTTTTCATCACTGAGCCTCTAATTAAGTATTAGCGGTTAGGCTAACTCAATTGTTCGGCCAAATGTTGCATTTCGAGGGCTGGTGAGCGTTTTTGGTATAAAATGGCATAAACTGCCCTGCATATGGGCATGTTTACCTTGTATGTTTTATTGACCTCGTGTAGGCAATTTACTGCATAATAGCCTTCGGCAACCATGTTCATTTCCAACTGGGCCGATTTTACCGTGTAGCCCTTACCTATCATATTACCAAAGGTGCGGTTGCGGCTAAACTGCGAGTAGGCCGTAACTAACAGATCACCTAAATAGGCCGATTCTTTGATGTCGCGCTCGATAGGGTGTACCGTGTCCACAAAATTCTTTATCTCGCGGATGGCGTTGGATATCAGCACCGCCTGGAAGTTATCGCCATAGCCTACGCCATGGCAAATGCCGCTGGCAACCGCGTAGATGTTTTTGAGCACGGCGGCATATTCGGTGCCGTAAATATCGTCGCTTTCGTTGGTTTTGATGTAGCGGGTTTGTATCATGCGGGCAAAGCAGGCAGCAAGGTCGGCATCGCGCGAGGCGATGGTGAGGTAGGAAAGTTTTTCGAGTGCCACTTCCTCGGCGTGGCATGGGCCGCTCATTACCACAAAATCCTCGAAAGGGATGCCGTAGTGCTGGTGCATGAAATCGCCGATGATCTGGTTCTCATCCGGCACGATGCCTTTGATGGCCGAGATGATTTTTTTACCCTTCAGGTCGGCCGGGGTAATATCCGCGAAAGCGTGTTTTAAAAAGGCCGCGGGGACATTGAGCAATATAAAATCGCCTTTGACAATCAGGTCCTTGAGGTTGGTGGAAACGTGGTTGGCCGGTATGCTTACCTCCACCGAACTGAGATAATTGGGGTTATGCTTGTATTGCTGGATGTGTTCAACAGCCTCGGCGTTGCGCATCCACCAGTAAATTTCCTTCTCCACGGTGTTGTCGCTCAGCATTTTGATGTTTGCCGTGGCCCAACTGCCGCCACCTACTACGGTGATCTTTTTTCTGCCTGTAATATCCATTAAATAAATTGTCCTGCTGTTGTGAGATTGGTTAGCTCAAAACAGCAGGACAAAATAAACAATTATTAAGCAGATATCAGCTATTTCTTGGTATCATCGGTTGCAAACAGTTTCGACTTGTCTACTTTTTCCACCGCCATCTTATCGTTCAGCGTTTTTGATATGGCCGAATAAGGGCCTGAAACCACTTCCTCGCCACCTTTTAGGCCGGTGAGTACCTGGATATAGCTATCGTTTTGTATACCTGTGGTAACTGCCATTTGTTTAACGGTACCATTCTTTTGGTAAACAAATACAAATTCCTTCACTACATCGGCACCGATTTTGGCGGCAGCATTATCATCGGACTTTTTAGGACCGGTATCATCTTTCTTGTCTACACGGGTGGTAACCGATTGGATAGGTACCGACAGCGCGTTGGTTTGGTTGGTTTGAATATCAACCGTTGCCGACAAGCCGGGTTTAAAAGGTACAGGATTTTTATCGTCTTTTTTGATGAGGCGGGCATACGACTCGGGCACTATGCGTACTTTAACGGTAAAGTTGGTTACCTGGTCGGCACTGGTACCTACCACATTGGCCGAGCTGCCAATTTCGCGTACAACGCCCATAAAGGTTTTACCAAGGAAGGCATCTACCTGTATTTTGGCCGAATCGCCCATGGCAACGCGGTTGATATCGTTTTCGTTCACATCCACATTTACATCTAAAGTGCTCAGGTCGGATATGGTCATGATCTCGGTACCCACGTTTTGCACGGTACCCAACACGCGCTCACCTTTTTCGACCGATAGTTTTGATACGACCCCGTCAACCGGTGAGTAAATGGTGGTTTTATCGAGGTTTTGTTGTGCTTCTTTAACTGATGCTTCGGATTGTGTCAAACCATAGTTTGAGCCGATAACGTTTTGGTGGGCTGCTTCGAGGGCGGCTTTTGCCGATTGATAATCTGCTTTTGACGCGTCAAACTCGGCTGCGGTAAGTACTTTTTTATCGAAAAGCTCTTTGTTACGGTTGTATTTGGCTTGCGAGTTTTCGAAATTGGCCTGCGCCTGAGCATACATTTGCGATGCATTGCCTACGCTGGCTTTTTGGGTATTGTAGGACGCAACGGCGCGATCGAATCCGGATTTTAAAATATCGGGGCGCACCTTACAAAGCAACTGGCCTTTTTTTACCACATCGCCCTCTTTGATGGGCAATTCCACAATTTCGCCCGATACTTCGGAGCTGATCTTTACCTCAACTTCGGGTTTTATTTTACCGCTTGCCGAAACTGTTTCGACAATGCTGCGGGTGGCTGCTTTTTCGGTAGCTACCTGGGTAAGGTCGGGTTTTGCGGTTAGTTTTAAAACAACGATCACCACGATCAGTATGCCCAGTATGATCAGTATATATTTTGTAGTTTTTCCCATGATTATTTTATTTCGGATTTCGGATTTTCAATTTCGAATTTATTTTTGTTTTTAACACTTCAAATTACAACGTTATCGGGTTGCCCAGATAATAATCTATCACTTTACTGCGGAAGATGAGTTCGTAACGGGCCTCAATCATATCAAATTCCGACTTGTTCATATTAATGAGCGATGTATTATAATCTAACGAGTTGACCAAACCTACGGCGTAGCGTTGCTGCGTTACGTTATAGGCATCTTTGTTTGATTGAAAGGTTTGTATGGATGAAGCGTACTTTTTATCGGCGGCACGTAAGTCGAGCACAGCCTGCGCGATGGTTTTGCTCAGGGTGTTTTTGGCCAACTGTTCGGTTACCTGCGCCAATTGGTAATTTATTTTGGCTTTGCGCACATTGGTGCGGGCCGAAAACCTGCCGAAGATGGGTATCTGTAAAGATAAGCCGATGGCCTGGTTAAAGTTGTCGCTAAATTGTTGGGCGAAGGGATAGGGATTAAACACCTCCCTAAAATCGGGTGTTACAACGGGTGTGTTGGTCCCGCTTACGGTGCCGATATTATCGAACAAACCGGTTGGTACGGCGGTAACCAATTTACGGTCGTTAGAGTAGTTGGAACCAATTGAACCAAACAGCGCCAAACTCGGGTAATAATTGCTTTTTGCTACGGCTATGTTTTGCTGGGCAGCTTCTTTTTGCAGTTCGGCCAGGTGCACATCGGGGTTAACGCTTAAGGCGCTGTTAAAAACGGTCAACGCGTCGTATTGTGTTCTAACGTCGGTAAGCTTACTGATGTCGGGCCTTTCAATAGTGATTTCGGTAGCGGGGTCCATTTCCATAAATTGCTTTAAGGTGAGGATGGAAATATCCAACTGGTTTTGGGCGGTTACCAAATTTAACTGCGCGGTTGAAAGGGTGGCTTTGGCCTGCGACAGGTCGGCAAGGGTGCTGTTGCCTACGTCGAAATTCTTTTGTGCCCTATCCAAAGTGATGTTGGCAATATCAATTTGTTGTTGCGAGGCTTTTACCAAATCCTGGTTGGACAATACTTGTAAAAAGCCCGTGATTACGCTTAGCGTAAGGTCGTTTTTTACTTTGGCGATGTTGCTTTTGTCCACATCGAGCGTAAGCTTACTCTCCAATATCTGGTTGCGCAACAAACCTCCCTGAAAAAGGAGCACCTGCGAAGTAATACTGCCGCTCAACCCAAAAATGGTTTGGTTAACAAATTGGTTGGTTGATGGATCGACGCTGCGGCCAAAATTATACGAAGCCTGCGGATTGCCGGTTAGGTTTGGCAGGCGGTTGTATTTGGCCTGTTTTAGGTTTTCGCCATCAATGGCTTCGTTAAACTGCGCTTGTTTAATCTGCAGGTTGTTATCCAGCGTAAGCTGTACCGCTTTTTGTAAAGTGATAACTGTTTGCGCATTGCTTTTGAATGCCGTAGCAGCTATCAGCAATAAACAAACAAAAAGCAACCTGGTGGCGTTTTTGGCTTGAAGTATGTTTGGTATACCTGTTTTCATGTTCTGTTTTTAGCACCCGGCATTATATTGCCTGAATGTAATTTATTATTTGCTAATTTTAAACCTACATTTGATTTTTGTTGACCAATGTACCTGATAAAGACCCCGCTACTCCTAAAAAAGCTTTACCCGGGTTTGATATGGAATTTCGACAGGGACCGGCGGCGCATTTATCTCAGCTTTGACGATGGCCCTATACCCATTGTTACACCCTTTGTGTTAAAAATTTTAAAACGCTATAATGCCAAAGCTACATTTTTTTGCATTGGCGATAATGTGCAGAAGCATCCCAAGCTATTTGAGCAGGTAAAAGCTGCCGGGCACGCCATTGGCAACCATACTTTTAACCACCTGCGCGGCTGGAGCACGGATACCCAAACGTATACAGAAAACTTTAAAAAATGCGATGAATTGCTGCACAGTCCGCTGTTTAGGCCGCCGCACGGGCGCATAAAGCGCGAGCAAATAAAAGCATTGCGGGCAGCTGCCGACAACGACCTTAAAATTGTGATGTGGGATGTGCTAAGTGGCGATTTTGATATTGGCCTGAAACCAGAGCAATGCCTGAAGAATGTTTTATCGGCCACGGAAAATGGTTCGGTGGTGGTTTTTCATGATAGTTTGAAGGCTTTCCCGCGGTTGGAGTATGTTTTGCCCCGGGCTTTGGAGTATTGGAATAAGATGGGGTATGAGTTTGTTAGGATGGAAGATGGAAGAAGTAAGATGGAAGACGGCTTATAGTTCATGGATCATAGTTCATGGTGGGTTGATTTCGGATTTCGCCTGCCTGTCGGCAGACAGGAATTTTCGATTTCGGATTTTTGTGGTGTTGAACTTGGTTTTGACATAAGCGGACTAATTACAACTTTGTTGCGGGTGCATTTGTTTAATTATAGTTGTTTAAAACCTAAATCATGACAAAATTAATTGTGAACCTGCCAAATAAGCTGCGTTTTTATATGTTATTGGTTTTATTTCCAATTCAAAGCAGTGCACAAAAACTACCTGATATTCAAAAACATAATCTTCGCGCACCAATTGACGTAAAAATTGACGGGAATGTGAATGAATGGGGTGAATTTCAGGCATATAATCATAACACGGATATATTTTATACCGTGGCGAATGATGACAAAAATTTGTACTTAGTAGTTCAGGCCAAGGATGATGTAATCATAAAAAAAATAATCGGCGGAGGGATAACATTATACTTATGCAGCGTGCGTAAAAAAAACGATAAAGACCGCGTTTCAATTGCGTTCCCATTTTTGGCAGACTCGGTTAGAGATGCTATTGCTATGTCTTTGAATTTACGGATGGCCGCACGAAACGAAAAGGAATTTATGAAAAAGGCTGACTCGCTAATATTTTCAATGAACCATCGGTTGATTGGTAGTGCAAAAGAAATAAGTATTACCGGCGTTAAAACGATAGAGGATTCCATTTTATCAGTCTATAACGATTTGGGGATAAATGCAGCGATGCGTTTTGATAAATTCAAATCATTAAATTATGAATTATCGATCCCTCTTAAATATTTACCGTCCTTCGCGCAAAATCATCTGTTTTACTACAACATAAAATTGAATGGATTATTTAGTACTCGAGACGATATTACCATCTATCCGGCTGGTAGTAATGTCATAGCTGTAGTTAGTATACCAACATCTATGGCAGGCAAAGGGGCCGCGGCTGCCGATATTATTGATAATCAAACCGACTTTTGGGGAGAATACGTTTTGAAAAAATAAGGATAGCGATGGGTTTCAAACCCATCGCTATGATGAGCCAAGTAGGGCGTTTCAAACGCGATACCATGTTAAGCGCTCGTTACAAACGAGCGCAAGAGATCGATTTATTTGGTGAATAAAAGTTATGCCTTCGTTGCAACCCCGAAACAATGTGAGTAGCCGTCATCGTCTGTCAAAAAGAACTCGGTTTGGCCATAGTCTCTTTCCTCTGTTTCGGATACCGCAAAGCCTAATTGCTTTAAATGCTCCCTTGTTTTGGCAAGGTTGGCGGGTGTCCAATAGAGCCCTATGCCGTTGTACGCCTCGGGTATGGGGTCGCCGGCGCGTTGGTTGAGCCAAAAATACAACTGTTCGTTATGCACCATGCAGCCTACAAGCCGCCCTTCCTGTTCCATCTTTTGGTCGGCGGTAAAGCCAAGCCCGTCTACCCAAAAACGCAGGCTTTTATTGAGGTCGAGGCTCGGGATAACCGGCACACATGCTTTAATGGTCATTTTTCATTCAATTTTAAGTGGGATATTTTGAATTGAGATTGTTTTACACTCAAATATAATGAACATTTAAAATACACCCATTTGAAGATTTGTTTTTTGTAAGTGCCCTCAAATATTCGCACTTTAAAATAACTCCTACTTTTAGCCCTTCAATTTTTGGAGAGAATCACGTACTGACATCCAGGCACAAATAGGCCAAAATGATAATCAAACCGAAGCAGGGTTTTAAGCGTATATGAACTCATAACATCCATTATGCTAAAACATTTTATTATTTGCTGCTTGTTGTTTTTTGGGCTTGAGGCGGGAGCGCAAACGGTGTTGCCAACCGATACCATGGCCGACAGGGCGAAGGCGACGCGCGTCATCAACCAAAAGTTTGACGATGCTTACCTGCAAACGGCGCGGCTATCCACCTTTGGCAACGAGTATGGCCATCCGGTGCCCACCAGTTTGGTTGCTGATTTGGCGGGGAACTTTGTTTTGTTTAATACACCAAACTCGCGCTTTGGGTTTATATTTAATCCGCGCGTAATGCTGCGCCTGTTGAATACCCGTGGCGCGCCGGTTAAAGCGCCCAGCTATATGCCGGGCGGTACGCTTTACTTCAGGCTTAACCGCGATTATGACCGGCCTTCGTTTTTGTCCCTGGCTTACTCGCACCACTCGAACGGGATACGGGGCCCGAGTTTAAACCCGGATGGCAGCTTTAATACCGACAGCGGTAAGTTTACCACCAACTTTTATACGCTGACGTACACGCGCGGCAAGCATACCGATATGGGCAGCCTGGCCGCCGACAGGTATGAAAGTTTGGGCCTTGAGCTGCATTCGGGCTTGTTTGGTACCGGGTACTCGGAAGGGCTGAAAGACAATTATGGCTTTGTGCGTGTTAACGGTAGCTGGATGTACAACCTGCAACGCCAACACCGCGATGCCATCGACCCGCAAAAAACAATGATGAGCAACTGGATGCGCTTGCAGATAGACTTTATGTACATTTTGGACACGTACAATAACTATGGTGTTAGCGATTACCAAAAAAGGTTGAATATTGATGCTTACTATTATTATCAGCTACCGTTTATGCAAAACGTGGCTTTGATGCTGGGTGGCGGCTACCGCGGACAGGATATTTACAACAGCGGCTTTCAGGACAGTTATGCCTTTTTGAGTGTGGGTGTTGCAGCAGGGGTGTCCTTCGCCTCACCCCGGCCCTCTCCAAAGGAGAGGGAGTAAAAGGCAGATGATTTGGTAAGGGCGTTGCAAACGCAAGACCATGTTAAGCGCTCGTTGCAAACGAGCGCAAGAAAAAAACAAGCGGATTAGGAATTTGCACATACGCACATTTACTCATTTGCATATTTATTAAAAACGCAGCTTAAAATGTTCTTTCACCTGGCCCGGGCGGTTAAAGGCGAGGCCAATCCAAAACAGGTCGATAGAGACGGTTGTATTGGGGTTGGCTTTGAGCAATTGCCAGGTTATGTTAGCGGCGGCATCGATATGGATATTGGTGAGGATGATGACGGTGTTTGGCTGCAGGGTTTCGGCGTGGATAACGACGCTATGGGCATCCCACACAAAACAAGGAGGGGCGCCCGGTGGGTTGGGTGTTTGGTCGCAGTTGATGAGCCGGGCTTTTGGCGCAGCGAGTTGCAGGTATTGGACGGTAACGTTGTTGACGTTGGTTGCTATGCCGAGGTTAGCCGGTTGGAGGAATTGAACCAAGCGGTACAGCAATTGGTTAACCCTGAGGCTATTTTTGCGGTTGCCATCGGCAGGTAAAATTTTAGTGATGTTTTTAAGGTTGGCGTAGGCTTTTTTTGGAGAGCGGTCGTAAATAACTTCGTCTAACAGCTTGTAAACGAACGGCGAATGCAGGCCGTGCCGGTTTTTTGAGGTGAAGCGGTGCAATAGGTAAGGAAAGGCCAGGCGCAGTTTCATCGCAGCAAAAGTAGTTAAAGCTTGCAATAATTGATAAAGCTTGGTATTTTAGTATAATTACAATGATGGACCCCAAGGAAATAACATCGCTGATACGCTTGCTTGACGACCCTGACGCCGAGATATTTGGCCATGTGCACGATAAGCTGATATCGTATGGTACGGATGTGATAGAATATCTGGAAAATGCCTTTGGCGAAGCCTTTGATGCCATACAGCAGGAACGTATTGCCAACCTGGTGCACGAGATACAATTTGGTACCCTTAAAAAGGAATTAGAGCTTTGGTACCATAGCGGCGCGTTCGATTTGTTGCATGGCGCGCTTATCATCAACAAATACCAATACCCGGATTTGGACGACCAGAAGATTGTGAACTATCTCGAATCGATAAAGCGCGACATCTGGCTGCAGATGATGTATGAGGCCAGCCCCAGCGACCAGGTGAAGCTTATTAACCATATATTTTACAACATCTATGGTTTTAACGGCAATACCACCAACCATCAGGACCCGCAAAACAGTTACCTGAGCCAGGTTATCGAAACGCATAAAGGCAACCAGGTGTCGCTGGCCATTATCTACTCCATCATTGCTCAAAAACTTGATATCCCCATTTACGGTGTTAACCTGCCCCAGTATTTTATACTGGCTTATGTCGATGAATCGCGCCGCAGCGAAATAGATAACGGGGTGCTGTTTTATATCAATCCTTTTAACAAGGGCCTGGTATTTGGAAAAAGGGATGTTGACCAGTTTTTAAAGCAGTTGAACCTAACGCCGGATATTAACTATTATGAGCCCTGCTCTAATGTGGAAATCATTAAACGGGTATTGCGCAACCTCATCAGTTCGTACGATAAATTGGGTTCGATGGAAAAAGTAGCCGAACTGAACGAGTTGCTGGATATACTGCAGCGCGATTTGAACAGGCAGGGATAGCTTATTAGTGTTCTTCGTGCACTACTTTGCGTTCGATGCGCCTGTCGGGTATAAACCAGATGCAGGCCACAACAATGTAGAGCGAAAAACCCACCCAGGAGCAAAAGAAGGATACCGCTATGGCTACTGAATAAATCACCAACGATAACTTGCCTTTGCGGTCGTCGCCGATGGCTTTGGCCAGTAAGGAGTCTTTGCCATGATGCCTGATAAGGGCGAATACCAATATGCTGTACGCGATAGCGTTCATGATGAGTACGCAGCCATATACTACTACCGGCCATTTGGTAAAGTGGCTTTGGCCCATCCATTCGGTTACAAAGGGGATGACGGATAACCAAAACAACAGGTGCAGGTTGGCCCAAAGGATGGTTCCGTTTACCGATTTAACCACCTGCATGGTATGGTGGTGATTGTTCCAGTAAATGCCTACGTACACAAAGCTGAGCAGGTATGTTAAAAATATGGGCCACAAGGAAACGAGGTCGGCCAGGGTATCGGTTTTGGGTACGTGCAGCTCCAACACCATAATGGTGATGATGATGGCGATAACACCGTCGCTAAAAGCTTCCAAGCGGCCTTTGTTCATATTGGCTAAATATACAGTATTGCCGGCAAGCGGCAAAAGCATGCGTTCTTTAGTTTATTTTGTGGTACTGCCAAACTCCATCAGGAAAGCTTTCAAGAACTCGTCAAGGTCGCCGTCCAACACAGCCTGCGCGTTTGAGGTTTCGTAATTGGTGCGGATGTCTTTTACCAGTTTATACGGGTGCAGTACATAGTTACGTATTTGCGAACCCCATTCTATCTTCTTTTTGTTGCCTTCAATCTCGTTGGTTATCTCCATGCGCTTGCGCATTTCAATCTCGTACAATTGGGATTTCAATAAACGGATGGCGTTCTCCTTGTTTTGTAATTGTGAGCGCGATTCCTGGTTTTTGATGATGATGCCCGATGGCTTATGGTGCAAACGCACGGCGGTTTCCACCTTGTTCACGTTTTGCCCACCAGCGCCTCCCGAGCGGAAGGTATCAAACTCGATATCGGCAGGGTTAACGTATATCTCGATGGTATCGTCAACCAGCGGGTACACGTATACCGACGCGAATGAGGTATGCCTTTTGGCATTGGCATCAAACGGCGATATGCGCACTAAGCGGTGCACCCCGTTTTCGCCTTTTAGGTAGCCGTAGCTAAAGTCGCCATCAAATTGCAGGGTAACTGTTTTTACGCCCGCCACATCGCCTTCCTGGAAATCCTGTTCGGTAATTTTATAGCCATGCTTTTGCGACCACATTACGTACATGCGCATCAGCATGCTGGCCCAGTCGCAGCTTTCGGTGCCACCGGCCCCGGCAGTTATTTGTATAACGGCGCTCAGTTGGTCCTCTTCGGCCGAAAGCATGTTTTTAAACTCCAGGTCTTCGGTAATTTTTAGGGCATGGTCGTACTGCTCGTCCATTTCTTCGGCAGTAGCATCGCCGCTTTGGTAAAACTCAAAGGTAACCTCGGTATCCTCCACAACGGTTTCCAATTGTTGGTAGGCGTCGGTCCACTGTTTTTTGTTTTTGATGGATGCCAGTACTTTTTCGGCGCTTTTGGGGTTGTCCCAAAAGTCGGGTGCCATGGTTATGGCTTCTTCGGTGTGTAATTCGTCAAGCTTCTTGTCGATGTCAAAGATGCCTCCTCAGGGAAACTGTTCTATCCCTTAAATCCTGCAATTGCTCTTTAGTCATGTGGCAAACATAGTAAAAAATGAGGAAATGTGCGAATTAGCAAATGTGCGGATGAGGAAATGTGCGAATGCGCTGATGAGTAAATGTTGATGTGAAAATTTAAATTTTGGCGCGTAACGACCTTTTTTTTAAACAGAGGATCAAAAAGCGGAAATCCGTCTGTTAACTTTATTAAAAAAATATGGCCCATCGGTTTTTACACCGACAGGCCACTATATCATTTAGCAATTTTACTTGTTCTTTACGATGCCAGCATCATGCCGTTTACCAAGCCGCTCAGGTCGGTACGGTTGCCGGTAAGTTGCGAGAACATCGTGCCGAGGTTAAACTCTTTTATTTTCTCGTTTTTGCTTTGTTGTACCAATTGTATCATTACCGCCGGTATCAGTTCTTCGGCGAATTTATATGACACGTTAGGTGTAAGGTCGTAGTATTTGTTGAGGCGATTGGCAAACTTGTTTACCATGCTGTTCACTAAAGGGTTGTTGTAAATTCCTTTTAGTTGGAAGAAGGCAACCAAGTCTTTTAAACGGCCACTTTCGATATTGCTTTTCATCACATCGATAATGGTACTTGATGCCTCTGTTACAATCGATTCGAAGTTTTTTTCTGCGATCTTTGGATTGTTGATAACCGCTTTTTCTGCGTTATCTTTAATGAGTTGGAACAATTTTTCAAACATTGCTAATGAGTTTAATATTAATTTACGAAAATGACGATAATCACTTGTTTTTATTATTGAATATTCAAAGATACTAAATAATTATTTTAATTATCAAAATTATTTTGACATTTTATTGTCAAAATCTTAATTCAAGTGGTGTAAAACTAACACTAAGGTAGGGGTGTTAAATAAACACTATCTTACCCATGTTTTTAAACTAATCTCAATTAATTTAGGGCGGCATTGTGCTTAATGCTAAATTTGGACAAACACTATCAATTATGTTGCCGAAAATCAATTTTACCCAAACCAAAGCTTATACCTACCTGTCCGACCACTTTGATAAAGTGTCGGAAATACATTTAAAAGATTTGTTTAAAAACGATAAAGCCCGTTTTAGCAAATTTTCGGTCCAATTTGAAGACATTTTAGTCGATTATTCAAAAAACCGCATCGACGAAGAAACACTCGCGCTTTTGGTACAGTGTGCCAAAGAATGTATGTTAAAAGAGGCAATAGCGGCCATGTTTTCGGGCGAGGTGATCAACATGACTGAAGGCCGCCCCGTACTGCATATCGCGTTACGCAACCAAAGCAATACACCTATTTATGTAGAAGGTAAAGATGTGATGCCTGATGTGAACGCGGTGCTTACTCACATGGAAGAGTTTTCGAACGCGGTCATCAGCGGTACATGGACGGGCTATACCGGCAAAGCCATTACCGATGTGATAAACATCGGCATCGGCGGCTCCGACCTTGGCCCCGTAATGGTTACCGAAGCCCTCAAGGCTTACAAAACGCGGTTGAACCTGCACTTTGTATCTAACGTGGACGGTACCCACATCGCTGAAGCATTGAAAAACCTAGACCCCGAGACCACCTTGTTCCTCATCGCATCCAAAACCTTTACCACGCAGGAGACCATGGCCAACGCCCACAGCGCCCGCGAATGGTTCCTGGCTGCCGGTGCAAAAGAAGCAGATATAGCCAAGCACTTTGCCGCCCTATCCACCAATGCCAAAGCGGTATCGGCATTCGGTATCGACACCAACAACATGTTCGGCTTTTGGGATTGGGTTGGCGGCCGTTACTCGCTATGGAGCGCCATTGGTTTGTCTATCTGCCTGAGCGTCGGTTTCGATAATTTTAAAGAACTGTTGGCCGGCGCGCATGCCATGGACAATCACTTTAAGGATACCGAGTTTGAACAGAACATACCGGTGATACTGGCGCTCAACGGCATTTGGTATAATAACTTTTTTGATGCCCAAACCCAGGCCATATTGCCGTACGACCAATATATGCACCGCTTTGCCGCCTACTTTCAGCAAGGCGATATGGAGAGCAACGGCAAACACGTTAACCGCAACGGCAATACGGTGGACTATTCAACCGGGCCCATCATTTGGGGCGAGCCGGGCACCAACGGGCAGCATGCTTTTTACCAACTGATACACCAGGGCACCAAACTCATCCCCTGCGACTTTATAGCACCCGCCCAAAGCCATAACCCGCTTGGTGAGCACCATACCTTGTTACTGTCAAACTTCTTCGCCCAAACCGAAGCCTTGATGAACGGCAAGACAGAAGATGAGGTAATCGTCGAACTAAAAGCCTCCGGCAAAACCGAGCACGAGATAGAAGAGATAGCCCCCTTCAAAGTATTTGAAGGCAACAGGCCCACCAACTCAATCCTGGTCAAGAAAATTACGCCACGCTCTTTAGGTTCGCTTATCGCGATTTACGAGCACAAGATATTTGTACAAGGCATTATGTGGAACATCTACAGTTTTGACCAATGGGGCGTTGAACTGGGCAAGCAACTGGCCGGCAAGATACTGCCCGAACTGCGCAACGATGCTGAAGTGACCAGCCATGATAGTTCGACCAATGGGTTGATCAATCAGTTTAAGGCCTGGAGGTAAGCCCCTCCTAAATCCTCCACGGTAGGGAGGACTTTGATTTATGAAAAGAAATAAACTGCCCCGTTAGGGGCTACCTGTTTGTAGAAACAATAACAAACCATTATTTGCTCCGTAGGAGCTACCCTTAACCATTTACAACATGCAACTATCCAACAATAAAATACTCATCACAGGCGGTGCCAGCGGCATTGGCCTGGGTTTAACAGAACGCTTTATAAAAGAAGGCAATACCGTTATCATTTGCGGCAGGCGCGAGTCGGTTTTAAAAGAGGTTGCCGATAAGCACGCCGGCATCATCATCAAAGTGTGCGACTTGTCTGTTGAAGCTGAGCGCGTGGCCCTGTTAAAATGGGTGGAAGCCGAGCACTCCGACCTGAACGTGTTGGTAAACAATGCCGGCATACAAAATTGGATGAACATTACCGATGCCGACTTTTTTGAGCGCGCCAAAACGGAGATTGCCACCAATATTGAAGCACCTATCCATTTGATATCCCTTTTTGTGGGGTTGCCGGCGCTTAAAACCATCATCAACGTAACTTCGGGCCTGTCGTTTGTGCCCTTTGCAAAAGTGCCCGTGTATTCAGCATCCAAGGCGTTTTTCCATTCGTATACGCATTCCATCCGCTACCTGTTGAAGGATAAAGGCATCGAGGTGATCGAATGTATTCCGCCAGCCCTCAATACCGACCTTGGCGGCAAGGGGCTACACGATAGCGCCCCGCCTGTAAGCGAATTTATTGCATCGATATTTGAACAATTGGCCGATGGCAAAAATGAACTGACCTTCGGCTTTAGCGAAGTAAGGGCCAAAGTTGGCGCCGAAGAATTAAGGGAAGTGTTTAACCGGTTGAACCCGTAGTAGAAAACACCTATCAATTATTATACAAGTGCAATACCCTGCACTTCCTTAAAATGTTTATCAGCGGTAAAAAGTGGTAGATCATGTTGAATTGATACTGCCGCTATCCAAATATCATTTTCAGGGATGGGTTTGCCTTTTGCATACAAGTCAGTCTTAATCTTTCCATAGCAATTCCCTGTTTCAGCGTCTACAGTCAGTAGCGTACAATTTACGAGAAATGCCTGCATTTCAGCAAGACGTTTGATTGGATTTGCGGAACGGTAAACACCAAAGTATAATTCGCCTGCAACTATCGAAGGAACAAATATCTCCGCAAATGAATCAAATCGTTTTTTGATAGAAGTATCTTTAAAAGAGTGGATAATGATACTGGTATCTAATAAACAACTACTTCCAGTCATCGGGATTTATTTGTTCGCAGCCTTCTTCTATAATGCGTTCAAACTCATTCACCTCTTCTAAAGTCATGGAATTTTCAATATCCATAAAACTTTTACGGGGTGATGTGTCCCTATTTTTTGCAAATACCAGTTCCAGTTCCGTTAATACAGAAGTATCTTCAACTTTTAATAGTTCTTCTATCAAATGTAGCTTTACAGCGCCAACATCCATATTACAAGTGCTTTAACTCAAAAATACAAAAACCTTATGACTTTTCAAAGTCCTCCCTACTGGGGAGGATTTAGGAGGGGCTGACAATTACTTCTTCACCCACCCATCCTTCAAAGTAACCGTGCGGTTAAATACCAAATTGTCGGCAGTCGAGGTTTTATCCAAACAGAAATACCCTTTGCGGATAAACTGATAGCCCTTGCCCGTTTCGGCTTTGGCCATATCAGGTTCGAGGTAGGCGGTAATTACTTTCAGGCTGTCGGGATTCAGATAGTCTTTAAAATCACCTTCTTCTTCGCTTGGGTCTTCCACTTTCAGCAGGCGGTCGTACAGGCGCACTTCGGCAGTAGCGGCATGCGGCACGCTCACCCAGTGGATGGTGCCCTTTACGTTAATCCCGCTGGTATCGTTACCCGATTTTGATTCGGGGATATAGGTACAATGTATTTCGGTGATATTACCCTCAGCATCTTTCACACAGCTTTCGCCTTTGATGATATAGGCATTCTTTAACCGCACCATTAAACCCGGCCCAAGGCGGAAGAACTTCTTCGGCGCTTCCTCCATAAAATCCTCGCGCTCTATCCACAGCTCGCGACTGAAAGGAATATCCCTGCCGCCTTCGCCACCCTCAACTTCCGGGTTGTTTTCGCCATGCAGTGTTTCTTCGGCACCTTCGGGATAGTTGGTGATGATAAGCTTCACCGGGTCCAACACGCCCATGCGGCGCCAGGCGGTTTTGTTCAGCTCCTCGCGGATGCAAAACTCCAGCAGGCTAAGGTCTATCATGTTTTCGCGTTTGGCTACACCGATGCGCTCGCAAAACTCACGGATGGAGCTCGGTGTATAACCACGGCGGCGGAAACCACTCAGCGTAGGCATACGGGGGTCGTCCCAACCATCAACATGGCCTTCGTTTACCAGTTGCAGCAGCTTGCGCTTGCTCATTACGGTATAGGTCATGTTTAAGCGCGCAAACTCGTATTGCTGCGATGGGAATATACCCAGTTTCTCGATAAACCACTCGTACATGGCACGGTGGGGCACAAACTCCAGTGTACAGATAGAATGTGTGATCTGCTCGATCGAATCGCTTTGCCCGTGCGCGAAATCGTACATGGGGTAGATGCACCACTTATCCCCGGTGCGGTGGTGGTGCGCATGTTTAATGCGGTACATGATGGGGTCGCGCATCAGCATATTTGGCGATGCCAAATCCACCTTGGCGCGCAATACTTTTGCACCATCGGGGTATTTGCCCGCTTTCATTTCGGCAAACAAAGCCAAATTCTCGTCAACAGTGCGACTGCGGTAAGCATTCGCCACACCCGGTTCGGTAGGTGTGCCCTTTTGGGATGCGATTTCTTCGGCGGTGCTGTCATCTACATAAGCCAGGCCTTTTTTTATCAGGTCGACGGCGAAGGCGTATATCTGGTCAAAATAATCCGACGCATACAGCTCCTGCGCCCATTCAAAACCTAACCAGCGCACATCGGCTTTAATGCTTTCCACATATTCGGTATCCTCGGTAACGGGATTGGTATCGTCGAAACGTAAATTGGTTTTGCCGTTGTATTTTTTGGCCAGTCCGAAATTTAAACAAATGGACTTGGCATGGCCTATATGCAAATACCCATTCGGCTCGGGCGGGAAACGGGTTAATACCCTGCCGCCGTTTTTTCCGTTACGGATATCCTCTTCAACTATCTCTTCTAAAAAATTTAACGATCGTTCCTCGCTCATAATAGCGCAAAGGTGCAAAATAATGTGCAAATGAGTAAATATGCGGATGTGCAAATTATGAGACTGCTGTAATTCAGCCCCGCGTCGTGCTGTCCGTTGCCCAACAGATAGACACCTCGCTTAAAGGTAGCCAGCGATATCAATGACCAATGCATAACAAGGGGGAAAAGCAGGAAAGATCCCACGCTTTTTAGTCCTTGTTCTTTGCTCCTTATTCCTTTTTTTTGTTCCATACAATATCCACATAATTTGCTACACCGAAAAAAAATACTTGGAAAAACTATGGCTGTATCGTGCCTGCGTTCATCCAAAGGAAAAAATTAACAATAAAATATTACTCAGTTTATTATCTATAATAAAAAAATATTTATATTGGATTGATTTTATATCTAAACCTTTTAACCTTAACCTATATGATAACTATTGGCCAAAAACCCGCGTTCAACTTTGTACAAACCGTATTTACGTTAAATATGTTCGCCAACCTGGTGAGCGACAAAGAAGCATCGGATGCGCAACTGCAAGCCGAACTGAGTACTATGCTCAATGCCCTGCTCACCAACGATAACGTACAAAACCTGATGGGCGTTTGGGAAGTGGTTTGGGGGCCGGTTGTTGGTTCGTACGGTACCGATGCCGACCCGAAAGACCCAACGAAACAAATTGTATCCAATGCTTTGTATGTAGCCTATAATGCCGTTAACAACCAATACGTCATCGCGACATCGGCTACCAACCCCATTTCAAAGTATGGCTGGTTTGTGGAGGATTTTGATGTGCGCACCATGGTGCCCTGGGCCGATGTGCTGCATCCCGACCTGAGCGCTGTTGAAGTTCCGGCCGATGCGCCAAGGGTATCGAACGGGACAAGCCTTGGCTTAAACCATTTGCTATCGCTTAACGGGAATGCGTTGAACGCAGCCGCGCCTTTAACTATAGTCGATTTTTTGAAGTCGAGGTTTTGGGACGAAAAGGATAAAGTAAAGCTGGTGGTAACCGGGCATAGCCTGGGCGGTGCCATGTCGGCGGTGTTGGCGCTGTATATAGATGAAATGCAAGCCGAATGGAACCCATCGGGCAGCGTTATCGTTACCGCCATGCCGACAGCAGGGGCTACGCCGGGCAACAAGGCGTTTTCTGAACACCACAGCAACCTGATGGGTACACGTACTATCCGTTTCTGGAACAGGTTGGACCCTGTACCGCATGGCTGGGAGCCCGATTTGGTGCAGCAGGTGCCTTACCTGTATTATCCCTTTTTAAAACCAGGGGTATTGTTCCAGGGGTTGGTGGCGCTTGTAGTTGAGCAAAGCCTGCAGGGCACCGCGCCTTATCCGCAAGGCGGGCTTTATACCCAGATTATGCCGCAGGTACAACCCCTGCCCGGGCAAATCAATATTGTGGATGCCGCCAACCCTTCCGCCGCCGCGGTATTGCAGCTCTTTGTGGATTTAGGTGCCGAAGACCTCCTCAAAAAACTGAACGTGAACAGCACTATAGCCGCGTTGATTGTTGATGCCATCAATATACTGCTGAAAGACTTTGCCAGCGAAGAAACCATTGACCAATTTATGGACAACCTGCGCGAAAAACTGGCGAGTTTGCCGGTGGACAAGCAATGGATAGAAAAACTCTTTGAAGCCCTTACCCTTATTGTGGGCGAATTGGAGAACGTGATGCTGTTTTTATACCAATTGGTATTTCAGCATGTAACCAGTTATGCCTACTTAATGGGCACTTCGGCTATGCACCCGTTGTCGCAATCTATTATCAATAGTTTGGTAACAAACAAAAAACTGAACGGCGGTTATACCAATATCATCGACAAGCAAAGCAACGCGCAACTTATTGTAGAAGAAATGACACCCGTTATTGGCAGTGCCATACTCAACTTGTTGACGCCCGACTTTTTAAAGAAAAACGGTTGGGACAAGTTGCTGTAACGGAAATATCCAAAACATTTTGTATATTGAACCTGTGCATTCCCCGGTGCATACTATTTGATTAACCCTAAAAACCTACAACAAAAAGATGACCATCGGAGACACCATTGCCCGGATAGCGCAGAGCTATAACGGCCAGGAAGAAATTCAGCCCAACCAGGGATTTAAAGACCCGGCCTACGCCGCCAAAATTGCCGCGACAGGTTGGGTTAAGCCCGACCCATGGTGCGCCGCCGCCGCCATTGTGGTGTGGACACAAGCTTACGCCGAAGTGAACCCTGCCCTCGGCCTAAAAGCCAAACACCTGTACTCGCTCAACAGCCAGCAGATGGCGCGTAACTTTCATGCCGACCCGGTTTGGCCCACCAGCACCACCGTGCCCATGGTAGGCTCCATTGTGGTATTTGGCGATGGCGACAGCACCACCACCGGCCATACCGGCGTTGTGGTTGCCGTTGACCCGGATGGCATAACATACTATACCGAAGAAGGCAATACCGTACCCGACGGCTTTAAAGGCGACCTGCGCGAAGGTTTTATTGTGGCCACGCATACGCACAAAGTTGGTATGCCGCACAGCGTTACCGGTTTAAACTTGATCAGGTTTGTGCACCCGATGTAGGGGCTGCAGTCGGACGTCAGAGGTCGGAAGTCTGATGTTGGATTTTTTGGATGGGAAGATTTACTGTGCACGTTGGGACGAAGAATAAAAAAGCCATTAAGTCATTTCAAAGGTCGGGAGGATTAGTCCCACGTTTGAGGCTTAACGGCTTTAGCTTTGGTAGTTATAGCTTACCCGCGAAAGGGCTGTTTAGGCCGTCGCAGAACTATAACTAACCTTGTTAATACAAAGATAGGGCTTAGTTTTCACAAATTTAAAGGTTATCGAATTACTGCGGATGCGGGAAGCTTACGATTAGACAGCCACGGCACGCGTGCGCCAGCACGGGGGTCATTGTCTTTTGGGCGATTTTTTAGATTTCGCCAAATAGGAATTTAAGAGCGAATCTGG
>NZ_CAITNG010000134.1 GCF_903893715.1 uncultured Mucilaginibacter sp.
ATGACTAATGAACTAATGAACCAAAACATGGGTATTTATGGGTGTTCCTTAAACAAACTTTTCCCTCTTACGCCATGCGCCACGCTCTCTGCGCTTTGCGTCCCGATAGCTATCGGGACTCATGGGTATTTATGGGTGTTCTTCAAAAAACCAACCACCACCACGTCATTGCGAGGAGGTACGACGAAGCAACCTCTGCGCGCCAGTCACAAGCGACCGGTAACCCGCCCACCAAATAACCCCCAGACAGGACTAATGAACTAATGACCCAATGACCAATGACCAAAATATGGGTGTTTCAAAAAACCATCCACCACCACGTCATTGCGAGGAGGTACGACGAAGCAATCGCTGCGCGCCAGTCACAAGCGCCAGGTAACCCGCCAACCAAATAACCCCCAGACAGGACCAATGAACCAATGAACCAATGAACCAATAACTCACAACTTCCACCCAAAATAATACTTCTCCGGCTTTGCGCGGCTCAAATTTCGCTGCTGCTCCAGACGGTAACCAATAGGCTCGTTAAATTTATTGGAGTTCACATTGGCTGGTTTTTCAGCACCGGCTACCGGTTTATCATAAGGCCCCGGCGCAGCTTTAGGAGTCTCGGCCACCACGCTTTTAACAACTTCAGCCGTTTTAGCCGTTTCAGCCGACGAAGCTGGAGCGATGGCGGCCCGAACACCCTCCTCCCTTGTCGCCAAATCCGCCTCCCGTTGCTTTAAATCGCGTTCCTTTAAGTACAATTCCCTTTGCAGCGTTTCAAGCTTCACCTTTTTATCGTACAGATCCTTATCCAGCGCATCAATACTGTCATCCTCAAAGCGGTCATCCTCGTTCAGGTCTCCTTTGTCCACATAAACCGCCTCCTGTGGTTCCGACGCTTTTTGCTCCACCTCATAAAACTTAATGTGTTTGGCAATTTTTTCCAAAGCCGCCAGTTTATTGTGTAAGCGCAATTGCACGGTAGTGCCATATTTTCCTTCCGAAACCTTCAAACTCCATATCGCGCTCTTTTTATCATCCAATATGTCGCCCATGGCCTTCACACGCCCATCATCCCCAAAATAATCGCCCATATTGGCAAAAGCTACTTTCATCAGTTCGCCCAAAAGCGTTTCGTGGCTCACCTGCAGTTTCTTACTCGCCTCGGCCGTCCGCTCCTTCAAATAAGCCTGTATCTTGGGCATTTCCATCAATTGCCCGTTCATGGCCGTGGCCTGCGTATACCCCGCCCGCAAGGCCGCCCGGGTAGCGTTCATGTCCATCAAATACTCATCGCAAAAGCGTTGTTGTTTGGGTGTTAAAGTAAACGCATCAATCGTTTTCATATTTATAATTGTTGGTTTTTTGTTAGAAATGCGATAAAAATGCCCCGTCAGGGGCTACCCTAAATCACAGCCATGTCCAACGCCTCAACAGCATTCCAGGGCACAAAAAGGTGTTTTATTGCAAATTACATGCAATATACGACGAATAATTTATTATTACAAAAATTACAAAAGATATAATAAAAAGCACGACCCTGCCGTGTTGGTCTCGGCAGATATCGGAATGTCATCAACAACCGTAGCCACTTCCAAATGCTTCCCCCAAAAGCTATTTCCCCAACGCCTGCGCACGCGTTTTTCCAATCAAAGCAAAAGCTATCTCATCTTAAAAATTCTCAAAAAAATAATTTTTTTGACCTCGTTCAACTGTTTTTTGTTATCCGGCTAATCAACAGCATTTTTTAAATTTCACCAGACTTTAACCAAACGATAAATATGTTTTCAAAAAAATTAATTTCAACAAAGATTTTAAAAAAAACTAAAAAAAATAAATCAAAGAATAAAAAATTATCCTTTTGAAAATCTAAAAATTGTTTGTTTTTTTTAATTTTTTGACTATATTTTAACAAGTTATGAAGGCACTTTTACGCACCCTGTTTTTCCCCCTTGTTGTGTTGCTTTTTGGCCAAGTGGCCTGCGCGCAATATTTGTCTCGTTCGGTAGTGGCTAACCAGGCCGAAACCGTTAAATCGCCTAACTTGATACTCACCTATGTATTGGGCGAACCTATTTCCGATTTTTTACCAAACACAGGACCCGGCACCAACGCACCCCTGTTTTTGACCGCGGGTTTTCACCAGCCGGACGTTGATGTGCAGACCTTATTAAGCACCAATATATCGGGTTCATTGGTATTATATCCTAACCCGGCAAGCGGAGGTACGGTAAAACTGGCCTTTAACCACGTGCCCGATGGTATCTACACCGTCAACCTGGTTGATGCGTCGGGCAAAATCCTACAAACACAATCTGTTACCTACAGCAACCATAACTTTTTATACCTCACGTTGGATGTTTCGAATTTGGCGGGGGGCATCTACTTTATCAGTGTGGTTAATCAGTTAAACTTTCAGGGACAGGTTAAACTCATCAAAATTTAGAAACACACCCTTATCACCTATACAATGAATAAAAAATTACTCATCCTGCTTATTTCGGTCTTCGCGTTATGCGGCACGGCCATGGCACAATCTACAGCTTTTAAATACCAGGCCATTGCCCGGAGTGTAAATGGCGGTTTATTGACCAATACGCCCCTGAACATCAGGCTATCCATCCGCACCGGCACGCCCGGCGGTACAGTGGAGTACCAGGAAACCCAAAGCACCACTACCGACCAATTCGGCTTGTTTAGCATAGAAGTAGGCAGCGGTACCCCAACCGTGGGTACATTTGCCAACGTAAACTGGACGAGCGCTCAAAAGTACATCCAAACAGAAGTAGACTTGGGCAGCGGTTATGTGGTAATGGGTGTTTCAAAATTATTGAGCGTGCCCTATGCGATATTTTCATTTAATCCGGGTAACCCGGGTAAAACGGGTGCTACCGGTGCAAACGGAGCTACGGGCGCGACAGGGGCAACTGGTAATAACGCTCGAATGGTGTAACCGGTGCTAC
>NZ_CAITNG010000135.1 GCF_903893715.1 uncultured Mucilaginibacter sp.
GCTCCGATAGAGCCTGTTACTCCAGTAGCTCCCGTTGCCCCGGTAGAACCAGTTGCCCCGGTAGAACCCGTTACACCAGTTGCTCCGATAGAGCCTGTTACTCCAGTAGCTCCCGTTGCACCGGTAGAACCAGTTGCCCCAGTAGAACCCGTTACACCAGTTGCTCCGATGGAACCTGTAACACCTGTAGAACCCGTTACACCAGTTGCTCCGATAGAGCCTGTAACACCGGTAGAACCCGTTACACCTGTTACGCCTATTGCACCAGTTGCTCCTGTCGAGCCGGTAGCACCTGTTGAACCAGTGGCCCCGGTCGACCCGGTAACGCCTTGTGATCCTGTAGAACCAGTAGCGCCGATAGAACCTGTAACACCCTGTGCACCAGTAGTACCGGTTGAACCAGTAGTACCGGTTGAACCAGTAGTACCGGTTGAACCAGTAGCACCCGTAACGCCTTGTGCACCAGTAGCACCGATAGAACCTGTAACACCCTGTGCACCAGTAGTACCGGTTGAACCAGTAGCACCCGTAACGCCCTGTGCTCCAGTAGCTCCAGTTGAACCAGTAGCACCCGTAACGCCTTGTGCTCCAGTAGCGCCGATAGAACCTGTAACACCCTGTGCACCAGTAGTACCGGTTGAACCAGTAGCACCCGTAACGCCCTGTGCTCCAGTAGCTCCAGTTGAACCAGTGGCCCCGGTAACGCCTTGTGATCCGATAGAACCTGGAACACCCTGTGCACCTGTTATACCTTGTATACCCTGAATGCCTGGAGCACCTGTAACACCTTGTGCACCTGTCGTACCAGTCGCCCCGGTAGAACCAGTTGCGCCGACCGCACCCGTAACACCTTGGGCTCCGGTAGCACCTGTCGAACCGGTGGTTCCAGTTGAACCGACTGGACCTGTAACACCCTGTGCGCCTGTTATACCTTGTATACCCTGAGTGCCTGGAGCACCTGTCAAGCCAGTTGAACCTGTGATGCCCTGAGCACCGGTTGGACCTGTCGAACCAGTTATACCTTGCACACCCTGAATACCTTGAGCACCTGTAGCTCCGGTAGAACCGTTAATCCCATTGTTTCCTGTAGCACCAGTTGCACCGGTTACGCCATTCGTGCCATTAGCACCCGTAGCTCCAGTTGCGCCCGTTACACCATTTGTTCCATTATTACCTGTGGCGCCGGTAGCCCCTGTAACACCGGTTGCTCCGTTTGCGCCGGTAGCACCCGTTTTACCCGGATTCCCCGGATTAAACGAGTTGATGGCATAAGGCACGCTTAATAATTTGGAAACGCCCATCACCACGTACCCGCTCCCTAAATCCACTTCTGTTTGAATGTATTTTTGAGCGCTGGTCCAGTTTACACCGGCAAATGTGCCCACGGTAGGGGTGCCGCTGCCCACTTCCAGACTAAACAAACCAAATTGGTCGGTCGTGGTGCTTTGCGTTTCCTGATATTCCACCGTACCGCCGGGCGCACTTGTCCGGATGGACAACCTCACGTTGAGCGCGGTGTTGGTGAGCAAACCACCATTGGCACTCCTGGCTACAGCCTGGTATTTAAATGCGGTTGATTGCGCCATGGCCGTACCACATAACGCGAAAACGGAAATGAGCAGGATGAGTAGATTTTTCTTCATTATATAAGGTGTAAGGGTTGTCTAAATTTTGATAAGTTTAACCTGTCCCTGAAAGTTCAATTGGTTCACCACACTGATAAAATAAATGCCCCCGGCTAAGTGGGAAACATCCAAGGTGAGGTAAAAAAAATTATGGTTGGAGTAGGTTACTGACTGTGTTTGCAAAATTTTGCCCGAAGCATCAACTAAGTTTACGGTATAGATTCCATCAGGTACATGGTTAAAGGCCAATTTCACAGTGCCGCCGCTGGCCGGGTTGGGGTATAATACCAACGAACTTGAGATGTTGGTGCCCAGCATGGTCTGCACATCAATGTCGGGCTGGTGAAAACCCGCGGTTAAAAATATCGGGGCGTTGGTGCCGGGGGTAGTGTTCGGCAAAAAGTCCGAAATAGGTTCGCCAAGCACATAGGTAAGTATCAAATTTGGCGAGGTAAGGGTCTCGGCCTGGTTGGCTACTACCGAACGCGACAAGTATTGCGCGCAGACCACTTGGCCCGACACAAAAAGTACCATTAGAGGTAAAAATACTTTCTGTATAATTCGCGTAATAATTTTTTTGAAAAATAGTTAAAAATTCTTAAAAAAAAATTATAATTTCTATATTATTGAGACAATAATTGTTATCCTACAACCATAATTTTTTAAGTATCGCATTAATAAAATTGTGTGATTAAAATCATTTGTAAATTATTTTTCATTTGGTTAAAATGGGTACAATTATCCCAATCGCCCTTGTTATACCCGCGGCGTATTTTTGTTTCGCTTGGTAAATAATTTTAATTTTTACACTTTTTTATCCGGCCGTTGCCATCATTGCGATGGGTTTCAACTATTCTCTTGAGCGGGTTGTGCCTGGCTTGAGTGAGCGAAAAAACCCATCGCAATAAATAAAGCCAACTTCAAAGTTTTTTTCACCCTCTATCCCGCTTGCTGAAGAGAGGGTCGCCTATCCATCAACCGACGGCTGTCCGTAGACTCTGTCTACGAACGACTATGCTTGTAGTCTCCGACTACAGCCCCCAAATAATCCCACGCCAACCCTTTGTTTTTTCCCCGAAACACACCAAATTCGCTACCTCAAATTCTGATGCCTATCTATGATATCCCACGATAAAAAAATTGCCGCCGAACTTTCCATTTCCGAAAAGCAGGTACACGCCACCGTCGCCTTGTTAGATGAGGGTGCTACCGTCCCCTTTATATCACGCTACCGCAAGGAAATGACCGGCAGCCTCGACGAGGTGCAGGTGGCCGCCATCCGCGACCGCACCCAACAACTGCGCGAATTGGACAAACGCCGCGAGGCCATTTTAAAATCGCTGTCCGATATGGGCAAATTAACCCCCGACCTTGAACAAGCGGTAAACGCCGCCGAAAGCATGACCATATTGGAGGATATTTACCTGCCATATCGCCCTAAACGCAAAACACGGGCTACCGCGGCCCGCGAAAAAGGTCTGCAGCCCCTGGCCGATACCATCATCACACAAAACCGTATCGACCTGGATGCCGAAGCCGCCAAATACATCAGCGAAGAAAAAGGTGTAGCCAATGTTGAAGAAGCCCTGGCCGGTGCCCGCGATATTTTGGCCGAGACCATATGCGAAGATGCCGAAGTACGCAGCCGTGTGCGCGACCTGTTTATCGAAAAAGGCACCTTCGAATCAAAAGTAATTGCCGGGAAAGAAGAAGCAGGCATTAAATACAAAGACTATTTTGAATGGAACGAGCCTGTAAAAACCGCGCCATCGCACCGCATACTGGCCATGCGCCGCGGCGAAAAGGAAGAAATATTATGGCTCGATATGCAGCCACCCGAAGATGATGCCCTGGGCATCTTAGAAAGTAAATTCATTAAAGGCAATAACGATGCTTCGGCGCAGGTAAAACTGGCCATATCCGATGGTTATAAGCGCCTGCTCAAACCGTCTATGGAGACCGAAGTGCGCCTCCTCACCAAAAAACGGGCCGATGAAGAAGCCATCAAAGTATTTGCCGAAAATGTGCGCCAGTTATTATTGGGCGCGCCTCTTGGCCAAAAACGTGTAATGGCTGTCGATCCGGGTTTCCGTACAGGCTGCAAAGTGGTGTGTTTGGATGAGCAGGGCAAACTGCTCGAAAGCACGGCCATATTCCCGCACACCGGCGCGGGTGGCTTGGCTGAGGCCGAAAAGACGGTAAAACACCTGTGCGAACGTTACAATATTGAAGCTATCGGGATAGGTAACGGCACGGCAGGTCGCGAAACAGAAACGTTTATCCGTGGGCTTAACTTGACGGGGATTGCCATTGTGATGGTGAACGAAAGCGGCGCGTCCATTTATTCCGCATCCGATGTAGCACGCGAGGAGTTTCCCGATAAAGATATCACCGTACGCGGCGCGGTATCCATAGGCCGCAGGCTGATGGACCCATTGGCCGAACTCGTTAAAATCGACCCTAAATCCATCGGCGTAGGCCAGTACCAGCACGATGTCGACCAAACCAAACTACAAACCTCGCTCGATGATACAGTAATGAGTTGTGTGAACGCGGTAGGCGTGGAGCTGAATACAGCCTCCAAACAGATACTGGCTTATGTATCCGGCCTCGGCCCGCAACTGGCGCAAAATATTGTGGATTACCGCAATACAAACGGAGCCTTTAAACGCCGTGCCGACCTGAAACTGGTGGCCCGTTTGGGCGATAAGGCTTTTGAACAGGCTGCAGGCTTCTTACGCATCCGCAATGCCAAAAACCCATTGGATGCCAGTGCTGTACACCCCGAGCGTTATGCCCTGGTAGAGCAAATGGCCAAAGATGCCGGATGCACGGTGGAAGATTTGATGAAAGATGAGCAGGCGCGCAAACGCATCCCGCTGCAAAAATATGTGAGTACCGAAATTGGTTTGCCCACGCTAACCGATATCATGGCCGAACTGGCTAAACCCGGCCGTGATCCGCGCGAACAGTTCGAAGCCTTCAGCTTTACCGATGGCGTCAATAAAATAGAGGACCTTAAAACAGGCATGCAATTGCCCGGCATCGTAACCAATATCACCAACTTTGGCGCCTTTGTGGATATCGGCGTTCACCAGGATGGCCTGGTACACCTGAGCCAGATTACCAACCGCTACATCAAAGACCCCAACGAGGTATTAAAAGTAGGCCAAAAGGTAAAGGTTACGGTTACCGATGTGGATATCAACCGCAAGCGCATCGCCTTGAGCATGAAGGAAAACGAAACGCCCAAACCTGCGGCCCCAAAGCCATCCTATACCAAACCAACATACCAAAAACCCGTGCCGCCAAAACCGCGCGAGCGCCAACCCGAACCCGAAACCGATATGGCCGCAAAACTGGCCGCGCTAAAACATAAGTTTAAATAGAGACGCGAGCTTCGATTTTCATTCAAAAATTTTCAACCAAGCCATCGCCTATACACTATTTATTATTAGTTTTGCCACAAACAACCAAACGATACGCTATAATGAAAAAACTAAGTTTAGCCCTTGCAATATTAACCGGAGTATGGACACTGCAATCGTGCACCGAAGGAAGGGGAAATTCGTACGCTACAAAAACTAAAGTCGATATCAACGGAGTAACATTTATCAAAACCATCCACGAAGGTGGCTTAGTAGAAATCGACGCGTCTAAAATCGCCAAAAAGAACTCTACCAATGCCGATGTTACCGCTTTCGCTGATATGATGATAACCGACCATACTGCTATGGGTGCCGATGTCGATTCGTTAGCTGCACACAAATTTGTTATCGTTCGCGATACCGTTGATTACGACCACAAAACCATACTCGACAGCCTGTCTAAGAAAACAGGTGCCGCTTTCGACAAAGCTTATATGGCATTAATGGTTTCGGGCCACAAAGATGCCGCCGAATTATTCGAAATCAACAAAACCAGCAACTATACTGAAATAAGGGATGTTGTTGAAAAATACCAATCGAAAATAGAAGACCATTTAAAAGCTGCCGAAAAAGTATCGGCTTCTTTAAAATAAACAGAATATTTTCTTTCAAAAATAGCGATGGGTTTCAAACTCATCGCTATTTTTTTTACCCTAAAAGTTCCCCTCTTAAGAGAGCTTGTCCCGACCTTCTTTCGGGAAGCGGAGGGGTGTGTCCTTTTGTGGATTTGATATGAAAATCCCAAAACCGTCAACAAATGCAGACAGTTTCGTCAACAATTTAGTGCATCAGAGCCAAAATATTGCCCCGCAGCACAGCCCTTGCTAAGCATTGATTAATAGCAGTTTGACCATAAAAAGCCCTTAAAACTGCAATTTTGGCAATATGTTTGCGTAAAGCCTACCCGAACTGCAAATAACACAGTTCATTTATTCAAACTAAAAATAAAATTATCATGAAAAAGTCAACCAAGTGGATCGCGTCAGCCTTTGCAGCCGTGGCCCTATTGTTCGCATCAAATGTTAAAGCACAAACCTCTAATCCCGGCGATACATGGCGCCTCGGCGTTGGTGTAGAAGCAGGCCTGCCTACCGGCGATCTTAACAGTTTCTCCAATTTTGAATTAGGCGGTACCGCCAGGTTGCAGTACGATACCAAATCAAATATCTCGTACATGCTTACCTCGGGGTACTATAATGTATTTGCCAAATCTTTCAACGGCGTTACACCAAGCGCACAAGGCATTGTGCCGGTTAAATTAGGTATGAAGTATTTCGCCACCAGTAATATTTATTTCAGTGGCGAGGTTGGTGCCGGCTTCGAAACAAGCTATGCCGATAATATCAAACTCATCTTATCTCCCGGCATTGGTTATGCCAATGTTAAAGGCTTAGATGTAGGTTTACGTTACGAAAACTTCTCCGGTCAGGGCGATAACTACGGCCTGGTAGGTCTGCGTATTGCTTACGGCTTAAAATTGTAAAAAAATACCAACGATTACAAAAATAGCGATGGCCTAAAACCCATCGCTATTTTTTTGCACTCTGTCGTTGTTTGTATTACCACAAACAACACTTATCCATCCAATTCCTTCAAAAACTCCAGCCCTTCATCCCAAACCGTATATCCCGATGCCACATTGATATGCCCTGCATTGCCTATGGTGGCCAGTTTACTTCCCCAGCAATTGGCAAAATAAGTGGCCCGCTCAAGGCTTACATAATAATCATCCGTACTCGCCACGGTAATACTCGCGAAGGGTAGTTTGTATACCGGCATCGGTTTAAAGCCGGTAGTGCCCGGAGGGTAGGTATCGGCTTCCGTATCGCTTGGGCCAACCAACAAAGCGCCTTTTATTTTACGGCCATATTTTGCAGCCCAAAAAGCAACAGTACTGCAGGCCAGGCTATGGCCCACCAATATCACATTTTGCAAATCATAAGGCTTTAAGGCCTCGTCAATGGTGCTTATCCATGTTTCCATTACAGGCGCGTCCCATTCGCTTTGGTTTATGCGCTTAAAACCATACTGGCGTTCCCAATGCGTTTGCCAATGCTGTTCGCCCGAATTTCCCAGTCCCGGAAGGATAAATATGTCTGATTTGAACGTCATACAATTGTATTAAACTTATAGTTCACACTAACCTAACAAATATTTTCTAATTTTATTCCGTGCAAAAATATTTGTTATTTATAGATACCGAAACTTCAGGACTGCCAAAAAACTGGAACCTGCCATATAGCGACGACAGCAATTGGCCCCACGCGGTGCAAATATCCTGGGTAGTTTACACTGCCGACGAGGTGGAAGTAAAACGCGAAGACCATTATATTAAAGATGACGATTTTGATATCAGTGTCGAGGCCTTCAACATCCACGGCATTACGCGCAGCTTTTTGAACATGCATGGCGAATACCGCAAAGATATTATGACCCTCTTGGCCGACGACCTGAACAAATACCAGCCTTTGGTTGTTGGGCATTTTATGGAGTTGGATTACCACATCACCGGCGTCGATTTTTATCGCACAGGCATACCGCAACCAATGGACCATCTGCCCATGTTTTGTACCATGCTGGCTACCGAAAACTTTTTGCGCAGCCCACGCACAAAACATTTAAAGTTGAGCCAGTTGTACAGCTTATTGTTCAACAAACAATTGCCCAACCAGCATAACGCCATTACCGATGCTTTGGCTACAGCCGAAAGTTTTTTTGAGCTGCAACGTATGGGCAACATTACCGATGAAAAGATAGCCAAACAACAAACCGACAGGTTAAAAGCCAAAAAGCCGGTATTGCAAAGCGGCTGTGCACTACCCATGTTATTTTTGATAGTAATAACCGTTTTAATAGCATATTGGTTATGATGAGCAGGTTGGAATTTTTAAAACAGCACGAACCGTTCAGCTTGCTTCCCGAGGAGGTTTTGCAACAGGTGGCCCCACAATTGCAGGAAGTTTGGTACAGTAAGGATACCTTGATCTACCAGCAGGAAATCACCAAACTGCGTGGCGTCGACCTGATTGTTGAAGGCGAATACGAATCTTTTTTTTACGATAGCGCCCAAAACAAACGCCAGTTGCAGGTTCATATACCCGGCTATTGTTATGGCGGCATATCGGTACTGCTCAACGGCCGCATGTCCATTCGTACCGTCATCGCCAAAAAAGGCACCACGGTCTACTTTTTGCATCGCCGCGATTTTAGGGCGCTTTGCCGCGACTACGACGACTTTTTTCAATATTTTTCATCCGAGTTTGGCAGGCAGATGCTCAACGAAGAGTTCGCGCATTTTTTTAAGCACCCGGCCACTTTCGAGGAAAGCTATGTAGCATCCGAGCAGCTCTATTCACGCAAAATTGAAAGCATCGAGTACCGCGACCTGCTCTCCTGCAGTGCCGATACACCCATATACGAAGTGGCCCGTAAAATGGCCGCGCATAAAACCAGCTGTATTTTTGTTAACGATGGCGGCTCAAAAATCATCGGCTATGTAACCGATATTACCTTGCGGGATAACGTGGTAGCCAAAGCCGGCAATGCCAACGATCCGGTCAAAAACATTATGGATAACCCCATCGTGTCCATCAGTTTGGATGCTTATGTGTACGAGGCACTCCTGATGATGTTCCGCACCAAAACCCGCTATTTGCTCATCGAAAAAAACGGCGTGTTTGTGGGTTCTATCAGCCGCAGTAAATTATTAAGCGACCAGGCACAATCGCCCATGGTGTTTATACAATCAGTAAAGTTGGCTATTTCTGTTGACGAACTGAAACGCAAATGGGATGCCGTGCCGCAAATGGTAACCCAACTGCTGGGCCGTGGCGTCAACGCCGAAATTGTGAACCAGGTAATTACTACCGTTGCCGATACAATTGCCCAAAAGGTGATTGAGAGTGTGATAGAAGAATTGGGTACGCCGCCGGCCAAATTTGTTTTTATGGTATTGGGCAGCGAGGGCCGCAAAGAACAAACCTTTAAAACCGACCAGGACAACGCCATTATTTACGAAGACAAAGCCAACGAACACCGCGAAGAGGTGAGGGCCTACTTCCTCGAATTTGCGCGCATAGTGTCCGACAAGTTAAACTTTATCGGCTTTGTGTACTGCGAAGGCGGCTATATGGCTCAAAACCCCGAGTGGACACATTCACTGTCTTACTGGAAACGCAATTACATGAGCTGGATGGCCGAGAGCGTGCCCGAAAGCGTCATCAAATTCTCCACTTTTTTCGATTGCCGCTCCATTTACGGCGACGAAAGCATCATGACCGAGCTAAAGGATTTCCTCGACGAAGAACTGCAAAAGCCTATGGAAAAACTGTTCTTCCACATGGCAAAAAACGCTTTGCAATACGAGCCGCCCCTTACCTTCTTTAAAAACATCAAAACCTTTACACAAGGCAGCCAGGAGGTTTTCGATATCAAACGCACTATGACGCCCATTGTCGATCTGGCCCGCGTGTACGCCCTCAAAAACCGTATTTTCGAGGTTAATACAGGTGAACGCCTCAAAGCGCTAATGAAGAAAGGCGTATTTACCGAAACCGCTTACCAGGAGCTCATTCAATCGTACTATTACCTGATGGGTATGCGCCTGCGCAAACAAGCTATCCAAATCATCCGCGACAAAACCGCCCCCGATAACTATATCGACCCCGAAACCCTTACCAAAATCGAACGCGTAACCCTAAAAGAAATCTTCAAAACCATCGAAGGATTCCAAACCAAAATACGCATGGAGTTTACAGGGAACCTTTTAGGATAATAAAAAAGCGTCATTGCGAGCGATAGCGAAGCAACCTCTGCACTTGCTAATCGATAAATTAATTCGAAACCGTCACTCGCCAATACTACCTTTCATATATCAAAACCTTGTCTTGATCAATAAAAGGTTTAACATATTTCGAAATGCCTTCATCACTAACTATGTCCACTTTTATCTTTAGCAACGTTTCAAGTTCATCCTTATAGGCAAAAAATTGCATGCCAATGGGCTTGGCATGGTCAAGCTCCACCAATATGTCGACATCACTATTTGTATCAGCCTCGTTTCTCGCGTAAGAGCCAAACAAATAAGCCTTCTTAACCGGGCGACTGGAAAAAAAGCTTCTTATATAATCGATATGTTGAGGCGAAAACGTCATATAGGCAAAGATAATCAATATCTTACAAATAGAGGTTTCGATTTCTGGAATCTTAATGCTCCCTCACCAACAAATCATCCGCGAAATGCGCGATGATACTTTTGCGCTCTTCGTCCAAACCAATCCAGCGGAGGTTGCTGATGGCCATGCGGGCGTATTTGTTCATTTCCTCTTCGGCCTGCTCTTTTACCGACAGCTGGTTATAAATAGCCTTAACAGCGGCAACCTTTTCGGCAGGGTTATAGTCAGTAGCACTTAACCAATGGTTCAGCTCGGTCAGCGTATCGCCCTGCGCCAACTCAAGCGCCTTAATAAGCAGGAAAGTCTTTTTGTTCGACAGGATATCGCCGCCCACTTGTTTACCAAATTTTTCCGGGTCGCCGTAAACATCCAGTATATCGTCCTGCAGTTGAAAAGCGATGCCCAGTTGTACCCCAAAATCATACAGCAGCGAGGCATCATCGGCACCGGCACCGCCTATAATGGCACCAATTTTAAGTGCCCCACCCAACAAAACAGCCGTTTTAAGGCGTATCATGTTCACGTATGCAGCAATATCCACATTATCCTGCGTCTCAAAATTCATGTCAATCTGCTGGCCTTCGCAAACGCCCACGGCGGTGTCGTTAAATGTATCCAATACCTGCCTTAATATGCTGTCATTCACCTGCATCATCAGCTTATTGGCTTCCACCATCATCACATCGCCGGCAAGGATGGCTATATTGGGGTTCCATTTTTCGTGCACGGTTTGCTTTCCGCGACGCAATGGGGCCTTGTCCATAATATCGTCATGCATCAACGTAAAATTGTGGAACACCTCAATAGCCAATGCGGGTTGAATAGCCTGATCCACATCGCCCCCAAACAAGTCGCAGGCCATCAATACCAAACAAGGTCGCAGGCGCTTACCGCCTAATGACATGATATAGTCTATCGGTTCGTACAACTCAACCGGGGTACTGCCATACTTTTTCACCGCAAGCGCATCGGTAATCAGCTTTTGTAATTGGGGGATGGTATGCATATTTGATACAAAGAAACAAAATTATTTTAGCCACTAAGGCACTAAGACACAAATGAATGAATAGGCTTAGTGCCTTTGTGGCAACAAAAACCACAAACAAGCCTCAAATTGACAGGCTTAGTGCCTCCGTGCCTTCGTGGCACCAAAAAACTAAAGCAACAAGCTTAGTGCCCCTGTGGCAACAAAAAAAAACTACAATATAAACCGCTTTATACCTTGCTTAATAAATGGCACATTGAAGTTGATGAGAAACCCAAGCCGTTTGCCCGTTAGTTTAAGATGACTTAATACTTGCGCCTCCCAAACAGGGTTAACCAAATCAACCGCTTTAAGTTCACAAATAATCAAATCTTCAACCAAAACATCTAACCTTAAGCCTTCATCAAATATCAGGTTATCATAAACAATAGGTATATCAAGCTGACGCAAATAGCTTAATCCTGCTTTCTTTAACTCATGGCAAAAGCAAACCTCATAAACCCGCTCCAACAAACCCGGCCCAAGCTCTTTATGCACATTGAATGCAGCGTTGACGATAATAGTAGCAATTTCTTCTTCTCTAAGTGAAAGCTTTTTGAAGTCGGTCATATTTATTTTGCCACAAAGGTACTAAGACACAAAGGAAAGGCAAATCCATCAAAACATCAAACAGATATACTTAGTGCCTCCGTGTCTTCGTGGCAACAAAAACTAAAGAAGCATTAAAAATTGACAGGCTTAGTGCCTCCGTGTCTTCGTGGCAACAAAAACTAAAATTGATAGGCCTTCGTGGCAACAAACTAATCCTGCACCAAAGTAAAATCTATTTGTTTTTTTGTCAAGTCCACTGTCTTCACGCGTATCTTCACCTCGTCGCCCAATTGGTATATCTTCTTCTTACGCTGACCGATGATGGCATAGTTCTTTTCGTCCAAAGTGTAAAAATCGTCCGAAATATCCCTCAAACGTATCATGCCCTCGCATTTGTTTTCGATAATTTCCACATACATCCCCCATTCGGTAACACCCGAAATGATACCCGCGAAAGTGTTGCCCACCTGTTCTTTCAAATATTCGGCCTGTTTGTATTTCACCGAAGCGCGCTCGGCATCGGCAGCCTTTTTCTCCATTTGCGAGCTGTGCACACACATTAATTCGTAATGCTCGGCATTGGCCGATTGCCCATGGTGCAAATAATGCTGCAACAAACGGTGCGACATTACATCCGGGTAACGGCGTATAGGCGAGGTAAAGTGGGTGTAATAATCGAAGGCCAAACCATAGTGGCTGGTCTTTTTGGTGGTGTAGATAGCCTTGGCCATCGAGCGTATCGCCAGACTGGTCAATACGTTTTGTTCTTTTTTTCCTTCCACATCTTCCATCAAAAAGTTGAGGGAACGGGCCGTTTCCTTGTCCGATTTGGTATTGATTTTATACCCAAACCTGGCCGCAAACAGCGCGAAATTGGCCAGCGACTCCTGTTTTGGTGAATCGTGCGAGCGGTAAACAAATGTGTACTTGTTTTTGCCTTTGCCTAAGGTAGCCACATATTCAGCCACTTTACGGTTGGCCAGCAACATAAAGTCCTCAATCAATTTATGCGCATCTTTACGCTCTTTTACATAAACACCAATCGGCTTACCGGCTTCATCCAGTTTAAATTTTACCTCTGTCGTCTCAAAACTAATGGCACCGTTCTTAAATTTGCGCCCGCGCAGCTTATAAGCCAGTTTATTGAGCGTTAGGATTTCTTTGGCGTATTCCCCATCCTGTGCTTCAATAATTTCCTGTACTTCTTCATAGGTAAAGCGCCTGTCGCTGTGGATGACGGTCTTTCCAAACCACTCATTAATAATATAAGCATCCTCATCCAGCTCAAACACCGCCGAAAAGCAAAGTTTATCTTCTTTTGGCCGCAAGGAGCATAAACCGTTCGATAATCGCTCGGGCAACATCGGTATCACACGGTCCACTAAATAAACCGATGTTCCGCGCTCGTAAGCCTCTTTGTCCAAAGCCGAATCAGGTATAATATAGTGCGATACATCGGCAATATGCACACCAACCTCATAATGTCCGTTGTCCAGATATTTAAATGAAATAGCATCATCAAAATCCTTCGCATCAAACGGGTCGATGGTAAAAGTAAGTGTATCCCTAAAATCGCGGCGTTTGGCAATTTCCTGCGGGGTGATGATATCCGATATGGCATTGGCCTCATGCTCCACCTCGGCCGGAAAGGAGAGGGGGAAACCATACTCGGCCAGTATGGCGTTCATCTCGGTATCGTTCTCGCCTTGCTTGCCCAATACGTCTTTGATGCGCCCCACCGGGTTTTTTGCTTCAACCGGCCAGTCGGTAATTTGCGCCACGGCCTTTTCGCCATTCTTAGCACCGTTCAATTCATTTAAAGGGATGAAAATATCGTGCAACATCTTGCGGTCATCCGGCACAAAAAATGCAAACCTTTCCGATAGTTTTACAATACCGGTAAACTCCATTTTGGCCCGTTTGATAATTTCGATTACCTCACCCTCTTTGCGTTTGCCCTTGCTTTTGCCGTATACATAAACTTTTACCCAATCGCCGTTAAGGGCGTTGCGTAATTTGCGTGGGGCAACAAAAATATCGGTCTCGTCTTCGTCGTCGGTAACAATAAAGGCGGACCCATCATTGGTCATATCCACCTTGCCTTCAATAAAGGTCTTTAGCTCCAGCAATTGGAATTTGCCCGGCGATACTTCTTTCAGGCTTTGCTTAAAGGCTTCGTCTTTTAATATTTCGAGGATAACGAGTTTATCCTGCGGGTCCAGTATGTTGAGTTTTGCAGATACCTGCTTGTAATTTAATTGTTGATTGCCATTCTGCTCAAAAACATTGAGTACCAGTTGAGTGAGTACTTGTTTGATAGAATGGTTTTGTTCTTTTTTCGACATTTTTATGATTTGTTTTCTAATATACGGTATTTACCGCTTATTCATTGGTGTTGATATTTATGGGTAGGGCTGCATCTTTCCGCAGGAGCATGCAACCTCGGTATTTTTCACGTTCATTTGTTTCAGGAAGTATTGAAAGTAACCAATGCGATCATTCATAGCAAAAACACCCTCGCCCTGGTTACACTCCACCGCGCCGTTGATGATGTTGATGGTCATGCCAAAACCCGGTGTTCTTCCCTTGGCTGAATCGTCGGCATTGGGCTTCCATTTGCCCGTCATCACATCGTGTGCCGATGGTTTTGTGGTAACGGGTGTCATCCAAAAGTAGATGGCTGTTTTAAAAGCGGTAACGGCATCGGTACTTACCAAATCCGGATTTTTGAGCAATACGTTTTTGTCGCCAAATATAAAGGTGGATGCATAACCATAATTGCCGTTAAAGCTTAACTGTAGCGGACCGCGGCCGTAATACAATTTCCCCTTCACAGCAGGGTAATCATCACTGTCCGATATGTATTGTAACGAAGTGTTCAACTCGTGGGTATACATCAGGCCATCGTTATACAAGCCGTTTTGCCCGTGCCTGGTTTCGTGGGCTATATTGGCCAAAAAAGCGGCGAGTTCGGTTTTATCGGTGGTGAGGTCTTTTTCGCTGCAAAAATTACCATAGTCAATGTCCGCTACGGCATAAGCCATTTTCTGGGCCCATGGCTCGTTCCAGTCATCATCCTGTCGCACCACTTTGGCAATGCCGGTACGTTTATCGGTGCGGGTAATTTTATAGATGGAAATGGATCGCTTTTCCACTTTTACTTTAATAAGCGCCATTTCGTTTATCGCTTTGATAAAAGCCTGATAAGTGTAAAACTTGTCCCGCAAAGGGAACAGGGTATCAAAATCCTTTTCGGTAAAAAACGAAGCAACCGTAATTTTACCAGGGGCAATATTGGCCGACGTGCCACATTTAAAACCAAATAAAGTGAGCGTAAGGGTCAGCAGGCAAATAACAGGGGTAAAAGCAAAGGTTTTTTTCATCGAAATGCTCATGCGGTACAATATTACTCAAAAGATGCACGTAAATTAAACCACTACAGGCCCCTTATGTTTGTTTTACTTTCAACAGATAAAAAATTATCAACATTGCTTAAAAGCATCCTCAAATCTTATTTATTTGTATAAGCATGAAAATATACACTAAAACAGGGGATAAGGGCCTTACATCGCTCATTGGCGGTTCTCGCGTGCCAAAACATCACGTGCGTATCGAAAGCTATGGCACAGTTGATGAGTTAAACTCGTACGTCGGTCTCATCCGCGACCAGGGTATTGCCGAAAGGCATAAAGTGGTTTTGAAGGAAGTACAGGACAGGTTGTTCACTATCGGCTCAAGTCTGGCATCCGATCCCGATACATCCAAAATGAAAATACCCGACCTGCACGCTACCGACATTGAACTGCTGGAAAATCAGATAGACCTGATGGATGCCGAATTACCAGCCTTGCGTCATTTTATATTGCCGGGGGGTAGCAACGCTGTATCTTTTTGCCATATTGCACGTTGTGTATGCAGGCGCGCCGAACGCTTGAGCGTACACTTGAGCGAGGATAGTTTTGTTGACGATAAAGTGATTGTGTATCTAAACCGTTTAAGCGACTATCTTTTTACGCTGGCGCGGAAGATTGGAAACGAACAGCAAATACCTGAAAATCAATGGATACCGAGGGTGTGATACTTGTTAAAACCTTGAGAAAATTGAAAAATTTATCAAAGTTTCATCGCAAATAAAAAACAATTAAAATCGATGAAAAATAATTTGATAATCAGAACTAAAATATTATACTTTTGCAAAATAACAGATTAACAGAAATTTAGATAAAACATATGTATTGGACACTCGAACTCGCATCGCATTTGGAAGATGCACCATGGCCTGCAACAAAAGACGAATTGATAGATTACGCGATACGCTCAGGTGCCCCCGTTGAGGTAATTGAAAACCTGCAGGCATTGGAAGATGACGGCGAACCGTATGAAAATATAGAGGAAATATGGCCTGATTACCCTACAAAAGATGACTTCTTTTTTAACGAAGACGAATATTAGGCAATGCATTTTAAATAGATAACGCCTTTTAAAACTATTTTAAGCCCCCGCCCAACATCGGGGGCTTTGTTTTTTTGCTCTGCCCTCAAACATGGAATGGTTTTAGTTGTTCACTAAACAAATCATAATTAAAACATATTATCATGAGAAGTCTTTTGTACCTTATTGCTGTTATCCTTATCATTGGCTGGGCGGTGGGCCTATTTGTTTACAATGTAGGTAGCCTGATACATATTTTATTGGTCATCGCCATTATCGCGCTTATTTTAGGCGTGATACGCCGCGCCTGATAAAAATGTCAGAAACTTTAAGAGCCTCTTTTAGGGGCTTTTTTTATGCCAAAACTTTTGAACATTCGTCTTACGGTTCAATAATTTGCCTACTTTAGTTTTATGAAGCGGGCCACAACATTATTGCTTTTTATGCTGTTCAGCAGGTTTTTTGCCTTTTCGCAGCAACCTGCGCCCGCGTTGGTTTATACCTTGCCCGATGTATTGCTGATGAACAACGGCACCAAAGTTACCGCCCCGGCCCAATGGGACAAACGCCGTCAGGAAATACTCGGTTTTTACACTAAACAGATGTACGGGCAAATGCCGCCCAAACCTCAAAACATGGTTTTTAAGGTTGTGGAGCAAAGCAAAACGGCTTTAAACGGCAAAGCTACCCGCAAACAGGTCATCGTCTATTTTAATGGCAAAACCAACGGCCCGCAAATGACTATCCTTATTTACCTGCCAAACAAGGTGAAGCACCCTCGGGTTATTTTGGGCCTTAATTTTTACGGCAACCAAACCATCGTGGCCGATTCCGCCGTACTCATCGATACCGCCTGGGTGGACACCCGCCCCAAAGGTATGGTCAATTACCACGCTACAGCGGCCAGTCGCGGCGTAAACACGGGTCCATGGGCTGTCGATAAAATTATCGACCGGGGCTACGCCCTCGCGACCATTTACGATGGCGATATCGACCCTGATTTTAAAGGCGGCTTTTCGCGTGGCGTACGGGCATTATACCCCGAATTGCAGGGTATAGGCGATAACTTTAGCACCGTGGGCGCATGGGCCTGGGGCCTAAGCCGCGCTATGGACTATTTTGAGACCGATAAAGACATCAATGCCAAACAAGTGGCCGTTTTTGGTCATTCCCGTTTGGGGAAGGCAGCTTTGTGGGCGGGTGCGACTGATACCCGTTTCGCGCTCGTTATCAGTAACGAATCGGGCAAAGGCGGCGCGTCTTTATTTGCAAGGCAAAGCGGTGAAGCCCTCAGGCACCTCACCGGGGGCTTTCCAAACTGGTTTTGCGCCAATTTCAGGCAGTATAATGATAAGGAGGCCAGTTTGCCGTTCGACCAGCACTTTTTATTAAGTTTGATTGCCCCACGGCCGCTTTACGTAGCCAGCGCGGTGGAAGACAAAAATTCCGACCCCGATGGCGAGTTCCAATCGGCCAAAGCCTGTTCGGTGGTCTATCAGTTGTTGGGCAAAAAAGGCCTGCCTGCCGATAGTATCCCGCCGCTAAGCCATCCGGTGATGGGGCAGGTGGCTTATCATATCCGTCCCGGAAAACACGACGTTACCGACTATGATTGGGAACAGTACCTCGATTTTGCCGACCATTTTTTTAAAGCCAAATAACACATATTATAGTATGAAATTCATCTGCGTATTCTGCGGTGCCAATTTTAATGGCGACCCCAACCTGAAACAAGCCGTCGAACTATTGGCCGAAGTAATGGTAAGTCGTGAAATCGCCCTGATTTTTGGTGGCGGAAAGGTAGGGGTGATGGGTTTGATAGCCGATGCGATACTAACCCGCGGCGGCAAAGCGATTGGCGTTATCCCCGGGTTTTTAATGGACAAAGAAGTGGGCCATACCGGCCTTACCGAAATGCACGTGGTAGAAAACATGCACCAACGCAAACAATTGATGAACGACCTTTGCGACGGCATCATCACGCTGCCCGGTGGTTTTGGTACCCTCGAAGAGTTTTTTGAGGTGCTCACCTGGCTGCAACTCGGCCTGCACAACAAACCCATCGGCGTACTCAACGTAAACGGCTTTTACGATTTCCTGCTCAAGCAAATGGATGTTATGGTGGAACAGCGCTTTTTAAAGCCGGCCAACCGTAAACTGGTACTTACTTCTGCCGACCCGGTCGAGCTGGTTGCCCTCATGTCGGGCTTCGATGCCAAACCCGACGAAGTTTGGTTTAAAGACCGTAACCTCACTTAATGCCAGCCGTTTTGGTTGGATAGTCCTAACAACGTACAGCCCACAATAACAATAAGGTAATTCAGTCTGGATAGCTTTTTCATGAGTGGTGATTTATGCTGCCAAATTCGTCGGCTTGTATGAAATTAACATGAAAGCCTGCGCCATTTCTTATCCTTTATTTGGTAAAAGATATGATATTTGCCACCGATGGTAAACTTTGTACTCATAGTCGTGTGTATGCTGGCCGGCATGCTCTTCCGCCACGCTAAAACCTTGCCTGCCGACGCGCACCGTGGCATCAACGCCTGGGTAATTTATATCGCCCTGCCCGCCGTATCCTTCAAATACCTGCCCTATATCCATTGGACGCATGAAATGTTCATCCCGGCCATATCGCCGCTCATCGTTTGGTTTGGCGGATGGGTCATGGTCAAACTCTTCACCAAAGCAAACCCGGTCGACAAGCTCACCGAAGGCGGCCTCAAGCTTTCCTCCGGCATGGCCAACACCTCTTTTGTGGGTTTCCCGCTCATTGCCGCCTATTTTGGCGAGCAATACATCAGCATCGCCATCATTTGCGACCAGGTAACTTTCCTCATCCTTTCAACCTTTGGCGTGGTTACCGCCATAAAGGCTTCACAAAAACACAAGCTTTCCGCAAGCCCGGTTATCAAGCGGGTTTTACGTTTTCCGCCATTTCTGGGATGCATGGCCGCGCTCATATTGCCGCACTTTGTGAATATCTCGCCCGCGGCACCGTTCTTCGATAAATTGGCAGCCACAGTAGCACCCATGGCTTTGTTCTCCATCGGTTTGCAACTCCAATTCAAAGGCTGGCTGGCCGAACTCAAACTCGTATCCGTTACCTTGCTGTACAAACTTATCCTCGCGCCGGCATTGGTATTGGCCATCTTCTTTTCCTTGGGATACCGTGGCATCATCCCCCAAATCAGCATCTTCGAGGCCGCGATGCCTACCTTGCTCACCTCCGCCGTCGTTGCCGACGAATATGGTCTCAACCCCAAACTATCCAACCTCATTATTGGTATCGGCATCATTTTGTCGCTCATTACCACGGCGGGCTGGTGGTTTATTTTGCGGTAGCATCTGTGCGCCATAATCGTTAGATTTGATAGCCATATCATTCAACCATATATGACTAAAAACCTTACCAAAACACTCCTGTATTATACCCCGCCGGCATTATTGCTCATAGCCTATGGCCTTCTCAGTTTGATAATTGCAAGCCAATGGAGCGGCCTGGTGCTATTCCTGTTCTTTGCTTCTTTGGCATTTGCATACCGGCAACAGCCCAGGTTAAAAGGTTTCGCGTTCCCTATTATCATCTTTGGCGTGGTGAGCCTCGCCATGTATTATCCACAATATTTTGTGAGTGTGGATGGCTTCAAGCTCTCCAAACTCATCATCCCTTTGCTACAGGTCATCATGTTTGGTATGGGCAGCGAATTGAGCCTCAAAGAACTCTCCACCGTATTCAAAATGCCCAAAAAGATATTGGTAGGGGTGGTATGCCACTATACCGTGATGCCGCTCATCGGTTTTACCCTGGTCAGCCTATTCAGCTTCCCAAAAGAGATTGCCGCCGGTATCATTTTGGTGGGTTGTTGCCCGAGCGGCTTGGCTTCCAATGTCATGTCGTATTTGGCCAAAGCTAATTTGGCACTATCTATAGCCGTAACAGCCATATCTACGTTGCTATCGCCCTTGTTTACCCCATTGCTCATGCGCTTGCTTGCCGGGCGTTTGGTGGAGGTCGACTTTTGGAAAATGGCCTGGGATACCACCCAAGTGGTCATTATCCCCATCCTGGCCGGGTTGCTGTTCCATTTCCTGTTGCGGGGAAAACTCAAATGGCTCGACCGTATCATGCCTTCCATCTCCATGATCGGCATCGCCCTCATCATCACCGTCATCACGGCTGCCGGGCGCGACAGCCTCCTCAAAGTTGGCCTGTTGCTCATCCTCGCCGTGTTCATCCACAATACCTTGGGCTTTACCCTCGGCTATTGGTTTAGCCGGCTCATGCGTTTCCCCGAGGCCGACTGCCGTACCATATCCCTCGAAGTAGGCATGCAAAACAGCGGACTGGCCTCCGGCCTGGCATTGCTGATGGGCGGTATGGCCACCATCGGCCTCGCGCCCGCCGTCTTCGGCCCCCTCATGAACGTCACCGGCTCATCCCTCTCCACCTGGTGGCACGGGCGGGAACCTGCGGCTACAATGATTGATGCCAGCCTGGCGACTGGCAGGGATTGAATAATTGATTGTCAGAATGATTTTAAGTAATTGATAATCAATATATTAAAATTATGTCATTGCGAGGAGGCACGACGAAGCAACCTCTGCGCGATAGGTAACCCGGCGACAGGCACTAATGAACTGGTGAACCAATGAACCAACAAGGGGGGAAATAGTAGGAAATAAAAGAACACTTTTCAACTACTGCTACTTTTCCCGATAGCTATCGGGACTGCCACTGCCACTCATCCCGATAGCTATCGGGAAAGGGGGGGGGGTAATTGTAAGAACTTTTTCACGCCATCCGCTCCGACCTTTGCGCTATGCTGCAATCCACACAATATAGCGATTTTCTACAGGATTTGCAAAAAACCTAAGCCGAATGCTGATACTGATAAGGCTTTAAACTTAGCCCTTTCATTTTTTCGGCTGCTAAATGCAAATTGAATTTGGTTTGCAGGTTGGCCCAAATATCGGCGGTACCACCAAACACCTGTGCTATCCTGTACGACATTTCGGGCGTAATATCCGACCGCTCATGGATGATATTATTGAGGCTCTGCCGAGAAATACCCAACATCTTAGCCGCTTGGGTAACCGTCAATTCATTTACTGCAATAATTTCTTCCCGTAAAATTTCACCGGGGTGGATATGCCTCATTTGTCTTTTCATGGTATCTTTCTTAATGATAATCGATATAATCAAGGTCGTAAGCATGTTGTCTGTCAAAACAAAAATACAATATTTATTTTTTTTAAGTCTCCACACCCGGCAGAGATTTAGAGGGGGCTAATTAGCTGCTAATAACATATAATATAGCGATTTTTGTCGGGATTTGCAAACACATCAAATTTATTAACCGATTAATATATATGGTTCAAACACTATGTTCATAAAATGTGATGTGTTTATAATTAATCGGTTTTAATGTAACGATTTATTGGACAATTACAAAAAAATCTTATACTAAATCGCTTACTTTGTAAATAAGATAATTAAAATGAAAACTAATAAAATTGGTATATTTTCATTTTTTTCAGGGGCTGGATTTTTGGATTTAGGTTTTGAAGCTACTGGATTCTATGATACGCTATTTGTGAATGAATACCACAAAGCATTTATGGATATTTATAAAGAGTCCCGTAAATCGTTAAATATTGCGCCCCCAAAGTTCGGCCATCATGTGTGCGATATCACCGAATACCTCACAAATTTTAATTCTATTTGGTTGAACAAGAATATCGTTGAAGCAAAAGCAGAATATAAACATATTGGATTTATTGGCGGGCCGCCTTGTCCTGATTTTTCAGTCGGGGGGAAAAATAAAGGAGAGAACGGTGAAAACGGAAAATTGTCTGGGACTTATGTTGAATTGATTTGCAGAAATAAACCCGATTTCTTCTTATTCGAAAATGTTAAAGGGCTATACCGTACAAAGAAACATAGGGAGTTTTTCGATGCCCTCAAATTGAAATTAATAAAAGCAGGATATTATTTAACTGAAAAATTAAGGCAATGATATATCTATTTACACCAAATGGGTTATAGTTACCCAATCGGGCTTAAATCCAACTTTATCTAAAACGAAATCCTTTGAAACCACGTCCGGCTTATGCAGGTTAATAACTAATCTTTCTTGGGGTACGGTTTCAAATATTGTGAATTGCTGACCGCCCGATTGCCACGTAAATTTTTGCTCTTTAGTATCTTTATAATAACCGTACAAGTTGTTTTTCTTTTTGTCTTTAGCCCATTCCCAATAAAATAGTTCAGGATCATACCTAATAGCATCTACTTCATAAACGACACACTCTAATAAACTTTTAGAACGAATTAGCACAACTGTACGTAAGTGCTGAAATTTTTCTCTTATTGCTGAAACCCTTGCATTGTATATGCCCAATACCTTTTCACCATGCTCATCGGGTAATTTACCTGGTTGGACATTATAGTTATCGTAAGAGTTTATCAAGTCATTTCGGCCTGAAATTAGCCTGATTTTAGTAGCATTTGACGGGCTTGTGCTTAGTATAGATTTTGCGCCCCACGCTGTATTGCCCTTTCTTATATCGTCAAGTCCGACATTACTCGGTGTCCATTCTGCATCAATGGCGTTACTAAATATTATTTCCCATTCCTTACCCTAAATATCGGTTTGACCCCTCGTAGCGAGAATGTAAATCAATTGCTCACCAACCCGAAATGGAAAATCTTTAGGAAACTTATTTAAAGGATATGGCGGTACTGATTTGTTTACTGTTCTAAGCTTAGGTTGTTGGTTATCCATAACACAATGTTACGAAATATCATACTCTTTCAAAACAGATGTCATATCCATTGTTTTAGCTACATAGGGCAACAACTTTAAGATAACAGCCTTAACCATGTTTACAGGGACAGCGTTACCGGCTTGTTTACGTGCCTGTGTATCGACTTTGGTAATTTTATAGGTATCGGGGAAGCCCTGCAATCTAAACATCTCACGGGGCGTTAATCTGCGCTCTCCATTAACCAAAAGATAGTTATAGGAAGCCCCCGCACGTAAAGCACAAGAATATGGATAAGAGCAAATGTTGCCCGATTTGTTTTCGTGCCATATAGACGGGTTGTAAGCAGATGTATGCCTTTCCTTCCTTTTTGCAACGATATAATCAGACGCAAAATGTTTTTTATCGACTTTCTTTTCAAGTATATAACTTAACGGCTTAAACGGCCTTATCGGTTGTGGATAAGTAAATAAGATGGGTTCTTTATGCCCAACGATTACAACCCTTTCCCGCTTTTGTGGCAGTCCATAATCAAGTGCATTAAGTACGGCAACTGTTACAGTATAATTCAATTCCTCTCTTAATACCTTTAAAATAACTTTAAGGGTTTTACCCTCATCGTGTCCGACTAACTGTTTTACATTTTCAAGTATAAAAGCCTTTGGCTGCTTTACTTTTATAATATTTGCTATGTTGTGAAACAATGTACCCCTAATGTCGGCAAAGCCTCTCATATTGCCTATAATGCTAAATGGCTGGCACGGGGAACCCACCGTATAAAATATCGTGGTCGGGTATGTCTTTGGGATCAATGGTAGTAATGTCGCCGTATGGACGCTCACCAAAGTTGTTTTCATAGGAGTTTTGGCAATATTTATCGATGTCAGATGAAAATACACATTCGGGAATAATGTCGTTTTCCTTACATGCCTGATCCATTGCTATTCTAAATCCGCCAATTCCGCAAAACAGGTCGATAAATTTTATTTTTTCCATAAGAAAGGTTAAGTGTTTAAAAGTAAAAGATTTTTTGAACTTTAATGGTCAAAATTTATTAACAGCACATTTTATTTTTCGTCTTTTGGTTTACCCGCTTTGGTGACCGCACCGAGTAGTTGACCGAAATTAGCTTTCTCGATAAGGTTGTCGGGTATGTTTAATCCGTTTTTTATCTCATCGTTTTCCTTTGAAAGTGCATCTAACTCATCATAAGAAAACAGCATTCGTTGCCCATATTTCTCATTGATCCAATGTTTAAATTTATCCTTTGTATCGGATATAGATGCTAATGCCTCAACAGCGTAAATAACTTTTCTAAGTTCTTCCCACCCCTTTTCGGGAGTTAAAGACTGATGAAATCTAAATTTGTAATTTCCGCCCTTTGTTTTTGGCGTTTTTCCTTTTATCTTTTCTAAAATGTATGTTCCTGCTGGCATGTTTAAATAAACAAACCTATTTGTAATATGACCTATAAATCGGGGCTTTCTTTTAATGTTTTTTTCTGTGAACGGAATACCCCACAACCTAAATATTTCTCTATAAAAAGACAAGGGAAATGTATCACGGCGGGGGTTGATTTCGTCGTCTATTAACTCTTTTAAAATGGTTTGAAGTGCCTCTTTCTCTCTCTCGTATTGATACCCTGTTGCTTCATCTATTAAAGCAATAATAGAGAGGCGTTTAAGCGATTTGCTTAATATGTGCGCACTTTCAACAATAATTTGGTCGATTAAAACGCCGGCACGTTCTGCATCGATTATAGCATCTATCAAATCAATTAACAACGTGGCTTCATAGCCATAAGTAATTGATTGTGAGCCACCTGCATCTGGTCTTGTAAATGGTATTGGGTTGTTAAGTAGGTCTAAAACCCCGGCATAAAAAAACGGAAAAATTGACTTTTTATTAATAAATCCCTTTAGCCATTGACCACTTTTAGACGTTGATCCGAGAACCGATTGCAATCCACGCCCAGATAGTACTCTGGTGCCATCCTCTAATACATAACACGGTATCTCGACAGCCCCTAATTTTAAAGGTGTTTTGTCAGACCCATAAATAGCCCTTAACGGTTTTTTAATTTCTATTAAATCGCTCATTTTGTCAATTCTTTATAAGTTAAACGACCTGCTGCATTACTCAAAACTAAATCAAATCTACCTGATGTTGTGAATGTACGTGTGTTAAAACGTAAGGTATATTCATTAACGTAAGATTGTAAGTGGTAAGGGCTAACCCAATGGTAAATTCCATCGATACCACGTTTCAAATGTGACCAAAAGTTTTCGATACCGTTTGTGTGCGCCATGCCATTAACATACTCTTTTGCACCATGGTGAACCTTAGCATGATTGTAAACTGTTTTAAGGTTATTGTAGGCGTTGTACTCGTCTGTCATAACATTAGAGCCAGCCTGGATAAAGTAACCGATAATAGGCTCTAAGGTGGCTTGTGTGGTATCGGGAACAACCTTAGCAACAACAACACCGCCGCGCTCGATCATGCCCAATACAGATGCTTTGCCAGTACCACGTCCACGACCGCCGGATTTTTTACTTTCGTGCTTGTTTTTGTCTTTACCACCAATGTAAGTTTCATCGATTTCAACAGTATTTTGTAAAGCCTCTGCAAAAGCAGGACTATCAAAAGCATAACGTAAACGGTGTAACATAAACCAAGCGGTTTTTTGCGTTACGTCAATGTCTTTAGCTAATTGATGTGATGATATACCTTTTTTATGGCTGCTGAATAAGTACAGAGCCATAAACCATTTAATTAAAGGGATCTTAGTATCTTCGAATATAGTACCAACCTTAGCATTGAAGTACTTACCTGTGTTCTTACATTTAAAGCCACGTGCTGTTATATAAACCTTTGATGTTTCGTCAAATGGGCTAACAACATCACCATTCCAACGCATTTCAGCAAGGTATTCCATGCAAGTTTTTTCGTCGGGGAACGCTTTAACTAAGTCTAAGATGCTTTTGAAGTCGAGTACCATAATCGTTGTTTTTAATTATGGTGTAAATATCTACATTTAAAACGACAATTACAAATTTATTTTGTGTAAATAGATATATCATTGCCAAAATTAATCAATTCCATAGAGTTTGGAGCACCTCAGGATCGGGAAAGGATTATTTTGCTTGGGTTCCAAAAAGATATGCTTACTGATTGCGGATTTAAAACAAATGGTTCTCCTTTGATAAAAAACTTCAATTGGGAACAAAATACTTCATATGACCAAAAGGATATTTTCTCAAAGCCATGGCCTTATTTAGACCCTTTCACCGAGAACTCTATTTTGCCAACGCCTTTAAACGTCCCAATTGAACTTACGGTTGAATATTGGTTTAAGAAGAATGATGTATTAAATCACCCCAATAGTTCGAATTATTTTACTCCACGTGCGGGCTTAACTAAGTTTCTGTCGATACAAGAAGGTGACGATTTGAAAAAGTCATATAAACGCCTACACCGATGGAGGTATTCTCCAACAGCAGCTTATGGAAACAATGAGGTTCACTTACACCCATACAAGCCAAGGCGAATATCTGTTGCTGAAGCATTAGCTATACAATCGTTGCCGAAAGAGTTTGTTATACCATCAAATATTTCGCTGTCGAATATGTTTAAAAGTATTGGGAATGGAGTACCTTATTTGGCCGCTAAAGGTTTAGCGACTAATATTGTAGACTTTATTTTTAATAATTCTATAAAAAATCTGGAAATCGCACATGGAGAAACTAACAGCGAGCAACTTAGTAGCATTCATAAATCAGCTTGATAAAAAATCGGCATTCAATTATTTAAATCCAAAAAATAAAGGATTAATACAGATTAAGACTATTGATTCAGCAGAGGGGCCTATAAAATTCATCCGATGGAATCCGACCAAAGGTGAGACTTCAGCTAATCGTAAAGTAGAATCTATTTCTACAGAAATGATTTGGCGTATCGCCAATGCGCCCACACCGAATCATCCCGTCAATATCGACAGGATACTTGGTGCTTCATATAATACACGTAGTGTTTTTGAAGCCTTACTTGCGAATACAAGCCAATTTAATTTTTGCTATCCGGGGAGAATAGAGAGTATGAACGGGGTATCAAAAGTCAAAAACGGACACAAGCACATAGTTTGGTCACCTGAAAACCCTCACACAAATGGTGTTACTAACAAAGTAAATACAAATATTGTTATTTCTGAAGTTCCAACTTTGGAGGCTGTTTATGATTCTTTGGTATTACCAGAACCTAAAAGTTTATCTAAATTTAATATCGCCTTGGATCGCAGGCATGCTCAGATTCAAGTTGCGCTGTACTTTATAGGACATCAATTAAATTTTCGGACTTGGATTGCTCAAAACGATAAAGGCATTCAATATCAGAATAAAAAAATAGGTGAATTTGATGGAGTCATATCTTCTTTAAGAGATGAAAAATTAATGTCAGCTTATGAAGATGCGATAAAAGCAGCATTGCTGATTGATTGCATATGGTTCAAGAATGGCAAACTAATGCCTGCTGTAATGGAAGTTGAGCACTCAACTGGAGTTACAAGTGGATTGTCAAGAATGAAAAACTTCAAAGATAAATTCCCACCATTTCCAACAAGGTATGTAATTGTAGCTCCGGACGAGGATAGAAGCAAAGTTATACATGAGGCCAATAAGCCTCAATTCCACGATTTGAAGACACTCTTTTTTCCTTATTCAGCTGTTGAGGAATTATATGCACTTTGTCAAAAGAGAAAAATACGAGGTGTTACTGAAGATTTTTTAGATTGTTATATGGAGCCAGTTTTAAGTAATTAATACGGTTTAACCTCACTCACAACACCTTCCCAATCGCCTCTCCCCAAAAATTCCCTAAAGCCACAGCCCCCTTTTCGTTCGGATGCAGGTAAAAGGTGCCGTCCTTGCCGTTTTCGGCCCAAAAATCGGTAAGGTAATTATTTTTAAAGTAGTCGTAGGCTTTAGTATCGCCTAAAAAAACATGGCCCTTGTTGGTTCTGCGGTATTGCTTAACTAATTTATCAATTTCGGGCAGGTAGGTAAGTATGCGGTCAAAACCTTGCTGGTTGTAGGCAGCACCGTTGTTATGCGTGTTCGGGCTATACCAAATAGGGTAGTTGATTACGACTTTACAGGCAGGGTAGGCCGCCAGCAAACTATCGGTAATGGTTTTCAGGTTGGCGCTGTAATCCTGTGGTTGCACCGGCGAGCCATGCGGACCGGTAATGGCGCTGTCGTTAGTACCCAACATAATGGAGAAGATAAGTTGAGCCTGCTTATCCGTATAAAAGGCATCGGCAGCAGCCCTTACTTTTGCAAATACGGTATGCGTGGCCGGTAAAAAATCCACGGTGGTGAAGCCGCTAACGCCCTGGTTGCTCATTTGTACATTACTAAAACCTGCCTGCCTTAAATAAGCAACGGCGAAAACGGGAGGGGCTTGTGTAGCCGGGTCTTTAAATCGTGCGCCGTGCGTTATGCTGTCGCCAATAAAAACCAGATTAATATTTTGCTTTTGCTGAACCGAGAACGAGCAAAACAATAAAAGTAAACAAAAGGCAGTTAATTTCAGGTATCTCATCATTTTTGGTTTATAAGGTGCTAATTTCAAAAAATCTTCTGTTAAACATAACTTTCAGTGCAATATTTACACTATTGAGTTGCATAACCAATGTGGTTTTAAGTGTATTGTAACAAAATAAGTACTTTTGCGTCAATCAATTGCGTATTTTTACGTATAGGTTTTTAAAATGTAATTATTACATTTGTACACCAAACCCCACAATTAAATTGGACATTGAGCAATTTATCTATAGCGGCGTATTAGAGGAGTATTGCCTCGGTATGCTAAACGACGAAGACGCCGCCTTCGTTGTGCAGATGAGCATGCTCTACCCGCGGGTTAAAGAGGAGCTGACCAATATCGAATTTGCTTTCGAATATTTTGCCCAAGATAATGCGATCACCCCGAGCCCGCTGCTAAAAAAAAAATTTTAGACGCGATCGACCAAACCAATACCAAGGTGGCCCTCAACATCAATAATCTTCCCGAAATCAATAAAAATTCGGACGCCGACAGCTGGCTTACGTGCGTAAAACACCTCATACCTACTGATATTGAGGACTTTACATTGAAGCTGTTACGCAAATACCACGGTGTAACACAAATGCTGGTCATCTCCAAAATCGATGTACCCGATGAATCGCATGAAGATGTATTGGAAAGCCTGTTGATATTAAAAGGATCATGCCGCTGCACCATTGGCGGCAAGGCCGTTGTTCTAAAAGAAGGTGATTATATCGATATCCCCCTACACGTACAACATAACGTAAAAGTGCTGACGCCCTATGTGGTGGCCATTTTGCAGCACAAGGCCGTAGCCTAATCTTTGTGCGCTAATATTTCGTTCGCCCGTTCCAGTGCTTTTTCATAACTGTCTGTAACGTTAGCCTTGCCTATCCGGAACATCAAACGCGCTTTTTTTAGCTCTTCTATCACCTGTTCGCTGTTTACTTCGGCCAAAATCAATTTGGTGCCCTTGCTTTGCACGTCTTTGTTCACTTCTTTCAGTGTCCTGATGCCCGTGGCGTCGATAATCGGCACATGCCGCATCCTGATGATGAGTATACGGGCAGGTTTCTCGATTATCTTCATGGCATCTTTAAACTTATAAGCCACCCCAAAAAATAACGGTCCGTTTATTTCAAAAACATCCACACCTTCGGGCAAATCGACAGGGCCGCTCAATACATCGCTTTCGCTGTCATACTTGTATATCGCGTGTTCCACCGAACTGGTTTTCATCATCCTGCGCATAAATAAAAATGCCGCCAGTATCATCCCTATTTCTATCGCTACCGTCAGGTCAACAAAAACAGTCAGCAAAAAAGTCGACACCAAAACGGCCGCGTCGCTTCTGGAACCTTTAGCCACATTGATAAAGCTTTCCATTTCGCTCATGTTCCAGGCTACAATCACCAGTATGCCGCCCAAGGTTGCCATCGGGATAAGCGCTGCCCATTTCCCCACAAAAAGCATAATGACCAACAAAGTGAGCGCATGCACAATCCCCGCAACAGGTGTGCGCCCGCCGTTTTTGATATTGGTAGCTGTACGCGCTATGGCACCCGTTGCCGGGATGCCGCCAAACAGTGAGGAACAGATATTGGCAAAGCCTTGCGCGATGAGTTCGGTATTGGAGCGGTGGCTGCCGCCGATCATGCCATCGGCCACCACGGCTGATAATAACGACTCCACACTGCCCAAAAGTGCGATGGTAAACGCCGGCCTGATGAGTTGCTGTATAACCGAAAGGCTTACGCCCGGCATAACGGGGTGCGGCAACGAAGAGGGTATAGCGCCAAAGCGGCTGCCGATGGTTTCGACAGGTAGTTTAAAGAAATGCACCACCAGCGTGGTGATCACAATGGCGATGAGCGAGCCCGGCACCTTATGCGTTACTTTTGGCCATAACAAGATCACCAACACGGTAAAAGCCCCAATTGCCACAGCGTATATGTTCACAAACGAAATATGTTCGGCGTAAGCGAGCCATTTGCTGATAAAATCAGCCGGTACGGCACCCATTTTCAGACCAAAAAAGTCCTTCATTTCCGATGAGAAGATGATCACCGCGATACCCGTCGTAAAACCGATGATCAAAGGGTAGGGGATGTATTTAATGGCGCTGCCAAATTTTGCCAGGCCCATAATAATGAGCAATATTCCGGCAATAAAAGTGGCCATGATTAAACCGTTGACACCAAATTGCTGTACAATGCCATACACCACTACAATAAAAGCACCGGTAGGCCCGCCTATCTGCACGCGGCTGCCGCCCAATGCCGAAATAACAAAACCCGCGATGATGGCTGTAAAAATACCCTTTTCGGGAGATACGCCCGAGGCGATGGCAAAGGCGATGGCCAATGGCAAGGCCACGATCCCAACAATAACCCCGGCCACCAGATCTTTAAAAAACTGCGCCCTATTGTAGTTTTTTAGGGTGTCTATTAGTTTGGGCTTAAACATTTGCAAAGATAAACTATTGCAAAACCCCAAAATGTGATATTGGTCACATCCTTTAATGATACAAAAAAAGAGGGCCCGATGAAGGCCCCCTTTCCGTAACTAAAGAAATCTACTAAAAAACTTTAGCCAACCGCGTTTGCTGCTATGTCAACTTCACATCAACCAACTGACCAGCAAAAGCTACAAACGCGTTACTGGCTGATATACGGTGTTGGTTGGCAATCAGATGTTGCAATTTCACTTTTCCGATCACATATTTAAAATTGCCCGAAAAATAGCGCTCCTGTATCTCGTCAAAGCCTAAAGCCTCAACCAGAGCCTCTTCATCATAACGCAGGTAAATGCTCAGTTCAATATCGTTTGTAAACTTCAGTTCCTTTTTGCCATGCGCTTTCTTGTACTCGTACTGGTAATCGTAACGCAGCGCCGCAATGTCCGACAGTACCGCCGAACCCGTTGGGTGCCCGCCTGCGCCTTTCCCAAAAAAGAATTGCTGATCGGCAAAAGCAGCCTGCACCACTACGCCATTGTATTCATTGTCAACATTGTACAAAAATTCGTTTTGACCAACCAGTTTCGGCATCACGAACATCGCCAAATGCTTGTCGTCCAGCTCCTTGGCAACGGGCACTAATTTTATCTTTACGCCTTTTTCTTTAGCGTACTGCAACTCGTATGGCGACAGGTTTTGTATGCCGATATTCAATACCTCTTCGGGCGTTACAATCACCCCGTATGCATGCGCTACCGCTATGATGAGTTTATGCTTGGCATCATAACCGCCAACGTCCATGGTAGGGTCGGTTTCGGCAAAGCCGAGGTCTTGCGCCTGTTTTAAAGCCTTATCATAATCCAAACCCTCGTTGTATACTTTCGAGAGGATGTAATTGGATGAACCGTTAAATATCCCGCTGATGGAGTGAAGCAACTCATTGTCGTAATACTCCTCCAAATTACGGATGATAGGGATACTGCCGCAAACACTACCTTCGTATAATAAGGAAGTACCATGTTCTTTTTGGAGTTGTATCAGTTCTGCCAAATTCTCGGCTATCATTTTTTTACTGGCCGAAACCACGTTCTTGCCCGATGACAATGCTTTTTTTACGATTTGGAAGGCCGCCTCGCTATCGTTTATCATTTCAACCACCGTATTGATTTCCGGGTCGTCCAAAACAATGTCTCTGTCGGTAGTAAATAAACTCTGCGGTAGTGTCCTTTTCTTGGTGGGGTCTTTAATGACAAACTTTACGATCTCCAGGTTCAGGTTTTTGGTAATGATGATATCGTGCAGTCCTTGTCCAACCACGCCAAAACCAAATATCCCGATTTTTAATTTCTTGCTCATTTATTATGCGGTATGCAATTTTACAATTTTACCGTTGGCACCGCTCAAAAAAGCGGCAACGGTTTTAGTCAATATTTCAGTTTCTATTAAAAAGCTGTCGTGCCCGTAAATTGAATCAAATTCAACATACGTTGCGCCTTCGATGTGTTTTGCCAGGTAATGCTGCTCAACAACGGGGTACAAAATATCCGACGATATACCAATAACCAGCGTTTTTGCCTTAACAAGAGCTAAAGCGGCTTCTACGCTTTCGCGGCCACGGCCTACATTGTGCGAGTCCATCGCTTTGCTCAAATACCAGTAACTATAGGCGTTAAACCTTTTCACCAGTTTATCGCCTTGGTAACTTTGGTACGATGATGCCTTGTATTCGTCCAACAGGTCATCATTATTGTCTTGCTGGGTAACGTTATAAGTTTGATAGCCACGGTAGGATAGGAGTGCAATGCTTCGTGCCGCTTTTAGGCCATTAGCGCCGCCATTGGGCGTATTATTATAAAAGGTAGGGTCGGCAGCAATCGAAAGCCTTTGCGACTCGTTAAACGCTATCAACCAGGGTGAACTCTTGGCATTGGTAGCAATGAGTATGGCATGGTTAATCCGTTCAGGTTGGCTAATGCTCCATTCCAAAGCTTGTTGCCCGCCAAGCGAACCACCAATAATAACTTTTATTTGCTCGATGCCTAAATGGTCGGCCAATAACTGATGCGCTTTTACAATATCGCGGATGCTGCACTGCGGGAAATCAAGATAATAAGGTTCGCCTATCGCCGGATTGGTGCTCAATGGATGGGTACTGCCATAAGCCGATGTCAGCACATTGGCGCAAACAATAAAATGCTCCTCTTCATTAAAATAACATTCCTCGCCAAACAAACCCGACCACCAGTCCAGCACGTCCGAGTTGGCGGTCAATGCATGGCACACCCATATCACATTGTTTTTATGGGCATTCAGTTTACCAAAAGTGTGGTACGCCACCTCAATACCCGGCAAATGCTTGCCCGATTCCAGTTGAAAATCTTTTTTGTACTTAAATTTGTTTACGCTCATCTGTAAAATTCGCCTCTCCCGTAAACAGGAGAGGCTTTATAGTTTTTTATGCCAATTCAGGCTCTAACTCTGCTATTTTCGCGAAAGCGACTTCAAAATCTGCTTTAATATCGTCGATATGCTCAATACCAACCGCTACACGCAACTGGTTTGGCAACACTCCTGCCGATAGTTGTTCTTCATCCGATAATTGCTGATGTGTGGTTGCAGATGGTTGGATGATCAGCGTCTTCGCATCACCCACATTGGCCAAATGGCTTACCAGTTTCAGGTTATCGATAAAACGGCCGGCATTTTCTTTGTCGCCTTTCACTTCAAAGGTCAACACAGCGCCAAAACCATTCTTTAAATATTTCTTAGCCAAAGCATGGTGCGGCGATGATTCCAGTCCCGGATAGTTCACTTTGGCCACCTGTGGATGTTTTTCTAACCATTCGGCCAGTTCCAGCGCGTTATCTACATGGCGTTGTACACGCAGCGACAAAGTTTCGATACCTTGTATAAACAGGAACGAATTGAACGGCGATTGCGACGGACCGAAATCCCTTAAACCTTCAACCCTTGCGCGGATGATGTACTGGATATTGCCAAATGGTCCGCCAATGCCAAACACATCCGAAAATACCAAACCATGGTATCCTTCGCTGGGCTCGGTAAATTGCGGGTATTTGCCATTGCCCCAGTTGTAGTTGCCGCCATCAACAATCACACCGCCAATGCTGGTGCCATGTCCGCCAATCCATTTGGTGGCGCTTTGTACCACCACATGTGCGCCATGCTCCAACGGGCGGAACAGGTATCCGGCTGCGCCAAAGGTATTGTCTACAATCAGCGGCAAATCGTACTTCTGCGCCAAAGCCGATACCTTGTCAAAATCGGCGATGTTAAAGCCGGGGTTACCGATGGTTTCCAGGTACAATGCTTTGGTATTGCCGTCAATCAGCTTTTCAAAGCTTTCTGCGGTATCATCATTAGCAAACCGCGCCTCAACGCCTAAGCGTTTAAAAGCTACTTTAAATTGGTTGTGAGTACCACCATAAATAAAGGGGGAGGTTACAAAGTTATCACCTGCCTGCAAAATATTGTTCAATGCAATAAACTGTGCCGCCTGACCCGATGCGGTGGCCAATCCGGCTACGCCGCCTTCCAATGCCGCTATCCGCTGCTCAAAAACATCGGTAGTGGGGTTCATTAAACGGGTGTAAATATTACCAAACTCTTTTAACGCGAACAGGTTTGCGCCGTGCTCGGCATTTTTAAATACATACGATGTGGTTTGGTACAAAGGTACGGCACGCGCGCCGGTTGCGGAATCTGGCTGCTGCCCTGCATGAAGCTGTAATGTTTCGAATTTTAAATTTGACATAGGATTTAAATTTTAAGTTTTTAGAAATTGAATTTTTTAATCTGGACAGGTGTGTGTTCTTTTCGGGACTTACAGCCCCATTTTGTTGTTGATATTACTTAGCACGCTAAATAAACTTGCCTTTAGCAACAAATACAGCAACAACACATTTGCATTCGGCTATTTGGGGAATAAGCGTATGCAGGAACCTGGCGGAAATTTTTCCGGGAATTAAATTTTTCTAAAAATTGAAACAGCATTTTCATGGTTATTCATTTATATCCCCCGGTAATCCATTCACCGGGCCAGGATTTGGCACCTTCTCCGGTTAAGGAGGGTTGCCAGTGGGTTAATGAGCCTGATCTCTCGCCACTTCTTTATAAATCAAACCTTGTTGAGGGGATTGATCTTGGTAATTGCTACCAAATAATGTTCCAAATATAGGGTACCTAAAACCATTATTCAAAACTATATTTGGAATAAATTTACAATGTATTGATAGCCAATGAAATATCTTCTATCAAATCCTCAATATTTTCCAATCCTACCGATACCCGGAGCAGGTTTTTTGGCGTTTTACTGTCCGGCCCTTCTACCGAGTAGCGGTGCTCTATCAAACTTTCCACACCACCTAAACTGGTGGCCTGGGTAAACAGCTTAAGCGCGTTGATGACCTTTTTAGCATCATCAGCATCACCTTTTACACAAAAGGACAACATACCGCCAAAACTCAGCATTTGATGTTTAGCGATGTCGTATTGCGGGTGCGAATACAGGCCGGGGTACAATACCCTTTCAACCTGGGGCTGTGCCTCTAAGTATTGAGCTAACAACAAAGCGTTGCTCACATGGCCACGCATACGGTAGGGCAGGGTTTTGATGCTCCGCACTAACATATAACAATCGTGCGGCGAGGGGATGGCACCGCCATATTCCTGTACCTGGCGTATCTTTTGCCACCATTCATCTTTTTCTTTGCATATCAGTGCGCCGCCCATCACATCGCTGTGCCCGCCAAGGTATTTGGTGGTCGAGTGCATCACCAAATCGGCGCCTAAGCTCAAAGGTTGCTGACAAATGGGTGTGGCAAAAGTATTATCAACCACCACTTTGATCTTTCTCTTTTTTGCGATGTCCGCTACATTTTTTATATCGGTAACTTTTAACAGCGGGTTCGATGGTGTTTCCAGCCATATCAACGCCGTATGCGGGTTGATATAATCGTCCAAAATGGCCAAATCGTTCACATCGATAAAATCGAAGGTCAAAATATCCGCGAACAGGTTTCTAAGCTGGTTGCGCAGGCCGTGGTACATATCATCGGGCGCTATCACATGGCTGCCCGGTTTCAGCGATTGGAAAACCGCCATCCCCGCCGCGTTGCCTGATGAGAAGGCCGTGGCATCGGCGCCACCTTCCAGCTTAGTCAAAACATTTTCGAGCGCGGTACGGTTCGGGTTGCTGGAGCGACTGTAAATATACCCGCTGGCATAACCGCCATCTTCGGCGCGTTTAAAGGTGGTCGAGGTAACAAGAGGCTGGACAACCGCGCCCGATGAGTCATTGTTCATGTTCCCGGCGTGTACAGCAATTGTTTCAATTTTCATAGAGTAAGATGTAAGGATTACCTGTTCGAATAATCCATTGGTTTTCTATATGCATTTACCACAGCAAGAATAACAATCTGTTTGTTATCATTATCAATAAAATAATGAATTTTATAAGGAAACTGCTTAAGCATTAAAGTTCTTACTTCCCGATACTTTATTTGAAAGCCAACTGGGGTACGTTCTATATGGGTAACGGCTTGTTTAAATCTGAAGACGAATTGCTTGGCAAGTTTTGGTGAAATGGCTTTGTAATACACGACAGCATCGTCAATGTCCCAAAATACCTTCGGCTTGTGTACAATGCTATAGTTCACAAAGTTTTCTCAATATCCCTAATGGTTTCATGAATATCACGCACATCGGTGGGGTTTTCAAAGTAATCCTTTAAACGCTCATCTATAAGCTTTTTTTCCCAATCACTTAACTCATCTGGTTGATTTGCTTCTTCTATGTCTAAATCAGCATACTTATCTTTCAACGACTGCCATTCTTCTATCGGGATAAACACCCCGGTAGTGTTACCCTTATTATCATGAATAAACTGAAGGTTCATAGCTATTTGAATTTAAAATACTTGTCTTAACAAAAATAACGAAAAAGGCTTATTACTACAACCTGTTTACTTTGCAATTTTATGTATGTTTGATTATAAACCAGTTTACCACAAATAAACCATCTTGAAACGCTGTTTTTTAGTTGTTGTGATTATTGCCTGCGCTTTTAATTTAAAAGCCCAGAACAAACCCGCGTTCAAACTATTTTTCGAAAAAGCATACCTCCATACCGACCGCAACCTGTACGCCCAGGGCGATACCTTATGGTTCAAGGCCTACCTCGTCAATGCACAAAACAACCAACCCATTGGCACCAGCGGCAATCTGTATGTCGATTTGATCGAACAGGATTCCGCAAAGGTCGTCACATCCGAGATTATCCGCTTGGACTATGGCACAGGCAACGGCGATATTTCCCTATCCGATTCCATCCCAACCGGTAAATACACCCTGCGTGCCTACACCAACTGGATGCGCAACTTTGGCGATAACTTTGTTTTTGAGAAAGAAATAACCATCCTGAATACATCAATAAAGAAAACTGATACCATCGCAGTCAATAACAAATCAGGTAGCAAACAAAGCAAAGTGATTCCGACAAAAATCCGGGCCATTAATCATATCCCCATCGCCCGTTTTTATCCCGAAAGCGGCTCATTGATAACAGGCATCAGTTCCATCGTCGCGGTAAAAACAGAAAATATTTTTGGCAAAGGCATCCCCGTAAAAGGGGCCGTGCTCAGTTCGGCAGGCGATACGGTGGCGCATTTCAATTGCGACACCTTGGGCATGGGTTTGTTTGTGCTGTTGCCGATACAAGGGCAAAGCTATCATGCAATCATCAGCACCAAAAATCAACAAGGCCTGAACGCCGATTTGCAGCAATCCTTGACCAAAGGTTTTGCGATTCGGATAAACCATGGCGATTCCACCACTAGCGTGATCATCAGTTGCAACGATGCTGAACTTGCTGAAGCAAAAGGCCACAGCTTTACCTTAGCAGGAAAGCATGGTGGTAAAACATACTTCAGTCAATCTATACAAATAACAGATATACAATCGCTTATCAGGATAGACAACAGCCTGTTGCCCGATGGCATCACCGCCATCACCCTCACCGATGACCAAGGTAAACCGCATAGTGAGCGGCTTATCTACATTAGCCACAAATCCACTCCATTAAGTATCACAACTGATAAAACCCAATACCAATCCAAAGAAAAAGTTACTGTCAATATCAAAACCAATGCCGGCAAAGTCAGTCTCTCCATGGCGGTGGTTGATGCCGGCATAGTCCCTGTTCAATCCGAAAATATTGAATCGTACCTCATGCTGCAATCGGAACTGAGAGGTGAAATAGAACAACCAAATCGTTATTTTGATACCACCAACATCAACCGCAGCAAACAACTCGACATGCTGCTGCTAACCCAGGGCTGGCGCGATTTTATTTGGCGCAGGTTGGCCGATACCGCCATCAGGATCAGTTATAAGGCCGAGGACGGTATAGATATTACCGGCAAGGTAAAGAACGGGAAGAGCGATAAGCCCATGCCCGGCTTAAATGTAACGCTGTATGCATCAGCAAGCAAGGGCGCAAAGCTGTTTTCGTACACCACAGAGCCCGACGGGAGTTTTTCGTTTTTGGGTTTGCCATTTTATGGCCAACATCCTGCAAGGCTGTCATCGGTAAATGCCAAAGGGGAGAAATTGGGTACGTTTTTTATGGATACATTGACGACGTTACCTGTTAGACCGGTGGCTGATGTTGTCGATGCAGAAGCGCCCGCCGATATACCTGCAAATGTACTGACAGCTATCATAAAAAGACAATCGGCAATCACTGAAGCCAGTTTAAAAGGGACAAAAACGTTAAAAACGGTAACAATAAGAGCATCAAAAACAACGGTTCTAAAAAGTGGCATACCCTTGACGAGTTGGGGGCCCGACCAGGTATTTGATATCACATCCAAGGATTACCATTATAAAACCCTTGAATGGTATATGCTGCAACATGTGAAAGGAGCAGAGCAATCTAAAGAGGATGCTGTTACAGGTGTTGTTATTCCATGTATTGATACGTTTAAATACTATACAAATGCCCCTTTCGGTCCGCAGATTCTTTATCGTCCAAAAATGAAACTGCTACCTCCGCAATTTGTTATAAACGGAGTGGATTACACTACCGATCACTTTGATGAAGCAGAGTCATATCGTGCCATCTATTACCCATTATCCATTGATAAATTTAAAAGAATCGTCGTAAAACACTTCATTTGCAATTTAGTAAATGCTCATGACCAAACTACCATTGACCCAGGACTTGACGCTCAAGTCGGACAGATTACCGTTGATAGGTATATCATTTATTTAACTTTAAAAGAAGATGCCCTCATAGGATATAACCCCGGAACATCAATGCCGGTTATAAACGGCTATTACCAAGCCCGCACCTTCTATAAACCTTTATACGATACCCCAAAAGACCAAACCAAACCCGACCTCCGCACCACTATCCACTGGGAGCCTAATATCATTACCGACACGAAAGGAGAGGCCACCGTAAGCTTTTACAACGCCGATCCAAAAACTACCGTCCGCATTATTGTAGAGGGCGTAAAAGCTACCGGAGGGGCTTTATCGGCCACTGCAACCTATTTGGTCAAATAACTTAGTGCCTTCGTGCCTTCGTGGCTACATTAATTTTGCCACGAAGATACAAAGACACAAAAAAGAAGAAATTGTCATACCCTTGTTTGTTTAAACATTCTTTCCAATTTCCGCCTTCATGGCATTATCCTTTTTGCTAACTTTGGGCAAATTTTTAAGATGGATACTGCATCAAAATTCAAGGTGTTATTGAACGATCCGCATTTAAGCCCCGAACTTAAACTCATTGCCCAAAAGGTTTACGATAACGAACGCATTACTTTCGATGAAGGTGTTTTATTGTACGAAAAAGGCGAATTGGCCTATTTAGGCACATTGGCCAACTATATCCGCGAAAAACGCCACGGCAACAATACTTACTTTAACCGCAACTTTCATATCGAGCCCACTAACTTGTGTGTGTACGATTGCAAGTTCTGTTCATATTCACGCCTCATCAAACAGCGCGCCGACGGCTGGGAGTACACTATGGACGAGATGATGGACATCGTAAAAAAATACGATAATGAGCCTGTAACCGAAGTGCACATTGTGGGCGGTGTATTGCCCCAATATGATGTGGCCTTTTACAGCGAACTGTTTACCCGCATCAAAAAACACCGTCCCGAGCTGCATGTAAAAGCTTTAACGCCCGTGGAATACCACTACATCTTTAAAAAAGCAAAAATTGATTACGCTACGGGCATGAAGCTGATGAAAGAGGCAGGTCTGGAGTCGATACCTGGTGGAGGTGCGGAGATATTCCATCCCGAAATACGCGAGCAAATAGCCAAAGATAAGTGTACTGCCGACCAATGGCTGGACATTCACCGCGAATGGCACAAACTGGGTATGCGCTCAAACGCCACCATGCTGTACGGCCATATCGAAAAGTACTGGCACCGCGTGGACCATATGGAGCGCCTTCGCGCGCTGCAGGATGAAACCGGCGGCTTCCAAACTTTCATCCCGCTAAAATTCCGTAACCAGGATAACCAGATGTCGCACGTGCCAGAGGTTTCTGTAGTGGAGGATTTGCGGAACTATGCCATTGCACGTATTTATCTCGATAACTTCGACCATATTAAAGCCTATTGGGCCATGATCAGCCGTACTACGGCGCAGCTTTCGCTCAATTTTGGTGTGGATGATATTGACGGCACTTTAGACGATACCACCAAAATATACTCCATGGCCGGTGCCGAAGAACAGCATCCCGCCATGTCGACCAAACAACTGGTGGAGCTCATCAAACAGGTTGGCAGGCACCCATTAGAACGCGATACGCTGTACAATGTCATCACCGATTATAACGATTTTGAATTTAAAGAAGAACTTAAGCCAAAGTTTTATAAGTTGCCCGTTATCAATTAATTATAACAGGTTATCTTAACTAAAATATGATACAGAAAACATTCTACATTATACGCCACGGGCAAACCGATCTCAACAAAAAAGGTATCATTCAAGGCCGTGGCATCGATACCGATTTGAACGACGCGGGGCGTAAACAAGCCGACGCTTTTTTTAAAGCTTACCGCGATACGCACTTCGATAAAATATACGTATCCGAACTAAAACGCACCCAACAAACCGTACAGCAGTTTATCGATCTCGGCTTCCCATATCAAAAGCTGGCCGGCCTGGATGAGCTGGCCTGGGGCATTTACGAAGGCCAGCCCGGTACACCGGAGAACCGCGTGGTATTTAAAAAAATAATGACCGATTGGTTGGAAGGTCGCCTCGACTCGAAATTTGAAGAAGGGGAGAGCCCTAACGAAGTTCAGGAAAGGCAAAAGGGGGCGCTAAACGAGATCATAAGCCACCCGGATGAAAAAACTGTACTGATTTGTATGCACGGCCGCGCCATGCGCCTTTTTTTATGCCTGCTCACCAATTTGCCCTTAACCAAAATGGACGAGTTTCCGCACCAAAACGTGATACTTTATAAGGTAACATATGATGGTACCACGTTCGAGATAACCGAGTTCAATAATTCCGACCATTTGCAACACCTTGCTACCGACCTGTGAAAAAAATACGAATATCCGCTGTTAGTTATACCAATACCAAACCCTTTATTTACGGACTGCAACATGCCGAAATACTCAGCAAAATCGAGCTTAGCTTAGATACCCCTGCCGATTGCGCCCAAAAGTTGATTGACGACCGTGTCGATATAGGCCTTATCCCGGTCGCTGCCGTGCTCAATATTCCCGGATGGAACATTGTGTCCGATTATTGCATCGGCGCCGTTGGAGCGGTTAATTCGGTGTTTATTTTCAGTAACTGTGCCATACATGATGTTGAAAAACTCCAATTGGACCCGCAATCGCGCTCATCAAACAACTTATCGAAGGTTTTATTGAAAAATTATTGGACTTTAAAACCCGAACTGATTGTCGACGCGGCCGATTATTCCATGTCCACCGATAGCAAAACCGCTTTAGTGCAAATTGGCGACCGCACATTTGGCAAAAAAGATAAATACCCTTTTGTGTACGATTTGGCTCAGGTATGGCAGGATTTTACCGGGCTGCCATTTATGTTTGCCGGTTGGATTGCCAATAAACCCATCCCCGCCGAATTTTTGACCGAATTTAACGCCGCCTTAAAATTAGGTTTAGACAACCGCGCGGAGTTATTTAAAGAATTGCCCCATTACGAAGATTTTGATATTGAAGATTACCTGATGAACAAGATAGACTTTAATGTTACCGAGGGTAAAATAAAGGCTATGGAATTGTTCCTGCAATATATCCGCGAACTTTAATCCAACTGGAATTTTATCCTGTCCAGTAACTGCGAAATATCAAATGGTTTGCCGATAAAATCATCTGCGCCGGAGTAGGCAGCAGATTCGCCCATATTGGGCGTTGCCGATATCATGATTATCGGAATTTTTTTTGTTTTATTGTCAGCTTTTAGCTGTCTGCATATCTCCCTGCCATCCATTCCGGCCAACATTACATCCATTAGTATCAAATCCGGTACACATTCGTCTATTTTTTTGAACACGTCTTCGCCCCGGGGCGTTGTACAAATGTCATAGCCCGAATACATCAGCAATTCGGTCAGTGCATCCAAAATATACAGATCATCATCTACAGCAAGTATTTTTTTCGACATGGGCTAATCCAAAATAAAACGCTTCATTCAATTTGCGTCCAATAGTTCAAATTAAACACAAGTTTTACCAAAAGCCGTTCCAAACAATAGTTAATACATTGTTTATCTAAAAATAATCCCAAATGGGCAAAACATTTGCGCAAATAATCTATTTTGGTAAAAACAACTGAACAGAACATATGGATACAAACCCCAAACTTACAGGACAGGCCGCCATTGTAACCGGCGCCGATAGCGGCATAGGCAAAGGCGTGGCTATTGAATTGGCCAAACAGGGTGCTAAAGTGCTTATAAACTATCACCACAACGAAGCTGCTGCAGATATTACTGTGGGCGAAATAAGGGCATTTGGTGGTACGGCAATAAGTTTCGGAGCTGATGTAAGCAAAGAACCTGAAGTGCTGGCCATGTTTGCCGAAACCATAACACAATTTGGAACGGTCGATATTCTGGTAAACAATTCAGGCCTGCAAAAGGACTCACCTTTTCACCTGATGAGTCTGGCCGATTGGCAAATGGTCATCGATATTAACCTTACCGGGCAGTTTTTATGCTCACGCGAGGCTGTAAAAGAGTTCATGCGCAGGGGAGTGGTTGAGGGCAGGAGCAGGGCTGCCGGCAAAATCATCTGCATGAGCAGTGTGCATGAGGTAATACCCTGGGGCGGGCATGTTAACTACGCCAGCAGCAAAGGCGGCGTAATGATGTTGATGAAAAGCATGGCCCAGGAATTGGCTCCGCATAAAATACGTGTAATGGGCATTGGCCCCGGTGCAATACAAACCCCCATAAACCGTGCCGCATGGGATACACCCGAGGCGTTGCAGAAATTGTTGACACTGGTACCCTATAACAGGATAGGTTTGCCCGAGGATATTGGCAAATTGGCCGCCTGGCTTGCATCCGACGAGGCCGATTACATTACCGGGACCACTACTTTTATTGATGGCGGCATGACTTTGTATCCTGGTTTTGCCGATAATGGCTGATTTTGACATTGTTTTGACTTAGCTATAATGAAATTATTTTCTTTAAACTATAATTTACCTGCTATTTGAGCAAGCCCAACGGTGTTGATTTAACAAATTGAAAAAACGGACACTGTTTACGGTGAAAAATTTGATAAATTCAACAAAATAAGCGTTTTGTTATGATATATTTATAAAAATGGCTATTAGTTTGCAATTATATTAATGTAGCTGTACTTTTGTTATGTAATTTAAAAATTAACAAATAAAATTTAAAAGTCATGAAAAAAGTATATATCACAGCGTTATTGATTGGAAGCTTATCAATAAGCTACGTAATGGCGGCAGATGGCGGTAAAAAAGATAAAGCGAAAGCAAAAACTGAAGCGAATGTTTCGAATGGTGTTTTAAACCAATTTGAATATGAGTTTAAAGGTGCCGAAGCCGTTACCTGGACAAGTGATGATGATTGCCAAAAAGCAGTGTTCACTTACGAAGGCAAAAAAATGACCGCCTTTTACTCACTTACCGGTGATTATATCGGTGTAACAAACAACACCGAGTTTACCAAAATTCCGGCCGACGCGCAGAAAGCTATAGCAGCCGAGTATAAAGATTACAAAATTGGCGACGTGATTGAGTTCCGCCCGGCAGCTACAAACTCTGTTAGCCTGTACAGCTTTTCGAGCTATGCGGATGACGAGAAAGTTTTCTTTGTTGATGTAAAGAACGACAAAGAAGAACTGTTGTTGAAAGTAACAGCCGATGCCGGTGTTTACTTTTTCAAACGCGTAAACTAAATCTATACCTTAACCAAATAACACAAAGCTCCGGCAAATAGCCGGGGCTTTTTTGTTTGAGCAATTGTTTATTTATCACAACGTTTAATATTTCCTTATTTGAATTCAATCTTATAATTAATATTATGTTAAGTAACTAAATCAAAATAAAGCCCGTGCATAAAAACACGGGCCCTATTCTGTTATTTTAAGGCATCTAATTGTTTCTTGATAGAAGCTGCAGTCGCGGCATCGTTCTTAGCAAGGTAGTACATCCTCAGGTTAAACAAGGCATCATACGACGTTGGTCTCAAGTCAACTGCTTTTTGTAAAACAGGCTTGGCAATTTCAAACAAATCCTTTGCCTTCTTCATATCATCGTCATACTCCTTTTGTTTGCTTGCCGGCAATTTATTGGCTGCAGTAAATAATGCAATGGCTGGCTTTAACAACACCGAACCAAGGTTCATAGTCGCTTCAAAATAAGTTGGATCTATCTCAATCGCCTTTTTATACGAATCTAATGCTTTATCGTCCATACCGGCTGCCGAGTAAGCCAGGCCACCATAATAGTAAAGCGTTTTGTTTTTAGGGTCTGCAGCTATAGCTGCTTCTATTTTGCTGATCACCTCTTTTGCTTTACCGGTCTGCAAGTTAAGTTCTATCTCCCTGCGTGTCAGGTATTGGTCGCCTGGATATTTGGCAATGCCCTCGCCAATTACCTTGATGGCAGCGGCAGTGTCTTTCTTCGAAAGGTAAATGAACGACATATCGGTATAAATGCTTGGGTTTTTTGAGTATGGCATGGTAACCAGTTTTTTATAGCTGGCCAAAGCTTCCTCATACATTTTAGCGTTCGTGGCCGATAAGCCGGTTAAATACAACGCCGTTGTATCATCCGGCTTCACCGAGCGGAAAAAATTAAAATTTTCGTAGGCAGCTTCGTACTTGCCGCTTTGGTAACTCTTAACCCCGGCGTTATATTTGATCACAATAAGGGTTTGGTAGGCATCATCGATCATTTTTTTGTTTTCGCCTTTGGTATCTGCTTCTTTGGCTTTTTTTAAGGCTTCTTCGGCAGTAGCAAATAACGGAGTTGATGTGCTTGATACAGTATCACGGTAAGCTAATGCAGCGTAAACGGCACCTTTAACAGCAAAAGTCAGAGGCAAATTGGCCGTTTTTTCGTTTACCGAAGCCTTGTCGATGGATACCTTTGCTTCGTTGATAGCAGTTGTAGCCTGCGCCGCAAGTACCGGAGTCTTGTAAATGTTAAAGTACTTGTTATATTGATCTTGGGCGTTACTCAACTCCCCTTTTTGAGCAAAAACTGTGTTTACAGCGATGAGGCCGAGGATGCCTGTCATCAAAAATTTGATTTTCATGATTTTTTATTTTTTTTGTTGATACCTGAACAAAAATGAAATCACATTGATGCCCGGTTAGTTTGTTAATTGATTTAGTTTGTTTTTTATTTTCTTTAGTTGAATTTGGTTGTTCGTTTGCAAATATAACATTTGTAACGTTTTCAAGCATTGTTCATTGTTTGGATCTATTTCGTTTGCTTTTTCGAGCAGATCGCGCGATTTTGAAACGGCGGCCCAGTATTGCTCATCGTGCTTTTTGCTTACTGCCGATTCTTTAAGGTAAATCAGGCCTAAATTAAATGTCGGGTTGTAATCGTTCGCGTTGATGTCTATCGCTTTTTTGTAAAGTTGTTTGGCCTGGTCCAGTTTGTTAAGGTGATCGCAACAGGTGGCTGCCATAAATAATACGTTCAAGTCGGTTGACGCCAGATACAGCAACTCGTCCAACAAATTGTTCAATGCTTTGTAATCGTGCCGGTTGTTGTAAATATTGGCTTCATCAAAAAGCAGGTATTTATCGTGCGGGTACAGGTTTAGCCCCTTTTGTATAGCAAGCAAGGCTTTTGTGGTATCGCCCAGTGCGTTATAAATGCTTGTGGCAGCTTGTATGTGCTCTATCCTGGGCTTTGGTTCTGCCAACAGACCGTCATAGTAAACTACGGCCGTTTTGTAATTGCCCTGCTTATAGTAAATATTGGCCAGGTAGGCATCTATCTCCTTTGCCGAGGGAACATAAGTCTTGGCTATATTAAAATTGCTGATCGCCAGCCGAAAGTTGTTCTTGGCATAATAATCAAAAGCTTTGCGCAGGTAAACATTGGCAACGCAACCTTTGGCATAATCCATTTCGGTGGCAAAACGTTTTATTTTCCGGTTTTGGATGAGCTTGTTCACCATTTTGGTGGTTTGCAGCAACAAGGTGTCGGGCAGTTTAAGGGTATTCAGCGAGTCGGCATACACAATAGTCGAATAAACCGCTGCCTTATACACGTTCTTCACCAGGCTAAGCGTGTCGGCATGTGTTTTAAACGAGCCGTCTACCGCTTTTTTTGCCTCAGTTAAATAACTGAGGTCTTTTTTTTTGTTGTACAAAGCAAGGTTATTCGACACATCCTTCATCGCCTCTGTTTGACAGAGTGCCACCGATGATGTAAAGCAAATACCGGCAATCAGTAAAACTATTTTACGGATCATGAGTACAACGTTGTTATTCTGGTTTATCGCCTGTTTCTGCCTCCCCTGTTGGCTCGCTGTCGTTTCTGTCCTCCCCTGTCGCGCCTTCTTCGCCTGTAATTGTCTCATCCTCTACTTCCTCCTCACGTTCTATTTGTGCTACCGATGCGATGCTGTCGTTCTCTTTCAGTGTAATTAACCTCACCCCTTGCGTTGCGCGGCCGATCGATCTTAACTGATCCAAAGCGATACGGATAATGATGCCCGATTTGTTGATGATCATCAAATCGTCCTTATCGGTAACACCTTTTATAGCCACTAACGGCCCGGTTTTATCGGTTACATTAATGGTTTTAACACCCTTGCCGCCACGGTTGGTAACGCGGTAATCTTCAATATCGGTACGTTTGCCATAGCCATTTTCCGATACTACCAAAACTGTTGTTTCGGCATCATCGATAGCTATCATACCCACAACTTCGTCAGTTTCGCTGGCTAAGGTAATACCCCTTACCCCTGTCGCGGTGCGGCCCATCGGCCTTACGGTCGACTCGTTAAAGCGAATAGCCCTGCCTGATCGCAGTGCCATTACAATTTCGCTGCTGCCGCTGGTCAGTGTGGCTTCCAGCAAGGTATCACCCTCGTTAATGTTGATGGCGTTGATGCCGTTGGCACGCGGACGCGAATATGCCTCTAACGATGTCTTCTTGATGGTACCTTTGCGGGTACACATAATGATGAAGTTGTTTTCCAGATATTCCTGGTCTTTCAAGGTCTTTAATTTGATATAAGCCTTGATGTTTTCTTCTTTCGGTATGTTGATGATGTTCTGGATGGCACGGCCCTTTGAAGTACGTGTACCTTCCGGTATCTCGAACACACGCAGCCAGAAACAACGCCCTGCCTCGGTAAAAAACAACATATAATTGTGGTTCGATGCGATGAGCAAATGCTCGATAAAGTCGGCATCGCGGCTATTGCTGCCTATGGCGCCTTTACCACCACGTGCTTGCGTGCGGTATTCGGTTAAAGGCGTACGTTTGATGTAACCTTCGTGCGAAATGGTGATTACGACCAACTCATCCTCAATAAAATCTTCGGTTTGCATTTCTGCCGATGAGTGTACAATTTCAGTCTTGCGCTCATCCCCGTATTTCTCTTTTATCTCGGTCAACTCATCTTTGATGATTTGCATACGTAAACCCTCGTCGGCCAAAATGGTCTTCAGGTAGTCTATCAGTTTCATCAACTCGGCATACTCGGCTTTTATCTTATCACGCTCCAAACCGGTTAAACGGCGCAGCGTCATGTCCAAAATAGCACGGGCCTGTATCTCGCTCAAGGCGAAAGTGGTCATCAGGCCATCGCGTGCATCCTCGGGCGTGTTTGAGTTTCGGATCAGTTTGATCACCTCGTCCAAATGGTCAAGCGCAATCAACAAACCTTCCAGTATATGCGCGCGCTTTTCGGCTTCGGCCAACTCATATTTTGTACGGCGCACAACCACCTCGTGGCGGTGGTCAACAAAATGGTGTATCAGGTCTTTCAGGTTCAACAACATCGGCCGGCCATGTACCAGGGCAATGTTGTTTACACTAAATGATGTTTGTAACGATGTGTATTTGAATAAGTTATTTAATACAATAGAAGCATTGGCATCACGTTTTATATCGTATATAATCCGGATACCTTCGCGGTTCGATTCATCGCGGATAGCAGATATACCTTCAATTTTCTTTTCGTTCACCAGCTCGGCGGTACGTTCGATCATGTCCGATTTAGTTACCTGGTAAGGTATCTCGGTTACAATGATGCGCTCGCGGTCGCCGTGCACCTCTATTTCGGCACGGGCACGTAACACAATACGTCCACGGCCTGTTTCCGATGCTTCCCTTGGTCCTTCCACACCGTAAATGATACCGGCAGTGGGGAAATCGGGGCCCTTTACAAATTTTATCAGCTCGCCAATCTCAATATCCTTATTATCAATATAAGCCATGGTGGCATTGATCACCTCAGTGAGGTTATGGGGTGCCATATTAGTGGCCATACCTACCGCTATGCCCGACGCGCCGTTCACCAACAGGTTAGGGAATTTGGCGGGCAATACGGTCGGCTCTTCCAGCGAATCGTCAAAGTTGAGCTGGAAATCGATGGTATCTTTATTGATGTCGGCCAACATCTCTTCGGCAATTTTTTGCAAACGTGCCTCGGTATAACGCATGGCCGCAGGGTTATCACCATCTATCGAGCCGTAGTTACCCTGACCGTCAACCAATGGGTAGCGTAAGCTCCAGTCTTGCGCCATACGCACCATGGTGCCGTAAACAGAGGAGTCGCCATGCGGGTGATATTTACCCAACACCTCACCCACTATACGGGCCGATTTTTTGTAGGGTTTGTTGGCATTTAAACCCAGGTCAAGCATCCCGAAAAGTACCCTGCGGTGAACGGGTTTTAAACCGTCGCGCACATCGGGCAGCGCACGCGAAACAATAACAGACATTGAATAATCAATGTATGCTGATCGCATTTCTTCGTCAATGTTTATGGGGATTATTCTGTCGTGGGTACCGTGGTCGTTGTTCTCTGTATCTTCAGCCATTGTTCTGTCCTATTCGATATTGCTTAAATGAAATCTAATTTAGGTGTGTTTTTAAGCGACCTGCGAAGATAAGAAAATAAGTGGTACGGGGGTACGCTGTTGATAAGTTTTTGATTGTGGAATGATATTTTGGATTGTAATGATTTTGATACCGTGACCCCAATACCAAATGGCCAAATATGTTGCCAACAGCTATTTGATTTTCTTCCAATGCTCTTCTACCACCATCCCGCTGGGCAATGTTCCCGAAAGGATGAGCTCGCCATTGATTATCTTGTAGTTGTAATGGATGGTTTTGCCCATCGCCTGCGAGGGCTGGCTGCTAAACGTTTGCGTTTCGAGGCAAGAGTCGGCTTTTAGTGTGTAGTTTCCGGCTTCGTATTTCTCGGTTTTATACCCCTTTTGATAAGCATAGGCTGTAAAATCTTTATCGGTATAGTTCCGTTGTAATTTATATTCCTTTGGCGGGCCCTCGGCTTTACCGTTGTATACGCCGCCCTGAAATATCCATACGCCTTTTAAGGAAGTTGCCAAATTGAACGACAATAGCGCAAAACAAAACGGTATTAGTACGAGCCACCTCTTCATTACACCCAATTAATCCCTTTTTTTAACAGTCCTAAAGTTTTTTCCTCTTCCGATCCCGGTGCCGCCTGGTAATTGTACAGCCAGCGTGCTTGCGGTGGCAAACTCATCAATATCGACTCAATGCGGCCATTGGTTTCCAATCCGAACTTGGTACCGGCATCGTACACCAAATTAAACTCCGCATAGCGGCTGCGGCGCTGGTACTGCCACTCTTGTTGTGCTTCGGTAAATGGTTTATTTCGGTTGCGGTTCACCAGTTCGGTATATATAGGCAAAAACGAACGCCCAACTGCTTTTGAGAAGGTGAAAATATCGTCCCACGAATGTTCGTCGGTAGCCGTTAACCTGTCGTAAAAAATGCCGCCAATGCCACGGGTTTCGTGCCTGTGTTTGATGTAAAAGTAATCGTCGGCCCAAACTTTAAAGCGGTGATAGGCATCGCCACCAAAATCATCGCAAACCGCTTTTAATTTGGAATGAAAAAAACGCGCGTCATCCTCAAAAACATAATGCGGTGTAAGGTCAATACCACCTCCAAACCATTTCATGGCCGGTTTACCTGCCTTGCCCGATTCCATTTCGAAATACCGGATATTCATGTGTATGATAGGTACCAACGGGTGATTTGGATGGATAACGATGGAAACCCCGGTGGCAAAAAAATCCTGTTGTTCAACTTTCAGGGCGTTTTTGATGGTTTCAGGCAGTTGCCCTTCCACCCTCGAAAAATTGACCCCTCCCTTTTCAAATATGGCGCCGTTTTGTATCACGCGGCTCCTGCCCCCGCCCCCGCCGTCGCGCTGCCATAATTCTTCAACAAAATGCTCTTTCCCGTCAAGCTGTTCCAGCCCGGCGCATATCTCATCCTGAATTTGCTGATATTGTTCGGCAATCAACTCTTTGGTCATTATCACCTTTTCTGCGGCTACCATATTCAATAAAATTAGGTTACAACTATTACGCTACAAAGTTGGTAATAGTTTGTTTTATTCTTCAACATAATCCAAATCTTTACCAAAGCTTTCTTTTAACTGGCTTAGCGCAAATAGGGCTATGAAGGTCAGTATAGCCATCATGATATAACCACTGTTAATCATGGCCTCGGGCTGTTTGGGACCCTTAGGTGTTAGCGGGTTAAACTGCTTTACAAAAAACAAAAACGAAAACGAGATGGGGATCAATGCCCCGCGCACAAAATTGGGTACAGTAGTGGTTACGGTGGCCCTCAAATTGGTGCCAAACTGCTCGGAAGCGATGGTTACAAAGGTTGCCCAATAACCTACACAGGTGCCCATAAACAGGCATAGCCAAACAAATTGGTTTTGGGTGATGCCCGTTGCCCGGAGGTAACATACCACGCTGATTACAGAAACCAGCAGGAAAATTAACATGGTAAGCTTGCGCGAACGGGTGAATTGCGCCAGCAAACCCGCGAATATGCCACCGATGGATATGCCTATATAAGTGTACATAATGCCCGTACCTGCGCTAAGCGGCGTTGGCGCGCCGAGAGCCTTGCCAAACTCGGGCGACAAGGTGATCAAAATACCCACCACAAACCATAATGGCATACCGATGAGGATACAGCATAGGTATTTCCAAAAGCGTTTGCCGTTGTTGAACAGCATGAGGATATTGCCTTTTGATATAGTGCTATTTTTCACCTGCTTATACAAACCCGACTCGAAGGTGCCAATACGCAGCAATAGTAGCAAAACACCCAAACCACCACCTATAAAATAAGCCTTCTGCCAGCCAAACCGCGCAGCCTGCGCTGCGGCAACCGCACCGAATAAACCAATAATGGCCACCAACGAAGTACCGTAGCCCCTATTCTCTTTACTCATGCTTTCGCTCACCAGGGTGATGCCTGCGCCCAATTCGCCCGCGAGGCCAATACCGGCTATCAGGCGGATAATGGCATAGGTTTCTACATCGGTAACAAAGCCATTGGCAAAATTGGCTGCAGAATATAACATGATAGAACCGAAAAGAACCTTGATGCGCCCAAACTTATCACCGATAACGCCCCATAAAATACCGCCGATCAGCAGCCCGAACATCTGCATGTTCTGTATGTACAAGCCCTTACTCAATATCTGGTCGGCCGGAACGCCAATGGCCAGCAGGCTTTCCTTGCGTAATATCGAAAAAATCAAAAGGTCGTAAATATCCACAAAATAGCCCAGCGCGGCCACAATGATGAGGAGTATGACGTTTCTCGAAATTTTTGCCGTATGGGTATTGGTCATATTGTTAACAGGTATTGGTTGGGCTAAAATAAGTAAACAAATGAAAACCCGGTTAAAAAGCACAAAAAAACCTCCCGGTTTTGTCGGGAGGTTTCCTGCATTTTATGGTTTGATAAATTTATGCCTTCTTTTTTACATTAACGGCTTGCAAGCCTTTTCTGCCTTCTTCAACTTCATACTCCACTTCATCGTTGTCTTTGATCGCATTTACGCCACCTTGCACATCTTTAAAATGCACAAACAAATCCTTACCATCTTCGGTAACGATAAAACCATAACCTTTTTGAGTGTTAAACCATTTTACTTTTCCAGTTTTCATAATTAGTACGTATTAAATTTTTATTCGGGCAAATTCTTCAAACTGAAACGGTTTATTATCAGTGTTTAATGAAATAATTAAGCCTGCAATTTCAAAGATATTAAATTAACAATAAAATGCAAGAAAAATTATTTATTTGGTTGTGGCGTAATCCTCAGGTATGGTTTTACCAAAGTAAAACCCTTGGGGAACTTGGCCGGTATGTCTTCGGTTTTGGTTGCAGGTACCACTACCACGTCTTCACCGTCTTTCCAGTCGGCCGGGGTGGCAACACCGTAATTGGCGGTTAGTTGTAACGAATCGATAACACGCAGTATCTCTACAAAATTACGGCCGGTTGATGCGGGGTAAGTGATGATGAGCTTCACAGTCTTATCGGGCGCAATGATGAACAACGAGCGCACGGTAGCGTTTACCGATGCATTGGGGTGTATCATGTCATAAGCTTCCGAAACCTTGCGGTCAGGGTCGGCAATGATGGGGAAATTTACCTCTACGCCCTGTGTTTCGTTAATATCCTTGATCCAGCCATCGTGCGACTCTACCGAATCAACACTCAATGCCAGTACTTTTACATTGCGTTTGGCAAATTCGTCTTTCAAAGCTGCGGTGCGGCCCAGTTCGGTGGTACAAACAGGTGTGTAATCGCCCGGGTGCGAGAAAAGCACGCCCCAGCTATCGCCTAAATAATCGTAAAATGTGATCTCGCCTTGCGAGGTTTGCGCGGTAAAGTTTGGCGCGGTATCGCCTAATCGTAAGCCCATAATGTTGTTGATTTTGATTAATGTCTACTAATTTAATAGATTATACGAAGGTATAGTTGTTTGCGATAAAGTTCATAATTTTTTTGTAAAAATGTGCAATGTTATTGTTGCCACAAAGCCACGAAAACACGAATTTACAGGCTTAGTGTCTTTGTGCCTTTGTGGCTAAAAATTTATTAATAATCGCGCTCCAGGGGGTTGGGTGGTTTGATGATATACGCCATCAAAATTATGGCCGGAATAAGCCACCACAACAATTTAAACATCACCAGCCAAAACAGCCCTACAAACAAGCCTAATACCCAGGTCATGTATTTTTCCATATCGAGGCCGAAGGGGTATAATAGGCAATGAAAAAGCATGATGATGCTTATCCCGAAGGAGAACAGCCCCAAGGCAATCAAGGGCGAAAAACGGGTGAACAACCATACGGCCTCGGGCAAAAGCAACAAAGCATATACGGCAATAAAGGACGCAAACAATTCAAATTTGCCATAAGGCAGGTTTTTGGTAAAGATGAGATAGGTTTCTTCGAAACTGCGCTCCTGGAATATCAGGATAGCATGCGCCACAGCAATGGCGAGTATAGCGATGGCAGCTACACGGGTATCGTGGCTTACATCGGCAAATAGCAGGAATACACCGTTAATGATGAGGTACGATAAAAACTTGGTGATGAGATAGGTTACCTTTAGCTTATCGAACACCTGGTAAATGTATAGGCTGAAATATGGTTTTTTCCATTTCTGCGTAAAGCGCAACAGGAACGAGGCCCGGCTGCCATCGATCAAACGGTTGACCAATTGGGTGTAAAACCAGGCACTTAAGGCGACAATTAGGATGAGGTAGGCCAAAATACACAATGCCGAAAGCAGGTAATGGTGATAAACGGCCACCCCGATACTTACCCCGGCATAGGCCAACACAGGGAGACTAACCGCGGCCTGAACAACAAACCATGCCTTAAACTGCTTTTGTTTGGTGTACGATGTACTGCCGTAAAACAAAAACTGCTGGTGCTGACTATAGATTTGTTCGGCCATATAATGCCAGCATTTAAAAGTGTACAACAGCCAAACGCCAAATACAACGGCCATCATCAACGGACTGGTAATAAAAGCCAGCATCAGCGCGGTATGGTACGATAATAGCTGGTTAGGTTCCACCAAACCAAACAGCACCAGGAACAGGAAGAACAAAATACCCCCATGCACACGGTAAAAGCCCGCGACGAAAATTTTGACTAAGATATTTGACAGCGGCTTGCCCATTAGCTGATGATCTGCAAAGTTTTATCTTCAACCAACAAAACGCCCACTTTCGGCAGTTCGACTGCGTCCAGTTCCTGGTGCGAGGATAGCATAAAGCTTACACCTTTGTCGCGGTTCAAATCGTGTATCCAGGTGTACAATATTTTTAGCGAGGCGGTGTCGATGGTAATGAGCGGTTCGTCCAATAAGATCAACTTAGGGTTTCCTAAAAACGCCAGTACGAGCGATAGTTTTTTGAGCATGCCGCTGGAGTAGGTGCCGATGGGGTTATTGACATAGGCCTGCATGCCCATACTTTCAATATAGCCCTGCTCCTGCCCTTGTGTTGCGCCTTTAGCATCGGCAAACAGGCGAATCATCTCCATCCCGGTCAAAAATTCGGGAAAAAGCGGTTCGGCCTCAGCAAAGTTTACCAGCTTGCGGTAAGCTACGGGTTGCTTTTTGATACTGATGTTATTACCAATCAATATATCGCCATTAAAGGATAATATACCGGCTATTGATTTAAGCAGGGTACTTTTACCCGACCCGTTTACCCCCTTCACCCAATAAATACCCGATTCGAGACTGATATCGGCAATTTTTAAAGCGGGTAGCCCGCCGTATAGTTTTTTAAAATTTTGGAATTTTAGCATTAAGGGTTAGATAGTTGGCTGGGTGGTTTGTTACATAGTTTGTGTCTGCTATGGCCGCAGAGGCCTTTTACTTTATTAACGTTTTGTTTTGTTTTGTTTTTTAAGGGTGTTAATGATTGCTGTCGCAATTTGAGGCATTAAAAGTAACAAAAATGCTTGTCAGCAAAGAGGCTTCTTTTCGCGCAAAGCCTTTCACGCACAAGCGGCGAAAACCGGGGCTGCAATCTTTTTCCGCTTTCGCGCGCCTGCCCTACACGTCAGGAAAAATTTGCTATGCCCTACAGCCGCACGAGGCCACCATTGTTTTCCCCGCTTTTGGCCGAAGCTTTCTTGCTGACGGGACAAAAGACATTTTTTGTTTCACATCTTCCATTTTCCGTCTTCCATCTTCCATCACAAAGGGTGGATCAAAGCATCATAAAACTCCACAATATCCATCCCGGCTGCTTTTACCTGCTGCGGTATCAGGCTGGCTTCGGTTTGGCCGGGGGTGGTATTTATTTCGATGAAGTAAAAATCCCCGGTGCCTTCCTGCAAAATAAAGTCGAGGCGCGTCATGCCGCGGCAATTGAGGCGCAGGTAAACTTCGCTCACAATACGGACAATGGTTTTGTTTTGTTCATTGGTCAGGTCGGCGGGCGTAATTTCGTGCGATACCCCGGCAGTGTATTTGGCTTCGTAATCAAAAAACTCTTTACCGCTGATGATTTCGGTGGCGGGCAATACCTTTAATTCGCCGTTAAGGTTCACTATCCCAATGCTAAACTCGCGGCCCTTGATAAACTCTTCCACCAAAATCTGATGGTCTTCTAAAAAGGCTCGTTCCAACGCGTCAGGCAGGCCGGCTATGTTGTGCACCTTGCTCATCCCCACACTGCTGCCGCCGTTATTGGGTTTGATGAACAAGGGGAATTTTAAACGCGATACCACAGCCGCCGCGTCCACATCGTTATGGTGGAACAATTGGATGGATCGCGCGGTATGCAGTCCCTCAATGCCGTGCACAATAGCTTTGGTATAAGCTTTGTTCATGGTAATGGCCGATGTTGTGGCATCGCAGGTGTTGTACGGGATGCCGAGCATATCAAAATAGCCCTGCATCTTGCCGTCTTCGCCCGGCGTGCCGTGTATGGTAATAAAAGCGAACTGGAAGTTGATCTTTTCCCCGTTAAGGGTCAAACTGAAATCGTTTTTATCAACAGGGACTTCTATCCCACCCGCATCAACATACACCCATTTTTGGCGCGATATGAGGATGGTATAAACCTTGTACTTATCGGTGCGGATATTTTGGGCTATATATTTGGCGCTCTTGATGGATACCTCGTATTCGCCGGAAAAGCCACCGGCCAAAAGGGCTAAATTTTTAGTTGTCATACGTTCAAAGATAGGTGAGAATGTGCAGGTGTGCAAATGAGGTTTATATGCAAATCTGAGAATGTGCAGGTGTGCAAATGCGAAAATGTGCAGATTAGTAAATTCGCGAATATGTAGGCTAGTAAGTAGTGGATGGTAAATATTTTGTTTTCAAACAAACAATTTGCACATAAGCACATTTACTCATTTACACATTGAGGTGTCAAAATTTTACCCTATGTTTGGTACTCAATTGAAACAAGTATCAGCAGCCTGTCGAATATAACATGCGTAAATTTTTCGAGTACTTAAAAACCAAACAATTTCTCGTTAACCTTGGCCTGGCCATCGGTAGTGTTATATTGATTACTGTAGTGGCATTTTTTAGCCTCGATCTGTATACGCGGCATGGTTCGGGCATACCCATACCCCAACTGGAGGGCATGCAGGTTGCCGATGCCACAAAATTATTGGATCAACAGGGCTTCCATTACCAGATAGATTCTGTTTATATAGGCGATAAAGCACCCGGCACCATTGTTCAGCAAGACCCTGACGCGGGTACCAATGTAAAAGAAGACCGTACCATCTATCTCACCGTGGTTACGCGGCAGGCACCACCCGTGGCCTTGCCCGACCTGACCGAAAGCAATTATCGCGAAGCTATCGCTACGATATCCAACTACGGTTTGAAAATGGGCGACACCACCTACAAACCCGATATAGCCCGCGACCGTGTACTCGAAGTTCACTTTGCAGGCCAGGTATTGAAGCCGGGCAGCAAATTACCAAAAGGTTCGAAAATTGATCTGGTGTTAGGCGATGGCAAAGGTGCCAGCGAAGTTGCGATACCCGAACTGATCAACCTGTATTTGGATGAAGCTAAATTCGCCATTAAAAATTCGGGGCTGGTATTGGGTGCAACAACATATACCGGTACCGTAACCGACTCGACGAAAGCGATCGTGATATCACAATTCCCTATGAAGAGCGACTCGTTGAGCAAAGTAAGCATCGGTACCAGGATAAATATTACGCTCACGCAAAAGAATTGAGAATGGATATTAGCGCTGCAGAGTTGAGCGAAAGGATCGGCAAGGGCGAAGTATTGAACATTTTGGATGTTCGCGGCGAAATGGAATACAGTACTTTTAACATCGGCGGGCAAAACCTGCCGCTACCCAAACTGGCTTCCAACATTGATGATGTTGAATACGGGCAAGACGATGAAATCATTACGGTATGCACCATGGGTCTGCGCAGCACCACAGGCAAAGCGTTGTTAAACCAGAACGGATTTACAAACGTTAGGAATTTAAAAGGCGGTTTAATTGAACTGCAAAAACTGAAGAAAGACCAATAATATGGCAAAAAAACAAGCACCAAAAAGCGGCAGCGGCCGTAAGATATTTATCGTCCTACTACTCATCGTTGTGGCCGTTGGGGCATATATGGCGTACACCTATTACAACCGCTACCTTGCCCCCAACGTAACCGATAGCCAGGAATACCTATACATACATACCGATGCTACGTATGATGATGTTTATAAAACCATCAGCGGACAAGGCATCGTAAAAGACAGCGCCAGCTTTGATGAAGCAGCGCATGCCAAACACTATACCACGCGGGTAAAGTCGGGCCGTTACCATTTGCATAGCGGGATGAGCAACCGCGAATTGATCAATATGCTGATAACCGGTAAGCAGGAAGCGGTAAAAGTGGCCATTAAAAACTTCCGTTTAAAAGAAAATTTTGCGGGCTTTATGGGCAAAAAACTCGAAGCTGATTCGGCCGCGTTTATAAATTTATTGGATTCTGCCGCGTATGTGCAGAAGTTTGGTTTTACAACAGAGGATGTGTACACTATGATACTGCCCGATACTTACGAGTTTTACTGGAACGCGCCGCCCCACAAAATATTCAGCAAGCTGTATGGCGAGTATCAAAAATTTTGGACGCCTGAACGCCGGCAAAAAGCAACGGATATGGGTCTAAATCCCGTTAAGGTAACCATTTTAGCTTCGATAGTTGATGCCGAGGCCCTCCACGACAGTGAAATGCCTACCATTGCCGGCCTGTACTTAAACCGCTTAAAAAAGGGCATGAAACTGGAAGCCGACCCAACCGTTATCTTCGCCGAGCACGATTTTACCATTCATAGGGTGTTGAACAGGCAATTGTCGGTCAATTCGCCATACAATACCTATTTGCATACCGGTTTGCCCCCCGGCCCAATCATGATGCCATCGCTTAACGCGATAAACTCGGTACTGGATTATAAGCATAGCGATTACCTGTACATGTGCGCCAAAGACGACCTTTCGGGATATACCAATTTTGCCAGCACCGTAGCGCAACACCAAATAAACGCGCGCAAATTCCAGGAGGCGTTGAACAAACGAAATATTAAGCACTGATGTTTGTACACAGCACCAAAATACGCGTACGTTATGGCGAAACCGACCAGATGGGTTATATGTATTACGGCAACTACGCCGAATTTTACGAGGTTGGCCGTGTGGAAATGCTGCGCAGCTTAGGTTTAAGCTACCGTGGTATGGAAGAGTTTGGTGTGATGATGCCCGTATTAGAGCTGCATACCCGATACATTAAACCTGCCCGTTACGACGAGGAAATCACCGTAAAGGTAACTGTCGAAAAAATGCCGGCAACGCGCATTGTGTTTAAATACGAACTGTTTAACGAAACCGGCACGCTCATCAACACCGCCGAAACCCTGCTTATTTTTGTGAACATCCAATCGGGCCGGCCGGTTATGGCACCCCAATACTTTTTGGACAAGATGCAGGCTTTTTTTGATTAGCCTGTCTTTTTGTTTTATCGCCCACCTATCCGCACGGATTTTATGTAAATTTGGACGACATGTTTTGGCTGCACCGCTTTTTATTAAAATTCAGATTTTACCAATACTTCCTCGACTGGATGAAGGTCATCTATCCGCCCGGTTTCAGGCCTTTGCCTTTGTATACCGTGCTCACCTTTTTTTTTGCAGAGATAAGGGAAGATTCGTTATCCAACAAAGCGGCCTCGCTGGCCTATAGTTTTTTGCTGGCCATGTTCCCCGGTATCATCTTTTTGTTTACGCTGATACCTTATATCCATATCGGCAATTTTCAGCAGCAATTGCTCGATTTGTTGAACCTGATATTGCCGCATACAGTTTATGTCGCTTTCCAATCCACCATCGAAGACATTGTAAAGCACCAAAACGTAAAACTCTTGTCGTTCGGTTTCCTTTCGGCGATGGTATTTGCCACCAATGGTGTAAATAAACTGATGCAGGCATTCAACAAGTCATCGTTGCTGATAGAGAGCCGAAGTTATATCCGAAGGCGTTGGGTAGCCTTAAAATTGACCGTGCTTATCGCACTTACTTTGTTCGTGGCTATTTTAATTATGGTGTTGAGCCAGGCCATTATCGGTTTTATAAGGTTTGAGTTCAACTCAACCGGCAAGATCTGGATCTATGTTATCATGGTTTCAAGATGGCTCATTGTTATCGTTTTGTTTTTCGCGACTGTTTCCATTTTGTACCGATACGGCCCCGCGCATAAAAACCGATGGAAGTTTTTGAGCCCGGGTTCTATACTGGCAACATTTCTGGCGGTATCCACATCCATTCTGTTTACCTGGTACATTAACCACTACGCTGCGGCCGCATATAACAAATTATATGGCTCCATCGGTACACTCATTGTGGTGATGTTGTGGCTGTACCTTAACTCCATTATCATCCTCATCGGCTTCGAACTAAACGCCAGTATCGACCTTTCCAAGCGTACCGTTAAGATAGTGAAACCTAAATTCAACACCTTCAAACCTAAAAAGACAGATCAATTGAACGACAAAAACAATTGATATACAATTAATTATATAAATTAACTGCCTGTTTAAATTATTTTAACATCGAATTTGCCAATTCGGGGTGCTTTTGTACTTTTGTCCCCGGAGAGTTGGCAGAGTGGTCGATTGCGGCAGTCTTGAAAACTGTTGACTGTAACAGGTCCTGGGGTTCGAATCCCTAACTCTCCGCAAAACAAAAAGCGACCTGCTTAAAAGCAGGCTTTTTTGTTTTTATAGTTAGACAACCCGGAGAGGTGTCAGAGTGATCGAATGTGCCTGATTCGAAATCAGGTGTACTGTAACAGGTACCGGGGGTTTGAATCCCTCCCTCTCCGCCAAGTTATTATGCCACCCTATTTTGGGTGGCTTTTTTTTTAGATTTTCAAGGCAGCATTTAAGTACAGGATAGTGATTTTTAATAAAAAACCTATCTTGCGCGGTATAAACCAATTACCCCCATGTTAAATACTGCAACGCACCTTGTACTGGTCAGAAAAGCCTGTTTCACGTTTTTACTGCTATTTAGTTTTGGCACTGCAACAGCGCAGGGAACCCCCGAACCACGCAATTTAGTTGTGCCCGAAGCAAGCATCACCGCAAATACCGCCACGTTGCTTTGGGACAAGCCAAACCATTACGATAATATTGCGGCTTACCAGATTTTTGTGGATGGCATATCTGTTGGCAGGTCGACCAAAACAAATTATATGGTACAAGGGCTTACACCCGGCAAAACTTATAGTTTCACCTTAAAGGCTGAGGATAAAGCAGGTAAATTATCGCTCAATGGTAATAAGGTGACCTGCAAAACCAAACCGGAAGGAAAAACCTTTAATGTGGTTGACTATGGTGCCAAAGGCGATGGCGAGACCAGAAACACGTTGGCCATACAAAAGGCCATCGATGCCTGCACACCAGGTGGCACCGTATACATCCCATCAGGTACTTTTTTAAGCGGTGCGCTGTACCTGAAAAGTAATATTACCCTGTACATTGCCGAAGGCGGTACATTAAAAGGCAGCACCGACATGCAGGACTATTATCCCATGATAATGAACCGATTTGAGGGCTGGGAAATGAAAACGCAGGCCAGTTTGATCAATGCCGGCACGCTCGACCATTCGGGTAAATATAACGTGGTGAACCTGAGTATACGAGGTAAAGGCACTATATATGGTGGGGGTTCTACCCTGGGCAATGCGGTCATCAAACAGTTAGGCTTGCGCGGCCGCGGGCGGCTCATCTGTATTATGAACGGGCAAAACATTGATATACAAGGCCTGAACATTGAAAATTCATCCTGCTGGACCATCCACTATATCTATAGCGATAAGGTTACACTGCACGACCTCAACATTGTGAGCACCGCCCGTAACGGCGATGGTATTGACCCCGACTCGTCGGATGAGTCGTATATTTTTAACTGTACTTTTTCTACCGGCGACGATTGTATCGCTATTAAATCGGGCAAAAACCCTGAGGGCAATGTGGTTAACAAACCAACACGTGGTGTGCGCATTACCGACTGCGATTTTGTAAAGGGGCATGGTATATCTATCGGCAGCGAAATGTCGGGCGGGGTAAGCGATGTGTTTGTGCAGGATTGTAAAGCAGGAGCTTTGCTGCATGGTATGCAGATAAAAGCCACCAAAGAGCGTGGCGGCTATGTAAAAAATGTAACCGTTGCTGATTGCCAGCTATTGCAGATCACCGTTTTTTCGGCCCTTAATTACAATAACGATGGTGAAGCCGCACCCGAGCCGCCTATATTTGAAAACTTTAATTTCTACAACATCGACCTCTCGCTGGCAGCCTCAAAAGAGTAATAGCCCATCATATGACAGATGGCATTAAACTTCTATTGAGAAGCAAGTCAAAATTTGATTTATTATCTCTGTGATTGTATTTAAAAGTAAACTCGTTTAAATAGGATTGAAGATGCTTGATGGATACTTTGTGA
>NZ_CAITNG010000136.1 GCF_903893715.1 uncultured Mucilaginibacter sp.
GAGATAATAAATCAAATTTTGACTTGCTTCTCAATAGAAGTTTAATGCCATCTGTCATATGATGGGCTATTACTCTCTCAAGAGGGGAATCGCACGGGCCGTGCTTTGATTTTTTTGGTCTGTCGGGGATTGGAAATCCTGGACAACGATTATAAGAGATTTGCCGCGCAAAGGCGCGAAGACGCAAAGTTTTTGAACGGCATTCTTAGCGGCTTAGGCGGCTTTGCGGGAACATAAAACAGAGTGGATTTCGTTAACATAACGGCATTACTATAAATATCCATATCTCCTACAGGGCGTTGCAAACGCAAGGCCATGTTAAGCGCTCGTTGCAAACGAGCGCAAGTTGCAAGAATAAAAACTAAATGAAAATATAAAACACCCATAAATACCGATAACAGAAAAATATCGAACACCGAATATCCAATATTGAATGATGAAGTAAAATCGACGTTCAAAGTTCATTATTCGATATTCACTAACACCCATAAATACCCATAACAGTCGCAAGGCGCGTGGAGCGGGGCGCAAAGCGTTGGGAAAGGTTAATGGCTGTAAATGTCAATCAATTATACACAAACTCGCCAAACTCGGAGGTGATGGTTACCTGTTTTTGTTCGGCGGCTTCCACACGGCCGATAACGCGGGCTTCGATGTTGAAGCTTTTGGATATGTTGATGAGCTGCGGGGCTAATTGCTGTGGTACGTATAGTTCCATGCGGTGGCCCATGTTGAATACTTTGTACATTTCGTGCCAGTCGGTACCGCTTTCTTCCTGTATCATTTTAAACAGGGGCGGGATAGGGAACAGGTTGTTTTTGATGACGTGCAGGTTATCGATAAAATGCAATACCTTGGTTTGCGCGCCGCCGCTGCAATGCACCATGCCGTGTATCTGGCTGCGGTACTGGTCGAGTATGGTTTTGATAACGGGGGCGTAAGTGCGTGTTGGTGAAAGTACCAGTTTGCCCGCTGTGATGGTTTTGCCGTTGCCGATGTCGACCAGGTCGGTGAGTTTTTTGGAGCCGGAGAAAACCAAATCGGCAGGTACGGCCGGGTCGAAACTTTCGGGGTATTGCCGGGCGATGGTTTTATTGAAAACGTCGTGGCGGGCGGAGGTGAGCCCGTTTGAGCCCATGCCGCCGTTGTATTCGGTTTCGTAGGTGGCTTGTCCGTATGATGCGAGGCCAACGATAACGTCGCCGGCTTTGATGTTGTGGTTGGAGATGACATGAGCGCGTTTCATGCGGCAGGTAACGGTGCTATCCACAATAATGGTACGCACCAGGTCGCCCACGTCGGCAGTTTCGCCACCGGTAGAGTAGATGCCCATGCCGTGCGCGCGGAGCTCGGCCAGTATCTCTTCGGTACCGTTGATGATGGCGGCTATGACTTCGCCGGGGATAAGGTTTTTGTTACGGCCAATGGTTGATGAAAGCAGGATACCATCTGTGGCGCCTACGCAAAGCAGGTCGTCGATGTTCATAATAATGGCGTCTTGCGCTATGCCGCGCCAAACGGACAGGTCGCCGGTTTGTTTCCAGTAGGTATAAGCCAGCGATGATTTGGTTCCGGCGCCATCGGCATGCATAATATTGCAGTATTCAAAATCATTACCCAAAATATCGGGAACGATTTTGCAGAATGCCTGGGGGTAAATGCCTTTGTCGATGTTTTTTATAGCGTTGTGCACATCGTCCTTTGAGGCCGAAACACCGCGCTGATCGTATCTGTGCGAGGAAACCATGGTGCAAAGGTAATGGAAAATTGTTCATTTGTTTATTGGTTCATTTGTCATTGGTTCATTAGTTCATTGGTCATTGGTCATTGGTTCATTGGTTCATTGGTCATTGGTTCATTGGTCATTGGTTCATTGGTCATTAGTTCATTGGTTCATTAGTCATTGGTTCATTTGTCATTGGTTCATTTGTCATTGGTCATTAGTTTGTTGGTTCGACGGTTTGTTGGTGGGTGTTGGGGTTAAATGAAATTAGGTGGGGCAAAATATGGGGTAATTACTACCTTTGGCGTACCCTCCCCTAATAAAGGCCGTATCATCATGATATTGGTTATAAAATATCAACATACCGAATGAAAATTGCTTACTGGTTTCGCGCGCAACTAAAACGATCATTTGACCGGATCAAAAATGAGGACCTGAAAAAGAATGCCTTGCAGGCTATTCCGTTTTGGATAGCTTCGGTGATAACCGGCGTGGTGGCGGTGGCGTATACCAAGCTTTTTTTATGGGCCGAAAGCCTGACGGCTGTTGTTTTTAATTACCATGCCTGGCTGCTGTTTGTACTTACGCCGGGCTGTTTTTGGTTGGCCTGGTGGCTGGTTAGGCGTTATGCGCCTTATGCTCGCGGCAGCGGTATTCCGCAGGTGGCCGCGGCTATACAGGTATCATCGCCAACAACAAGTTATATCGTAGACAAATTGTTGAGCTTTCGCATCATCGTAGTGAAAATGGCATCGAGTTTGGTGATGGGTATAGGCGGGGCTACAATAGGCCGCGAAGGTCCTACTATTCAAATAGCAGCGTCAATTTATAAATTAGTGTACCAGGTGTTGCCCGCTTGGTGGCCAAAAATTGCCAAGCGCAATATGATTGTAACGGGGGCGGCCGCGGGTTTGGCGGCGGCGTTCAACACGCCCTTGGGCGGTATCGTGTTCGCGATAGAGGAGTTGACCAAAACGCACTTCAGTTATTTTAAAACGGCGATTTTTTCGTCGGTTATTATAGCGGGTTTATCGGCGCAAGCTTTATTAGGGCCTTATTTGTATTTAGGCTATCCTAAAATTGATAACCTGTCGGGCTATATATTTTTATTGGTGGCGATGGTAGCATTAATATGCGGCATTTTAGGCAGCGGCACATCGAAACTCATTCTGTTTATTTTCTCGTTAAAAAAGCGGATGAAGTTTAAATACAACCAGGCCGTATATGTAATAGGCTGCGGTTTGGCAATGGCCTTTATCGCTTATTTTATTAATGTGGGTGTTTTGGGTTCGGGCAAGGAGTTGATGGTGAAGGTTTTGTTTACGCACGATAAATACTCGGCGTGGTACACGCCGTTGCTGCGTATGGGTGGCTCTGTTATTTCGTTTACTACCGGTGCGGCAGGTGGCGTGTTTGCACCGGCACTGAGCTCGGGGGCGAGTATTGGGTCGTTGATATCGGGCTGGTTTAAACTACCCGACAGCGATGCCAATATGCTTATCCTTGCCGGGATGGTAGGCTTTTTAACCGGGGTAACACGGTCGCCGTTTACATCGGTAATACTGGTGCTGGAAATGACGGACAGGAACAATGTGATATTCCATTTGATTTTGGCGGGCATGGTGGCCAGCCTCGCGGCTGTTTTGATGGACAAGCACTCGTTTTACGACAGGCTGAAACACCAATATATTGAAGAGCTGATAGCTGATGAAAAAAACCAGAAAGTTGTAGAAGCGCTGGAGGAAAGAACGGATGAGAGACTCGAAGCCGCCGAAGAGGAGGAATAAAAAAGCCTCCCCGAAAAACAGGGAGGCTTAGCAATTATCTCCAGTAACCTTTTATCCAAATCTCGCCTTCGCCGCGACGGTCCCAATGGCCGGGAACGTAAACAGCGTGCCTGCGGGGTGGCAGGGCCCAGTAACCGCCGTGCCAAACGTAGTGGTCGCCGTGGGGGACCCATTCCTCTTCGACCCAAACGTGGCGGGGTGATGGCGCAACAGGGCGCTCGAACACAACAGCCGGGCGGGCCGGGCGTACACGCACAATAATTTGTGCATTTGCCGAGGCTAAGGCGCCTAATGTAAGTAGTGTTAAGAGCATCAAAAGCTTTGTTGTCTTTTTCATGGTATAAAATTTTTGGTATTTGTGTTTAAGACAAGCAACTAAAAAAAATGTTTAGGGGAAGTTGAAAAAATTATTGTGCCGTTTACAAGCTGTGAGGTTAGAATGGTGTGATGAAAGTTGGGGTAGGCCCCAACAAAAAAACACCGGTTATTGCCGGTGCTTTATGTTGTTGGTTTTTGTGGTTATCTCCAGGTAGCAGCAATCCAAACAGAGCCGCGACGGCTTTTATTCCAATGGCCGGCAACGAAGGTTGCGCCTTCGCGTGGCGGGGCTTCCCAGCGTCCGCCGTTCCAGGCGTAGCCATGATGGCCGTTGTTTTTCCAATCCTCATCAACCCAAACATGGCGGGGCGATGGTGCGGGCGGGCGGCTGCGTTCTTCAACCCTTGCGTGGGATGGATGGATGCGTACTACAATTTGAGCGTGCGATAATGCAGTAGCTCCTAATGTGAGCGCCGCAACCAAAACAAAAACCTTTGCTGTCTTTTTCATTGTTTACAATTTATAATGTATGAGTAAGACAGGCCGGGGTGGTAATTGTTTTGATTATAAATTTAACCGGCAGAGTAAGTGCTAATTGGATAGCTTGAAAACCTGAATGGCTGGCGCGCCATGCGGAACATAGCCATTTGAGGTGAGCATGAGGGTGTCGTCTTTTATGGTGATGGTATTTAAGGTGCACCAGCTATCCCTGTTAAAACTATTTGATGTAGTAAAGCTTACTGCAGGTTTTTTTGTTCCATCGATGGCGCTGACTATGGTTTGCACATGGAAGACACCCGATGCGGAGACGGCGTTTGCCGAAAGTTGTTTATAGGTACTATCTGAATTGAACTGGAGGTATATGTTTGCGTTTGATTGTGGCGAGATTACGCCATAGCCACCTTCGGCCAACACGTACTGCCACTTACCGATGATGGTAGAGGGAGGCTCGGGGATTATGTCGTCGCTTTTTTTGCAGGCGTAAAGTGCCACGCAAGCAAGCAACAGGGCCGATAAATAGTTTAACCGTTTTATCATCATATGTTATAGGGTACCAATGAGATATGTGGCTAAAATACAAAAAACAACTTTTTAAAAAAAATGCAAAACGGAAATAAGTGTCTAACAAATGTTGATTGGTGCTAATAACAAATAAAGGCACAAAAAAGGCAGACGAAATTGAATTTGCCTGCCCTTGAAAGCGTTCTTTGAAATACAGGTTATTTTATAAACAATAACTCCCTGAATTTTGGTAGCGGCCACATGGAGTCGTCAATGAGTTGCTCCAATTTATCAACATGATAACGTATAGGGTCGAAATAGCTTTTTACCTTTTCATCGTAAGCAATGGAACGGTCGCGTATATCGTCGATGGCGTTGGCTTTTTTGCGTTCGTCAATCATTTCTTCCACATTGGTTTTGATAAAGTTGATGTGGTGGGCTATACGCTCAATGATATCCATTTGAGCCGCATAGGTTTCTTTGCCCAAACCAATATCCTTTAAACCTTTTACGTTTTCAATCAGCTTGGTTTGATAGTTAATGGATGTTGGGATGATGACATTGGTTACCAGGTCGCCAATCAAACGGGCCTCTATCTGTAGTTTTTTATAGAAGCTATCCAGCAAGATCTCGTGGCGGGCGTGGCTTTCGCGTTTGGTATATACGCCGGTATCTTCGAATAGTTTCTCCACCTTTTCGGTGATGAGTACGTCGAGCGCTTTGGGCGTGGTTTTTATGTTCGATAAGCCCCGTGCCTTTGCTTCTTTTTCCCATTCGTCGCTATACCCATTGCCTTCAAAACGGATAGATTTTGACTCCTTTATATACCTTTTAATAACAGTTAATAAAGCGATGTCTTTTTTCTCGCCTTTTTTAATCAGCTTGTCCACCTCTACCTTGAACTTTTTGAGCTGATCGGCAACGATAAGGTTGAGTATTGTCATCGGGCTTGATGAGTTGGCCGAAGAGCCTACGGCACGCAACTCAAATTTATTGCCCGTAAAGGCAAAGGGAGAGGTACGGTTGCGGTCGGTATTGTCGCGCTGTATCGCGGGTATCTTTGGTATGCCCTGCCATAGCAATGATTCTTCCTTAATTCGTTTGCTGATACGGGATGTTTCTATCTCATCCAACAAATCGCTCAATTGACTGCCGAGGAATATCGAGATAATCGCAGGCGGGGCTTCGTTGGCGCCCAGACGGTGATCGTTGCTTACCGAGGCGATGGAGGCGCGCAGCAAGTCGGCATACTCATGTACCGCTTTAATGGTGTTCACAAAAAAGGTAAGGAACATCAAGTTGTTCTTGGGCGTTTTACCAGGCGATAACAGGTTTTTGCCTGTATTGGTAATCATGCTCCAGTTATTGTGCTTACCCGAGCCATTGATGCCGGCGTAAGGTTTTTCATGCAGCAATACCTTAAAGTTATGGCGTTTGGCAACTTTGTCCATTACGTCCATCAATAACTGGTTATGGTCGATAGCTAAATTGATCTCTTCATATATAGGTGCGCATTCGAACTGTGATGGCGCAACTTCGTTATGACGTGTTTTTAACGGGATGCCTAATTTAAGTGCCTCTGTTTCCATGTCGAGCATAAAGGCGTATACGCGTTCGGGTATCGAACCAAAATAATGGTCCTCAAGTTGTTGCCCCTTTGCCGACATGTGGCCAAACAAGGTGCGGCCGGTAAGGTACAAGTCGGGCCGGGCATTAAACAAGGCGATATCAACCAGAAAATACTCTTGCTCGATACCCAGCGAGGCATTTACTTTTTCAACGCTCTTGTCAAAATAATTGCACACGTCAACAGCGGCTTTGTCCAACGCGCTCAAGGCCTTTAATAAAGGAGCTTTATAATCGAGGGCTTCGCCGGTGTATGATACGAATACGGTGGGTATGCATAAGGTTTTGCCGCTATTGCTTTCTATAATAAAGGCAGGGGATGATGGATCCCAGGCGGTATAGCCACGCGCTTCGAAGGTATTACGGATACCACCGCTTGGAAAGCTTGACGCATCGGGCTCTTGTTGTGCCAAGGCATCGCCGCTAAAACGTTCGATGGCCGTACCATCGGCGGCAGGTTCGAAGAAGGCATCATGTTTTTCGGCAGTTGTGCCGGTTAAGGGCTGAAACCAGTGGGTATAATGTGTGGCGCCTTTGCCCATTGCCCATGCTTTCATGGCCGATGCTACCTGTTCGGCCATATCGCGGGGGATGGGTTCGCCGATTTCGATGGCACTGACAATGCTTTGGAAGGCGTCTTTCGATAAATAGTCCATCATTTTCTTTTTATCGAAAACATTTGAACCAAAAAAGTCGGAGATTTTTGTTCCCGGCACTTTTACTTCGGGTATTGAACGTGTTAACACAGCTTGCAAAGCCTGAAATCGGATATTCGACATGGTACGTTTTTAAAGATTAATATAATTGACACATCAAAAATATAAAACTACCGTTAACACGCACCTTTTTTAGTTAAAAATCACATATTTTAATTAATGCGGTGCAATGAGAGTGATTTTGATAAAAAATTAAATTTTTTTTATGATTTCGTTTGTTTTTTTAAAATATTACTCGTAATTTCATCAAATAATTCAAATAATCATCTGTAATTGATAAAAAGACATAAAAAAATGATAAAAAGCGGTAAAAATCTCTATCAATTCTATCAATTTTGTTATTTTACTTAAAAAAGTCATTGAAAAAAAGAATAAAAATCTACAAACAACCCGTAACTCACTTATCAAACAAACTAAATAAACAAACACTATGAACGTAACGAGTATCAAAAGTAAATTGCTCACGCAATTTTCGCCGAAAGGCGACGAAGGCCGAATGCCTTCTTCTACCTGGTTAGGTATTTCCCCGGAGAAATGGCGATTAGGTATCACTATTTTTTCAGGTAAAATACTTGGATTAATGCTGGTTCTTGCAGCCATGATCACCTTGCCCGGATTGTTGGGCAGCGCACATGCCGCAGCACCAACACCAACCGCTATCGAAACATCGATGATGAACTCTATCAACACTACATGGACGTTGGTAGCCGCTTTCCTTGTATTTGGTATGCAGGCCGGTTTCGTAATGCTGGAAGCTGGTTTTGCCCGTACCCGCGAAACCGTTAACGTATTAATGGAATGCGTTTTTGATACCTGCCTTTGCGGTATCTTGTTTTGGGCTATAGGTTATGCCTTTATGTTCGGTCATGGTAACGGCTTTATCGGCTGGGGCGGATTGGCGAAAGATGGCAAGACCGTTATCGATTGGTTTTTTTTGAAAAACACTCCCGAAACTTACGAAGCTACAGGTATCCCTGTATTGGCACACTGGGTATTCCAGTTCGCTTTTGCCGATACTACTTCAACAGTAACATCGGGCGCTATGATCGGTCGTACCGGTTTCCGCGGCGATATTTTATACAGTATTGGTGTAACAGGCTTTATCTATCCTATTATTGGCCACTGGGCCTGGGGTCCTGATGGTTGGTTAGCAACCATGGGTGCAACAGGTGGTGTATTGCCAACTTTAGGTCAACCTTTCCACGATTTTGCAGGCTCAACTGTAGTACATACCATTGGAGGTGTGGTTTCATTGGCCGGTGCAATTGTATTAGGCCCACGGATAGGGCGTGTATTTATGCGCGACAGCAAAGACGGTGGCATGCCTGCACCTCACAACTTACCGGTAGCTACAGTAGGTGCATTCTTACTATGGTTTGGCTGGTATGGTTTTAACCCTGGCAGCTCGCTTTCGGCAATGGATGCTGATGGTATCGGCCGTATTGCTTTCAACACTACCATTGCTGCCTGTACAGGTGGTTTAGGTGCCATGTTGATGGGATTATGGTTTGGTCCAACCAAAGGTAAATTTGATTTAGGCTTTACGCTGAATGGTTTACTGGGCGGTTTGGTTGCTATTACCTGTCCTTGCTATTGGGTATCGCCGCTTGGCGCAGTATTGTTAGGCTTTGTTGCCGGTATCGTAGTGTACCTGGGTACATTGTTGTTAGAGTACCTGCGTATTGATGATCCAATCGGTGCGGTACCTGTACACGGTTTTGCCGGTATCTGGGGTACTATATCTTTAGGTTTCTTTGCTTGCCCCGGTATCAAATTAGGTGCTTATCCTTGCGGTTCTGCCTTATCGGGTTTATTTTACGGTGGTGGTACCGCTGTACTGAAAGCTCAATTGATAGGTAGTGGCGCTATCACTTTGTCAACTTTCGTTGTAGCCCTGATTATGATGTGGGTAATCAACAAATTACCACATCCATGGAAACTGCGTGTTGAAGAACATGGCGAAACAGGTCCGGGCGGTATCGACGTATTTGAACACGGTACTGAAGCTTACCCAGACAAAATCGTTGTTGACGCTATGTCATAAATCAATTGAATAGCTCAATAAACTAAATAATGAATTTATTTAGGGGCAATATGAAAATATTGCCCCTTTATCAGGCCTCAACATTTAAGTCTTTAAATACTATCGGTTAGCTATAACATTCAAAAATTTAGAACATATGGAGCTTTAAAAAAGATAAAAACTCACTCACTCACTCAACTCAATTTAATAATAAACTCAATCAATCTTAACTAAACAACATGAAAAAAAAGTTATTACTTATTTTAGCAATTGCAGCATCGGGCTTAGCCGTAAAGGCCCAGGACTCGATAAAAGTTACTTCCGATGCGCCATTAGTAGTTACCGGCTCGGTAGACGCTTATTACAAAGCTGATTTTACCGGCAATAAAGTTGGTAATATCCCAACAAGTTTTGGTAGTGATCAAAACTCTATCTCGATAGGGATGATAGACCTTGGTTTGAAAAAGAAAGTAGGCAAGGCCGCGTTCGCCGGTGAGTTGTCTTTCGGTCCACGCTCAGACCAATCTATCCCAACTGCGGGTTACCACATCCAAAATTTGTATGTTAGCTATGACCTGACTTCGGCACTGAATGTTACCGGCGGTTACATGTCGACCTTTATCGGTTATGAAGTAATTTCTCCGACAGGAAACTTTAACTACTCAACTTCGTACCTGTTCACTAACGGTCCGTTTGAAAATGCAGGCGTTAAGTTTACTTACACTTTTTCGGACAAGGCGAGCTTAATGGCAGGTATTTTTAACGATGCATGGAATGTTTACACTTCGTCGAGTGCCGTTTCTACTTTTGGCGCTCAATTGATGTTGGTTCCGGTTAAAAACTGGACTGCCTATTTAAACTTAGCTGCGGGCGAGTACTCGGGTACCGAATTTGATTTGACCACTACTTATCAAATTACGCCTGCCTTTAAATTGGGCTTGAACGCTGCCGATTTTACTGCTCCAACTTACAAGTCACTTGGTGTTAGCGGTGGTTTTGATGGTGTTGCTTTATACCCTCAATTGGCTGTATCTAAAGATGTTACTTTGGGCATACGCGGCGAGTATTTCACTTCGAAAACAGGTACAAAAGGTACTGCTGAAACTTTCTCGGGTGTTATCCCTGGCGAAAGTGTAACAGGTCTTACTTTTACAGCAAACATCAAATCTGGTCCGTTAACATTGATTCCTGAAATCAGGTTTGACAATGGTTCGAAAAGCCAGTTTGTTGACAGCAACTTTAAACCATCAACTTCGGCAGGCCAATTTTTGGTTGCTGCAGTGTACGCATTCTAATTGTTGATTTTTTTTTAAATTCGAAGCCGTCCCGAGATTATCGGGACGGCTTTATTGTCTTTATATGAAGAGGAAATTGTTATTGCTGATTTTATGCGTTTGTTTGGGTAAGACAGCCATAGCCCAAAAGGATTCGCTGGCTTTTGACGACCGGGGTAAATACATTTATTATAAAGTGGTTAATGTGGCCAATAACAACGCCGATGCTTTGTTTGGCAAAGCCTTAGTTTTTTTTAAATCGGCCTTTGATAAGAATACATTGAAGTTGGCATCACAGGACAGTAAAGCCGCATCGCTAACAGGTGAAGGTTATTTTTTGGTTTCAAAAAAACTGTCGATGGCAAAACACGATGATGGTAAGATTACCTGCAAGGTTACCATCGAGATAAAAGATTCGAAATACCGGTATTGGCTTACCGATTTTGTTTTCACACCCTACCAACGCGACCGCTATAACAATATGGTGCCGCAATTGGGACTTGATGTTGATATGGAGAAGGCCAACAAACAGTACGATAAAGCTGACGTTGAACATTATTTGGACGAGTGCGGTGCATTTTCGAAGCGGGTAGGAAAGAAACTTGAACAGTTTATGGTAGAAGCACCGAAAGCTAAAAAGGATACTGTTGCCAAAAAGGTGATATCGATAAATAAATGGTAGCGTAATATTTACAAAACGCCATAACATATTGTAAATATTAAACGTTATATTCGGTATAGATTTTCGCAGGTATGTTTATCCCCAAATCCGACATCTATAAAACCGAATGGCTGGACCTGATATTTCAGGGCCGCAACAAAAGCTATGGGGCTTATGAATTGCGGAAACAATACGCTTCTACTTTGTTAAAATCAATGGGTATTACAGCTATGGCTTTTTTGGCTGTATTTTTGGTGGCCGCGATCACATCGTCTAAACAGGTAGCAATAGCGGCAGCGCCAAACCAGGGGCGATCTGTATTTGTAGATATTTCAAAACAGATAAAAGTTGCCCATACTTCTGTCGGAGGGCACGCGAACCCGGTTTTGCAACGCGGTCGTGTTGCCAACCAAGATAAATATGAGCAAAACGGAAAGCACGTTTATCCTTATACACAATCCATCCCTCTGATACATCATAGCGATAGGGAAGCCCCGAACATTGCAAGCGTAGCACCTGTACAGCCTGTAAAAAATGCGGCGCCAAATATCGTTGATGCGCCTGATGAAATGCCGCAACCTACAGGAGGGAAGGTAGCCTGGGCCGAGTATTTAAAACAAAACCTGAGGTATCCTGACGGGGCAGCGAGTAAAAACTTATCAGGTAAAGTGTGGCTTAGTTTTGTTGTTGAGCCCGATGGTAAATTGTCGGACATACAGGTAATACAAAGCGCCGGTAACGGTTTTGATGAAGAAGCGGTGCGCGTAGTAAACAACTCACCGATATGGCAACCCGGCTTGCAAAACGGTCAACCCGTACGGGTAAGGTATAACTTGCCCATCAATTTCCATATCGTAAAATAATCCCCTGTTTTTTGAGGGATAGCAATATACCAGCTATTTAAAAATACCGGTGTTTAAATGCATGTTAACTTTCCTGTTTCGGCACAAATTCCTAATTTTGGGCATTCGTTAAAATAAAGCACAAACATTGGAGCAGCAGGAACTCACTACCGTACAAACAGCCAAAGATTTAGGTTTACTCCCCGAAGAATTTGAACGTATAAATGAAATACTGGGCCGCGTGCCCAATTTTACCGAGCTCTCTATTTTTTCGGTAATGTGGAGCGAGCACTGCTCTTACAAAAACTCTATCACGTGGCTAAAAACTTTGCCAAAGGATGGCCCGCGTATGTTGGCCAAAGCAGGCGAAGAGAATGCCGGTTTGGTTGATTTAGGCGATGGTATCGGCTGTGCTTTTAAGATCGAATCTCATAACCACCCATCGGCTTTGGAGCCTTACCAAGGCGCTGCAACGGGTGTGGGCGGTATTAACCGCGATATATTTACCATGGGCGCGCGCCCTATAGCACAACTTAATTCGCTACGCTTTGGCGATTTAAAATTGGACCGTACCAAATGGCTGGTAAAAGGTGTGGTAAAAGGTATCGGCGATTATGGTAATGCCTTTGGCATACCAACAGTTGGCGGCGAATTGTTTTTTGACGATTGCTACAATGTGAACCCTCTGGTTAACGCCATGAGCGCAGGCATTGTGAAAGCCGGTGAGACGGTTTCGGCCACATCATATGGTGTAGGCAACCCGGTGTATATCGTGGGTTCGGCAACGGGTAAAGATGGCATACACGGCGCGGCGTTCGCATCAAAAAATATAACTGAAGATTCTGTGAACGATTTGCCAGCAGTACAGGTTGGCGATCCTTTCCAGGAAAAATTATTATTGGAAGCAACACTCGAGGTGATAAAAACCGGAGCTGTCGTAGGCATGCAGGATATGGGTGCAGCAGGTATTATCTGCTCCAACTCCGAAATGTCGGCCAAGGGCGAACACGGTATGCGCATAGACCTGGATAAGGTGCCTACACGCCAACCGAACATGAAGCCTTTTGAGATACTATTATCTGAATCGCAGGAGCGGATGCTTATTGTTGTGCACAAAGGCCGCGAAAAGGAAGTAGAAGCCGTTTTTGATAAATGGGACCTTAATTGTGCCATCATCGGCGAAGTAACCGATACCAAGCGCCTGCATTATTATATGAAAGGCGAACTGGTTGCTAATGTACCTGCCGATGATCTGGTTTTAGGCGGTGGTGCCCCGGTGTACAAACGTGAGTATCGCGAACCTGCTTACTACAAAACTAATCAGCAATTTAAAATAGAGGATGTTGAGCAACCTGCCGATTTAAAAGCTGTTGCTGACCACCTGATTGCTCATCCAAATATTGCCTCAAAACGTTGGGTAACCAACCAGTACGACTCGATGGTGGGTACGGCTACCATGACTACTAATCGCCCGTGCGACGCCGCTGTAGTGGCTGTAAAAGGTACTGACAAAGCTATTGTGTTAACTGTTGACTGTAACTCGCGCTATGTGTATGCTGATCCTCAAAAAGGTTGCGCTATTGCTGTGGCCGAAGCTGCACGTAATATTACCTGCGCCGGTGGCGAGCCGGTTGCTATTACCAATTGCCTAAACTTTGGCAACCCTTATGTGCCCGAAGTTTACTGGCAGTTTGTGGAAGCCATAAAAGGCATGAGCGCGGCTTGCACCAAGTTCGAAACGCCGGTTACAGGTGGTAATGTAAGTTTTTATAACCAGTCGACAGATGACGGGCCCGTTTTCCCAACGCCGACTATCGGTATGCTGGGTGTAATGGACGATCTGTCGACCATGATGACCTCTGATTTCAAAGAAACGGGCGATTTGATTTATTTAATCGGCGAATCAGTTAACGATATCGCTTCATCTCAATACCTGGCATCATACCATAACATTTCCGCATCGCCAGCACCTTATTTCGACCTCGATAAAGAGTATGCCATGCATCAGGTGATCAAACAACTGATCAAACAGCATTTGATACAGTCGGCCCATGATGTTGCCGACGGTGGCTTGTACATCACCCTTTTAGAATCGGCCATGCCAAGCTATATGGGTTTTAAAATCGATAGTGATACCGATATCCGTAAAGACGCGTTCCTGTTTGGCGAAGCGCAGGGTAGGGTAGTGGTCTCGGTTAGTCCTGACCAACAAGAAGCCTTTGTTGAACTGCTGTCAACATCTGAAGTGGAATTTACCCTGCTCGGCACCGTTAGCACCGGCACGTTGGAGATCGATGGCGAATCATTCGGTACGGTAACCGAAGCGCACCAGGTTTACGATAACGTATTGCAGGGGATTTTAGGCGAGTAGGCTATTATTTATCCGGACTTGACCAACTAATATGGCCGGAATTTTCCACTTCAAGCAATTCACTGTCGACCAAAGCGGCTGTGCCATGAAGATCAATACCGATGGCGTTTTGTTGGCTGCTTTAGCTAAAGCAGATGCAGCTAAATCTATTTTAGATATTGGCACCGGCACCGGGGTGATCGCATTAATGCTTGCTCAAAAATTTCCTTATGCCAAAATTGATGCAGTTGAAATTGACAAAACTGCAGCAGAAACAGCCGGGGGCAATTTTAAAAACTCACCTTTTGCAGAACGATTGACCATAGCACATAGCAGTTTTCAGCATTACTTTGAACAATTTCCAGCAAGGAAATATGAGTTGATCATATCCAACCCGCCATTCTATATCAACTCGCTCCAATCGCCCGAACATCAAACCAATATTGCCAAACATACCGATGTGCTTTTTTTTGAAGAATTAGTGGCAGGTGTTTCAAAACATTTATCAATAAACGGAGCTTGTTGGGTAATACTGCCTGTACCTACTGCAGAGTTTGTTAAGACTTCAATGTCTCGGTTCAATTTGCACCTCCAAAAAATCATCACCATACGTTCATTTGCTGAGTCAGAAGTGCACCGCGAAATATTGGTTTTTGGTTCATCGCAAACAAAGTTTAACATCGAAGATTTTGTAATTTATGATATCCCAAAAGAATATTCCGATAGTTATAAAACAGCTTTAAAAGATTTTTTTACTATCTTTTGATTGATTATAAATCCGAAACTGAAAATTCGACATCAAAAATAAAAATGACCCGCATAGGCTTGCTCTCCGATACACATGGTTACCTTGACGATGCAATTTTCAAACATTTTGAAAACTGCGACGAAATATGGCATGCGGGCGATTTTGGTACTATTGAACTTGCCGATAAACTGGCGGCATTTAAGACCCTGCGTGGTGTTTACGGTAACATTGATGGTAAAGAACTCCGTTTGCAATACCCCGAAAACCTGCGTTTTGATTGCGAGAAGGTGGATGTGTGGATGACGCATATCGGCGGTTACCCCGATAAATACAGCCCGCAAGTTAAGCCACTAATTTACACTAAGCCACCACAATTGTTTATTTGCGGCCACTCACATATTTTGAAAGTAGTTTACGACAAAAAGATCAATTGCCTGCATATAAACCCCGGTGCAGCAGGTAAACAAGGATGGCAAAGGGTGCAAACATTAATTCGATTTTGTATTTCCGAAGAAAAAATTCATACCTTAGAGGTCATAGAATTGACAAAAACATAATGTACTTTATACACTAAGCTATATGATCGCACAAACTTTAGGGCAGTTTATTATTGAAAAACAGGCAGATTTTCCGTATGCCAAGGGTGAGTTGTCGCGATTATTGCGCGATGTTGGAATTGCCGCTAAAATTGTGAACCGCGAGGTGAATAAAGCCGGCCTGATGGATATTTTGGGTGATGCAGGCAGTACTAACATTCAGGGCGAATCGCAAAAAAAACTTGATGTTTTTGCTAACGAGCAATTTATATCAGCTTTGCAAAGTGGTGGTGAATGCTGTATCGTCGTATCCGAAGAGAACGACGAGTATATTTATATCGATTCAGAAATTTCAAAGAACGCTAAATATATCGTCGCTATCGACCCGCTTGATGGTTCATCCAACATCGATGTAAACGTGAGCGTAGGAACTATCTTTTCCATTTATCGTCGCAAATCAACCGAAGGCAAAGCAACCTTGGAGGATGTTTTGCAAAAAGGCGTGGATCAGGTTGGAGCGGGCTATGTCATCTATGGCTCGTCGACCATGTTGGTTTACACTACCGGCAAAGGTGTTAATGGCTTCACTTTAGATCCATCTATAGGCGAGTTCTGCCTGTCGCATCCAAACATGACGATCCCTAAAGATGGCTATATTTATTCCATTAACGAAGGTTACTATACCCACTTCCCCGATGGTGTAAAAAAATACATCAAATACTGCCAGGTTGAAGATACTGCTACCAACCGCCCCTATACGTCTCGCTACACCGGCTCCATGGTTGCCGACCTGCACCGTAACATGATAAAAGGCGGTATATTTATTTACCCTATTACCGCACAGGCACCCAATGGTAAATTACGCCTGGTATACGAGTGTAACCCCATGGCTTTTATCATCGAACAAGCAGGTGGTTTTGCCTCTAACGGTTACCAACGCATTTTAACGCTCGATGTTACCGAACTGCACCAGCGCTCTGCTATTTTCATAGGCTCGTGCAATATGGTTAAACGGGCAGAAGAAATGATGGCCTGCTTTTCGCCGCAGGTAACAAAAAAATCCTTCGAAGGCGTTACAAATATTCAGTAAAACTGTATTTTTGAGTATGGAAAAAACTAAAATGCAAAAGCGCTTATTGCCAATAGGTATGCTTTGTCTTTCCGCTGGTTTAATCCTCAAATTTGTTGTGGAGCTGCGCGGTAATAAGCTTGACTTTTTTATTGGACTTTTGATCGGATTGGGTATTACCCTTTTGGTAGGTGGTTTTATTAAAGGAAAGCTTCAAAGTCAAGCTTGATTATTTATAACAGACTTTCCCTATTCGCCTCTACTTCAAAAACCGAATCAATTAATAAGCCTTTTTGCTTGTAAGCATTTACTGCCATCTCATCGCAGCGCTCGTTCTCGGCATGGCCGTTGTGCCCGCGCACCCATACAAATTTAACTTGGTGTTGCTTGTATAACTCCAAAAATCGTAGCCACAGGTCCTTATTTTTCTTATCCTTAAATCCTTTTTGAACCCAACCATATATCCACTTTTTTTCGATGGGGTCAATCACATATTTCGAGTCGGAATAAATAGTGATCTGCTGCCCCGGTTTTTTCACAGCTTCGAGGGCTTTGATTACCGCCAGCAACTCCATACGGTTATTGGTGGTTTTCCGAAAGCCTTCAGATAGTTCCTTATAATGTTCGCCCGAACGTAATATAGCACCGTAGCCTCCCGGCCCCGGGTTGCCGCTCGATGCGCCGTCTGTGAAAATTTCTATCATCGCTTAGTTCATGGATCATAGTTCATGGATCTAGGAAGAAAACCAGCACCACCAACTGTTGGTACGAAGATGCTAATTATCATCTAAAACCGAAAGCGCTATTCACCATCAACCATCAACTCTGAACCATAGGCCAACTCATCCTGCAGTCAACTCATCATAAGCCGAAGTAAGGGTAGTTTTTATACCCGTTCCCTGCCAGTCGGTTACACCGGGGATTGACGTCGCCATGCTAATCTCGTCTTTGGTTTTTCCGGCTTTTATCTGGCTGTCAACAAATGCAACAGCCTGTTCCATATAGTTTTGCATGGCTTTTATATCGTCTATATTGCCGGTCACCTTTTCCGGGTCAAAAGCATGACCGAAAACGAACAGGGTATCTTTATTGAACTGCTTTTGCGCTTTTTCCAAACATTGCGCCCAACTTTTCAATGATGCTCCGTGTGCCATATCAATTACGGGGTATCGGCGGTTAAATACCAGATCACCGATATGCACAATATTAGCATTCTCAAAATGGATCATAGCATCGCCGTTGGTATGGCCTCGGCCAAAGTAATGGGCTTTTATGGTCTCATCGCCAACTTTTATTTTCCAGGTATCTGTAAAGGTAGTATCGGGGTAAAGTTGTTTGTCCTCGGTTTTGCCGGCAACAGCCACTGCTGTTTGGTTGGCCAACGAATTGGCATGCGCCGCAACTTTCTCGGTAATGCCTTTAAATGAGATATTTCCGCTGGTATGATCGCCGTGGTGGTGTGTATTGATCAGCCATTTAAAAGGCAGGTCCGAGCGTTTTTTTAACTCGGTGATCAGGTGTGTGGCCTGTTCAGGGAACTCGGCATCAACCACCACAATGCCCTCCTTATTGATCATCCAGGCAATAGTACCGCCCTTTTCGGTGAAGATACCGACATTGCCCCGCAGGGTCTTGATCTGAAAAGGGTCCTGCTCCAGCGAAGCAAAGCTTTTGTTGCGCAACAATGCCAACGAAGCCAATGATAATCCGGTACTGAATAGAAATTTACGACGTTGCATGTTGATTTTTTTGAGGTTACTAATTGGTTATAAATTTAAAAACAAAGTATCTCATTTCACGACAGCACAGTGTAAGTTTTTTGCTACTTCTTTTTTGATATTGATTTAACATAAACTTTTTAGAAGAATGAGCTATATCACTTTTTAAAACCTTTTGTTTATTGGTACCTTTATACTACAATTAAATCCGACTATCATGAGCTACAGAGAAAAAATTAAAGACGTTTACGACCTGCTTGGCCAGGGCAAGGCGATGGATGCTTTTGAAAAATATTACAGCGACCACGTAGTAATGGAAGAGCTTGGCGCCGAGCCCGTTAAAGGCAAAGAGGTTAACCATGCCCGCGAAATCGCTTTTTTTGAGACCATACAGGAATTTCACGGTGCTGGCGTTGAAGCCATAACAGCCGACGAAGAAAAAGGCATTACCATGGTCGAAAGTTGGTTTGATGCCACCTACAAAAACGGGCAACGTTACAATATGGAGCAGGTTGCCGTTCAACGCTGGGAACATGACCATATCGTGTACGAAAAATTCTACCATAAGTAAAAGTTAAAAGCTTAAGGCTGAAAGCACAAAGCTTTTTGCGAATATTTTCGCTTTCAGCTTTATGCTTTCGGCTCTTTGCTTCTTACCGTCCGCTGCTCTATCCTTTTCTCATAGGCAACACCCTTAAATATGCGGTGGACGTATATGCCGGGCGTATGTATCTGGTCGGGATCAAGTTCTCCGGGTTGTACCAGTTCTTCCACTTCGGCAATGGTTATCTTACCTGCCATGGCCATCACCGGGTTAAAATTGCGCGCGGTTGAACGGTAAATCAAATTGCCCATGGTATCACCCTTCCAGGCCTTCACTATCGCGAAGTCGGCATCAAAGGCCAGCTCCATCAGGTAATCTTTACCGTTAAAATTACGCACTTCTTTGCCAATGGCCACTTCCGTGCCAATTCCGGCAGGGGTAAATATGGCCGGCATGCCATAACCCGCCGCCATACAGCGGGTAGCTAAGGTACCTTGCGGGATAAGTTCCACATCCAGCTCGCCGCTCAGCAATTGCCGCTCAAACTCCGCGTTCTCACCTACATAGCTCGATATCATCTTTTTAACCTGTCGCTTCTTCAGCATCAAGCCAATACCAAAGTCATCAACCCCGGCATTGTTCGATATACAGGTGAGGTTATTAACCCCGCTTTTTACCAACGCGGCAATACAATTCTCAGGCAGACCGCATAAGCCAAACCCGCCCAGCATCAACGTCATCCCGTCCTTAATATCCCGAATGGCCTCCTCGGCATTGGCAACAACTTTATTCATCACATTATAATTGGTACAACGAAATTAACACTAATTGGTCAATTTTGAAGGTACGGACAAGGATACTTCATCATTCGAAATTCATCATTCGATGTTCGATATTCTTCAAATTCACCACTTCACTGTCTTATCAATAAAAGCAATCAACTCATCTGCCATGGCCTGGTGCTCTTTAATATTGGGATGGCCCGGTGTACCCTTATAGGTAAATATAAAGCTATAAATGTTTTTGTCGTTCAGCTGAGCAACTGCCTTTTGGATATAAACCGGCCACACCGACCCCGGTTTACAAGCGCTCATGCTGCCCAAAGCGCAAATGATATTCGCGTTAGGATATTTGCCACGAAGGTCTTTAATGAAGTTTTTATACGCATTGATGATAAAATCTTCGGTCGGGGGGGTATGCCCAAACCTGGCTTCGAACAACGGGCCACTACCCGATTGTATAACGCCCGCATCATTTTGAAACAGGTTCACCACCACTACCTGGGGGGTATATTTGCTAAAATCCCATTTGCTGTTCGCATCCATCGGGTCCAAACGGTCATACACTTCGGGCATATTGAGCGGGTAATACCCCACCACAACACCGATGCCGCTTTTGGCGATGAAACTCCATTGCGCGTTATAATGCCTGGCTGTTAAAGCCGCGTAGGTAATGTAGTTGTTTTTATAGCGACTCAGGTACGAGTCGCGGCCCGAAAAATCCTCAATAGCATAGCCCGCCGTAATAGAGTTACCATAAAACTCTATAGCCCGTGTTTTCATAGCCGGGGGGGGGTAAAATGGTGACATTATCATCAAACTGAAAGTTATAGAAATTGGTATTGCCATCGCTCCATTCTGTACGTTTGTACAATTGCAGGGTATGGTTACCTGCCGACAAGCCCGAGGCCAGGGTGTACAATCGTTTTACCGTATCCGGGTGCAGCACTACTGTTTTACCATCAACAATCACGTTAAAATAATTCTCGCCGCGTTCATCTTTCAAAGTGGCTTTAACCGAGGTTCCGGTAAAGTTCACCTCCAACGATGTGCCCGAATAATAGAGCACCGAGCGGTCGCCCTTGTAAGCGATACGCCCGGTAGCACGTACCCGGGTATCCTGAAAGGATACTACCTTTTGGGCCTCGGCCTGGCTGTAAAACAAAACCGTAAAAAAACCTGCAAATAAACACCGAGCGGCGGTTTTCAATAATAATGACATGGGTAAATATGGGTGTTTTATATTTTTTATTTAGTCTTTATTCCTTGTTCCTTATTCTGTCATCAGTAAAAAGGACATGGGTAAATATGGGTGTTTTTTCAATGTGCGAATTAGTAAATGTGCCTATATGCAAATTAAAAATGACTTAATGACCAATGACCTAATGACAAAAAAGACATGGGTAAATATGGGTATTTATTTTTTTTTTTAACGCTTCGCTCCATGCGCTTTGCGCCTTGCCTGCTCACACAAAAATACAAAAATTCATGCTAAATTCCTACTTCACCACGTACCCCGCAATCGCAGAAACCGGCACGCCCTTATCCGTAACCCCCTGCACAACAACCGTCACTTTACCTTTCGGGTCGGCATTATAAAAGCTTACAGTCGCTTCGCCTTTGGCATCGGTGGTAATAACGGGTTCCCAATGTATGGTGGTCCGGTAATCGGGTTTATCACCCGGCGCTTCGTACCTCGGTGCGTAAAATACCCGGGCTTTGGTATAACCCACAAAATCGGCCATGGTATTATCATAAAAATCTTTTGATTTTAATGAGCCCGGGCGTAACAAAAGCTCCACAGAGTACACCTTCCCATCAACTGTTTGCCTGCCGCGTATGGTTACCTTTAATACCCTGTCCATGGTTTGTTCCCAATACTCGTCAACATCGGGTTTAGGTGCCATGCCCACAACAATTTTTTCATGGTCGGTATACACACCATGCACACTTACCGGGAACATATAAGGTGGGATATAGCCTGTAAAAATACGTGGCGGCGAGGGCGGTCTTTCTCTGTCGCCTTCGTCCATTTGCCAATGCGCGTTAGGTATATGGTTGATTACAAAATCGCCAATAGTGGTAAAATCTTTTTGTTCGGCTAACGTAATCGGATATGTCTGTACGGGAAGTGCATTGCTATAACCTGTTATCTGTACAGTTTTGAGGTTGTTGACCCCACCGAAAGTGAATTTTTGTTTAACCCTTTCCCTTTCATACAACGAATCGGCGTTAACCGGATTTTGCTCAATCAGTATATTATCGACGGGTTCCACCGCTAATTTATCCCGGAACATCGAATCGACAATAATCCAGCCGCCGGTTTTCCCTTTACTTTTCCCGTCCTCGCCAATCCCGTCGCTTTTTCGTGAAGTAAAGTATACATACTGATATCCGTATAAAACGGCACCATCTATCCGGAAATGGCCCGTAGAATCGGATATTGCCGAAAATAGTTTATTCCCGGCAGCCCTTGGCGCAAACATGGTGATGTTCATCTTTGGCAATACTTTATCGGCCCAAACTGCCCGCACATGCCCGTTAATAGGTAAAGCCTGCTCCACATCGTATCTCTGTTTAAATTTGGTGTCATCTATGTCTTTCCATATAAAATCCCGCCAACCTTGCGTCATCAGCAACAAGTCCATTTGCTTAAGGCGGTTTACATTCGTGGTGTCAAAATACCTTTCGGGATGTTCAATGTTACCCTTTACCTCCGATTTTAATTCCAAATATTGCAGGATATCCCCAGGCTGTACAGCCACAACGCCCGCGTCAACAGCCGCTAACGACAAGTGCGTAACTGTACTGTCGCTCAATTTGAGTTTCACTGTTGTTTTTTGTCGCGAATGATAGGCAATCGAATCGGTCGTGATCTTCAACTTGGTGGTGTTGGGATGATGCACGTAAACCAACCTCTCACACAGCGGCTTCGCGTACTCATCGTAAAGCGTAATGCAGGCAATACCTTCCGGAAAGTTCACATCGGGCACCTGCACCAAAATATTCTTCGACTGGATGCGCACCCGTTCCTTATAAATAACCTTATTGCCATGTCGCCCCACAATCACCAAATTATTCCCGCCCCACTCGCCCAGCGAAAAACCATTGCACGCAATCTCCGCAAAAATGGTAGGCGACGTTGCGCTAACGCCCATCGTAAAACCCTTTTGCCGCGCCTTGCGCAACTCAAATTTAAAGAGCTCGCCGTTAATGGTCACTTCCGCATGGTACATTTGCGTTTCGTCGGGTTCCAGGCCAAACTGTCCAAAGCCCAGGCTATCGCAGGTAAATTTTGCCACTGCACGTCCCGAGGTGGCAAATATCTGCCCGCTAACAGGTATGCCCTTGCCGAACTCGTCCTCCGCCTTCACGGCCACTACCGAGCTAACATCGTTTATCAGCGGTCCGCTCTCGGCAAAAAAACTCACATTCGGCCCGCTGGGCAATGTGTCCGTTTTACCAACCGTAGACTGTTTCTTTTTTACCCGTTTTACAGGTTTGGCTAAAGCCGATGCAATGCTTTGGCTGCCCCTGGTGTTCACCACCGTAATATTCTTCTCAAATACAAAAGTATCGCCAAAATTGCGCATCCAGTTGGTATAGGCGCGCAAGCGGTATGTACCTGCTGATAGGGTATCCGGCAGCTTAAAATCCCCGTTGCCCAAGCCGTCCTCCATCCGCAAAACATGCCGCAAAGTGATCTGCAAACCCGGACGAATCAGTTCCACATACAAATTACGACTATAATTGATGGGCTTGTTATTCTGCGCGTTCACCAAATAGGCCTTAAACCACAGGTCTTCGCCTTGCGAGTAAACATCCCTGTCAGTTTGCAAATAAATTTTTTCGTAAAAAAAGGGGATGGTAGTAGCCGTTTGCGCTCTTAAATCAAAGGCACATAGTAATAGCGTCAAGCAAAAAAATAAACGCTTAGCGGTTTGCCTCACAGCCGTTTAGGTTTGGTTAAGCGAATATAACGATTAATAATTCAAATCAGCCCCGTTTTTCGGGCATTCAAAGCGATTGTTGTTCAGTTAAAATAAAAGCGGTTGCCGAACAAATACAATACAAGGTGATACCGATGGTTTCTATCAAACGCCTTGTTTTACTTCGGTTAGCATAGGCGATTTTGTAGGGCATATACCCGTTCTTAAAGACCGTGCTGCGGTATAGAAAAACAGCCATAATTAGAATGGCAAGAATGAAATAATAGCCTGACGATATCTTAAAATAATGCTCCAACAGGTTTCTTAGAGTTGCGATATTAAGAAGGAATAGTATTAACGTATTGAAATAAGCCTTTGATTCGCAGTTGGTTTCGCTGTTTTCAAAAAATTCAAAAACACGGTACCATTTATAAAAAAGTAACTGGTGAAAATTCATTGAAAAGATTGCTATTTCAAATACACATACGTTATCCTACAATTGCTTTCATTATTTCTCCTTCACATAATACCAATCGTCATGCCCATAAATATTTTTAGGGCCGAAATATGCAAGTTTTGCAATTATTAGTGTATCCTTTGTCAATCTCATAATGGAATCCGTTGGGTGTGATTCACCTAAAGCCATTCCGGCCAAAGCTTGTCCATTCATTTCTGTAATTGCCATATCTAATTTTGATGAATCTGTATTAAAAGCCCACTTGCCTTTAAATTTTAGTTGCCCATACATTTCCTTTTCAAATGTGCCATCATTCCTGAAAAAGAGAGCATCAGAAAGTGATTTTTGCACAGGATTTAGCTCTTTACCGAAACTTTTAAGAGCAACCCATCTCCATTTTTTATTGCAGATTAGATTCATTTTTGAAGTATGCTGCATTGGAGTGCAAATTAACAGAAATGTGAATAGAGTGAGTAAATGCTTCATAAATTAAGTTTTGTTACCCCAAGATAATAAACTTCTCACAATTCACCACTCACCAAATCACTTCAAATACACATAAGTTATCCCATCCCCGCCACGGTCGGCATGCTCGTCTTCCATGCGGTCAACCTCGTTGTATTTTTTCAGGTATTCGCGTATCAGCTTACGCAAAATGCCGTCGCCCTTGCCGTGGATAATCTTCAGGTTGCCAAAGCCCATCATAATGGCCTTGTCCAGGTATTTTTCGATTTCGTACAAAGCTTCTTCACCGCGCTTGCCCCGCACGTCTATCTCCGGACTAAAATTCGCCATCGAATCCGTCTGCGCACTGTACGACCGGCGCACGTCTTTTGGCACTTCCTTCTTGCTTATTTTATGTACCCTGTTCTTCTTGGCCACCGTCCGCAAATCACCAATGGCGATGATGAGATTGTCCCGCGCAATTTCCATTACCTGTCCGCTGGTTTCGCTGTCGTTCAGTTTCACCCAATCGCCAATTTTTATTTCATCGGGCGCGGCCTTGGAGGCCACCGGTTTCACCGTGTTTTTAACCAGCTCGCTATTCAGCTTTTCGCGAAGGTTTTTGGTAACGTCTTTATCCGCCTGCGCGCTCTTTATCTCCGATATCGTATTCTCCACCAGCTTGTTCGCGTTCAGGATAATGTTTTTGGCCTCCTGTTTGGCCTCGCTGATGAGCGTGCGTTTATTCTCATCGTAATAAGCCTTCAGTTTCTCATTCTCTTCTAAAAGCGTCTTTACCTGCCTTTGTTGTTTTTCGAGCGCTATTTTCGAGTCGTACAGTTCTTTTTTTTCACGCTCCAGGTCAACCAGCAGCGTATCCACCTTTTTTTGGCTAAAGCCGATTTTGTTCTTGGCCAAATTCAGTACATTTTGCGGCAGACCGATCTTCTGCGCTATCTCAAAGGCATAACTGCTGCCCGGTTTGCCCACTTCCAACACGTACAAAGGCTGCATCTGCACATTATCAAACAGCATCGAAGCGTTTTGCAAGCCTTCGGTACTGCCCGCAAACAGCTTCAGGTTGCTATAGTGGGTGGTAACCATACCCTTCACCTTTTTATGGTTCAACGATTCGAGCACCGCCTCGGCAATAGGACCGCCAAACTGCGGGTCGGTACCCGTCCCAAATTCGTCAATCAAAATTAGGGTCTTGCCGTTGGCGTTCTCCACAAAATTTTTCATTTTGCTTAGGTGGGCGCTGTAGGTACTCAGGTCACTCTCTATCGACTGGTCATCACCAATATCCACAAATATCTGCCTGAAGGTGCCCACCTCGCTCGCTTCCGAAGCCGGTATCAGCAAACCCGCCTGTACCATCATCTGCAACAGACCCACGGTCTTCATACAAACCGATTTACCCCCAGCGTTAGGCCCCGATACCACAATCACACGGTCAACCTCGTCAATTTTCACATTCAGCGGCACTACGGTTTTATGTTCCTTTTTAAAACTCAACATTAACAGCGGGTGCCTGGCATTCACTAATTTCATTTTCGCATCGTTGCTGGTGATGGGCATCTCCGCGTCAATATCAATGGCAAATAAAGCCTTGGCCCTCACAAAATCCAGTTTGGTCAACAAACTATGGTACGATAATAAAAGCGGCACATAAGGCCTCAATTCGTCGGTCAGCGCGGTCAGTATCTTGATGATCTCGCGCCTGCGTTCAAATTCCAGGTCGCGTATCTTGTTGTTCAGGGTAAAAACCTCCTCAGGCTCCATGTACACCGTTTGGCCTGATGATGATTCATCATGTATAAAGCCTTTCAGCTTCCGTTTATTCTCCGCTAAAACAGGTATACACAAGCGCCCGTCGCGAATGGTCAAACTGCCATCCGCCGTCCACCCGTTTGCTGTAGCGTTTTTAAATATCTGGTCAATTTTACGCCTGGCTTCCTGCTCAGCCTTGGCTATGCCGCCGGTAATGTCCATCAACTCGCGGCTTGCGTTTGGCCTGATATGCCCTTTGGCATCTATCACCCGGTCGATGTGTTTCAATATCACTTTCTCAATCGGCAAATGCTCAAACAAGGCTTCCAGGTTTGGGTATTGCCCCTCACGCTCATTGAAATAACCAATCACCGCGAAAACCGTCAGCAGCGATGCCTGCACCTGGAAAAACTCCTCTTCGCTCAAAAAAACGCCCTCAACTTTTGCTTTGTTAGCCAGTGTTTTAATATCGAAGAAATGGTGTATCGGCAGCGGCGCGTCGTTTTTCAGGATGTTTTTAAACTCGTTGGCCTGGTTTAAAAACTTTAATATCAGGTCGTGGTTGTGCATCACCTGTATCCTGTCCACCATTTGCTGGCCCATTATACTCAGGCAATGTTTTTTTATTAGTTCTTTTACCTCGGTAAAGCCAAGCTTATCAACGCTATTAATTGGGTACAGCATTCGGTGGGGTTTGTATGGGTTTTACCTTGGCGTGATGCTTCTTCTTTTTCTTGGCGTGTTTTAACGAGTCCGTTTTCGAGATGATTTCCATACCTTTTTTGGCGGCCAACTTAAATTGCACCGCTTTTATCGAATCAGCCTTCTTTTTCTCCAAAGCCTGCGCCTTGTTTATGGAGTCCGCAATCTGCAGCGTGGTTTTTTGCGAAGCTTTAGGTGCTACCACAGGTTTTACCGCTTTGGTTTTGGCAGCCTGTAATGAGTCGAGCGTTTTGGTAACCGAAAAATAAATACGCGTCATTAAATCGGGGCGCGTGGTATAAAATTTCATGCTCTCTTTAAACTGCGTGGTATCGGTATGGTGCAATTTAAAAACAGCCAAATATAGCCCTAAACCATGCTTGGCCAGGGTATCGGGTACCGGTGGCAGGTTATATAAACTGCCATCAACCAAATGGATATCAGTCAGCAACGAAGCCATCTGTGGTTCGTCGATGATGCCTTTAGGGATGCCTTTATCGTCACTACAACCACATAAAAACACCGATACACAAAAAAACAAGACCAAATAAAAACGCATTCTGTAATTTAGCACCATTTAAAAGGTAAAATTACGCATTAATGAGTATTGCAGATAATATAAAAAATTTAAAAGCCGAAATAGAGCGCTTAAATGTGCGGCTGGTAGCGGTATCGAAAACCAAACCTGTCGAAGATATCGAGGAAGCCTACGCCGCCGGTCAGCGCGTTTTTGGCGAAAACATGGTGCAGGAAATGGCAGAGAAATACGAAAAACTCCCCAAAGACATCCAATGGCACCAGATAGGCCACCTGCAAACCAACAAGGTAAAGTATATCGCCCCGTTTGTCAGCCTGATCGAATCAGTTGATAGCCTGAAACTTTTGCAGGAAATAAACAAACAGGCGCTAAAACACAACCGCGTTATCGACTGCCTGCTCCAGGTGTATATCGCCGACGAGGAAACCAAATTCGGCTTATCCTTCGATGAAGTGATCGGGTTATTGCGTGCCGAAGGGTTTACCGAAATGAAAAACGTCCGCATCGTCGGCCTCATGGGCATCGCCACCAATACCGAAAGCGAAAAGCAGATAAAAAATGAGTTTTACGAACTGAAAACATTTTTCAGCGGTATCAAACAAAGTTTTTTCCGTAAAGAAGCCAGCTTCAGGGAATTGTCCATGGGCATGTCGTCCGATTATAAAATAGCCATCGAAGAAGGGAGTACTATGGTACGCCTGGGCAGTAACATCTTCGGGCAGCGCGTCATCAAACATTACAAAAATCAGGAATAATATGCAGGTGGAATTAAGGGTAGCCCGGGTTGAAGATTGCCCGCGCCTGTTGGAATTGATAAACGAATTAGCACTGTTCGAAAAAGCGCCCGAAGAAGTGGACGTAACCCTCGCCGAGTTTGAGGATGCCGGTTTTGGCGCCAAACCCGTCTGGAAAGCCTTTGTTGCCGAAGTGGACGGCTTAATAGCCGGTTTCGCGCTGTATTATGTACGCTACTCCACCTGGAAAGGCCGCCGCATTTACCTCGAAGACCTGATCGTAACCGAAAGCATGCGCGGCAAAGGCCTGGGCAAACTCTTGTTCGATAGGGTAGTGCAGGAAGCGCAGGAACTCAACTTTAACGGCATGACCTGGCAGGTGCTCGACTGGAACCAACCCGCCATCGACTTTTATAAAAAATACGGAGCAGGCATCGAGGCTGGCTGGCTAAACGGTTCGCTGTCGCGCGAGCAGATATTTACTAAATAAACATTAATGCAGGTATTCAAATTTGGGGGCGCATCGGTAAAGGATGCGGCCGGTATCATCAACTTATCCGAAATCGTCCGTAAACATCAGCATGAGCAATTGCTCGTCGTGATTTCGGCCATGGGCAAAACCACCAACGCGCTCGAAAAGCTCACCCGCGCCTACGTGGAGCAAAGCGATGACATGCAAGCAGCATTCGAAGAGATAAAAACCTATCATTACGATATACTCAGCAAACTTTTCGCCGAAAACGATAAGGTTTTTGAAGAAGTGAACAACACTTTCGTGGAGATAGAATGGATGATAGAGGACGAACCACATGATGATTTTGATTTTATATACGACCAGATCGTTTCCATCGGCGAGCTGGTTTCCACCAAAATCGTGAACGCCTACCTCAACAAAAGCGGCATTAAAAGCACCTGGATCGATGTGCGCGGCTATATCCATACCGATAACACCTACCGCGAAGGCATAGTAGATTGGGATAAAACCTGCGCCAGCATCCAACAGGATGTACCCAAACTATTGGAAAAAGGCGTGGCGGTTACCCCCGGTTTCCTTGGCGGGACATCCGAGAACTTTACCACTACCCTTGGCCGCGAAGGGTCCGATTATACCGCCTCCATTTTCGCGTCATGTTTACAGGCCGAAGCCGTAACCATCTGGAAAGATGTACCCGGCGTGCTCAATGCCGACCCGAAGCTATTCCCCGATACCGTAAAATACGACGAACTATCTTACGCCGAAGCCATCGAAATGACGTATTACGGCGCCAGCGTGATACATCCCAAAACTATCAAACCCCTGCAAAACGCGCATATTCCTTTGCTGGTAAAACCCTTTTTACAACCCGAGGAACCCGGCACCGTCATCCGCGAAACAGGCTTTATCGAGTTCAATACGCCGGTCATTATCGTAAAACCTAACCAGGTTTTGTTGTCGGTTTCCACTAAAGATTATTCCTTTATTACCGAAAACCATTTAGCCGATATTTTCAAACTCTTCGCGCAAAGCCATATCAAGGTGAACCTGATGCAAAACTCGGCCATGAGCTTTACCCTTTGCTTCGATTATGATGAGCAACGCTTTGAAAAACTCTTTGCTGCTTTGAAAATAGATTTTAAAGTAAAATACAATACCGGCCTCATGCTGTTAACGGTAAGGCACTACAAACCCGAAACGGTAAAGCAGCTCACCGCCGGCAAAACCATCCTGCTCGAACAACAAAGCCGCAATACGGTGCAGGTGGTGGTAAAGTAGCAAGTGGCAAATGTTGAATCGACAGGCTTAGTGTCTTTGTGCCTTCGTGGCAAAATTAATTTACTTTATTCGGGGCGCTAAAAGCCACATACAAAAAACAGAACGCATAAAGACCATAAATAGCGAATGCTACCCAAAGCAAAGGCATTCCCGTGGTATGGCTCGCAGCCTTTATCAACGCCATGGCACCAATAAAAAAGTGCATTCCGTTCCCCATCGAAATGGGTTTGGCAAAAATGCCGCCTATCAATGCTCCTTTGGCCATCCAGTTCAGCATCGCAAAGCCCAGGTACAAGGCACCCATCAATTGCAGTGCTACTTTGCTCATTACATCAGGTGCAAGGCTCAAGGCCCTCAATATATCCTCGGGCGCAAAGGATAGTGCCAGCCCAACCAATCCCATCGCAATGGCGCTCGATGCCATCAATAGTTTTGTATTCATCATTTTAAAATTTGATTCTAATCACACTGCGGCGTTTTATCCAAAATGTGGTTTTGTTTGGTTTATATTTGATATATGAAAGCCAAATATATCATTAAAGATGTTGTACTCATCGCTTTTGGTATCCTTTCTGCCGGCATGGGTATCAAGGGCTTTTTGCTCTCTACACACTTTATCGATGGTGGTGTTACCGGCATATCCATGTTGCTGGCCAATATCACCAATATATCAACGTCGGTGTTCATATTCGTCATCAACATACCTTTTGTTATTTTGGGTTACAATAAACTGGGTACACGCTTCGCCATAAAAAGCGCCTTGGCTATCACCGGCTTGTCGTTATGTATTGCCTTTATCCATTATCCCGATGTTACGCACGATAAACTCCTCACTGCCGTTTTCGGTGGTTTTTTTATTGGCGTGGGCATTGGTCTGGCCATGCGGGGTGGCGCCGTGCTGGATGGTACCGAAATAGCCGCTTTGCTCGTCAGCAAAAAAACACATATCCTAAAAGTAAGCGATTTCATCTTATTACTCAACGTTTTTATATTTGGCGCAGCCTTGTTCTTTTTAGGGGTCGAACCGGCATTGTATTCCATTTTAACTTACCTGGCGGCTTCGCAAATGGTCGATTTTATTTTGAATGGTATTGAGCAGTATACCGGTATCACCATAGTATCGGTAAAAAGCGAAGAAATTCGCGTAGCCATCATCGAGACCTTGGGCCGTGGCGTTACGATATACGAGGGCAAAAGCGGTTATGGTAAGGATGGACTTATCAACGAACCCCGCGATATCATTTTTACCGTTGCTACCCGTTTGGAGATACCTGCCCTAAAAAATATCATCCTCCGCACCGACCCCAAAGCGTTTATCGTGCAGCAAAGTATTGAGGATACCACCGGAGGGCTGCTAAAACGCAAAGCATTACATTAATTTGCTGCCTTTATCAATTGGGCAACGCTCGCCATTTGCGCGTCGGTCAATAAAACATCGGGATGTAGCACATTGTCATTGTTTTTTCCGGCTGGTCTTATCCATTCCTTCACACCAAAACGCAGGCTTATTTTGGTATTGGGCAAGGTGGTGTTATAAAGCTCGCCGAAACCATTTGGGTGCCCGTTTTCGGGGGTTTGGCCGATAATCTTTGCAATATGATTATCTTTAATCGTTGTGGCGAAAAGGATGGCGCTTGAAAAAGTTGCCGCTCCAACTACTATTACTGTTTTACCTTTGAAGCGGTTCAAATGTGATAGTTGTGGCATCACTGTGTCCGACTTGAAGTGTAATACTTCGCCGTCAGCTGCTTTACTATAAGCTGCGCTACTAAAACCCCAAGAAGTTAAGAGTTTTAGATATTCTTCGCTTTTTTTCCAAGTAGATTGGTAGCCCAAATATGGTTTACCATATATATGGCCTATAATATGATCCCCTATTGCCGAACTTCCACCTAAATTTTTGCTTACGTCTATGACTAATGTTTTTATACCATCAACTTGTATTTGTTTAAAAATATGATCTATTTTCAAGTGTAGCGAATCTAAGGAAAATCGCCCTTTAGCTTTCGCATCGAATGAGCAGGCATTGATATAACCAATATCACCATACCGCTGGTATATCAGCCTTTCGGGGCAGTCGCCACCGGTTTGCTGTCCGTTCAAAAAGTCGTTCCAAACCATTAGTGTTGTTCCCTTTACCGGGATGGTTTTCCCTTTGCCGGTTTTTATATTAAAAACATCGCCAACTTCCGGATTGGCCCATGCAAACAGATAGCCAAACCGTTTAAGCGCGTTGGCATCACGCTGGTTGGCAAAACCAGTGCTGCATAAAGCGCAATTGCGTAGCCAGGTTTCAATAGGCACATTGTTAATGGATACCACTTGTTCGCCCGGTGCTAAACTACTGCCAGCCAAAACCTTGTCGACACTATATCCGTTCTTCGTTTTCACCAGACTGAACGGGGGGTAGATGGTGCCATTCAAATAGGCATCGGGCAATAACTCTTTTTTTAGGCTGATATCCGAGTGTTCGTCAGCCAGATGGGCTATAACAGGTTTTACCAATTTCAAAAAGCCGGCAGAGGTGACCGGCCCGGTAAGTTGATGCTCAATGCTGTCAAAAAGCTGGTCGTATTGTGCTTTTGAGAGCTCGGTATAAGGATAAGCGTGCACGCTATACACGTGCTGCTTTAAAAAAGCAAGGTCCTGTTTCAATTGTTCCGGCGAATATTTCATCGCCGCCTGCCCGTAACAAATGGCCATGCTAAACAGGCCAAACACAAAAAGTAATGTTCTTTTCATTTAAAACAATATCAGTTAATTATGTCATCATAAGATGCGAAAAATAACCAAATGTTGCATTTATTCGTGTCCCGCCAAAGCTTTGATATCCTTTACTTCCAATACATGTTTGTCGTATCCATACAAAGCTGCGTTTATCATGGCTGTAGCCAGCGCCCGCAGTGTGCTCATATGGGTAGGAAAGATGCCTTTTAACAAAGGGTACAACCACGTTACATATTTATAAAACTTTACCAGGTTATGCTGCCCCGGTGTTGGGTGCATATATCCCGGGCGGAAATTATAAACAGCCTTAAATGGCATCCTGCCCAGGTCGTTTTCGGTTTTGCCTTTAACCCGTGCCCACATGCTCTTGCCCTTTTCGGTGCTGTCGGTATACGCTCCCGATACATACTCAAATACCATATCCGGGTTCAGCTTCAACAGCGTTTTAGCCACGTTGGTGGTGAGGGTATAGGTTGTTTTAAAATACTCGGGCTCTTTCATCCCGACTGACGATATACCCGCGCAAAAAAAGCAGGCATTGTATCCAATCAGTTCATTTTCGATGGGCGACAGGTCGAATAAATCGGCACGGACAATTTCTTTCAGTTTGGGATCGGTCCTGCCATTGGGCTTGCGGCCAATCACCAAAACCGATTTTACCTGCGGATGTTCCAAACATTCCATCAAAACCCCTTCGCCTACCATACCTGTAGCGCCGGTAATAACCACGTTTAAAAATTTATCTGTACCCATACATCAAATTTAGTTTTAATTTGCACAATAAATGGAAACACCAAATAGCCTTCAACTATTTTGGCATGGATTTTTCATAATGGAAAAACAAGGCTGTGAATATTCAGTTTTTCTTTATTAATTTATATAAGCGCTAAACACATGCAATCCACGGTTCTGATTATCGACGATGAAAAAAAATTATGCAGCCTTTTGGCACGTATTATCGAGCTGGAAGGATACAGGGTTTTTCAGGCCAATACCGGTAAAGAAGGCTTAAAGATATTGGCTCAGGAAGATGTGCATGTGGTGATAAGCGATGTAAAACTGCCCGACATAAACGGCGTTGAACTGGTAAAGCAGATAAAAGACAAAAAGCCCTACGTCGAAGTAATAAATCTCACTGCATTTGGTACCATACAGGATGGCGTGTTATCCATCAAAAACGGCGCGTTCGACTATATCACCAAAGGCGACGATAACGACAAGATATTGCCTATGTTGAGCAAGGCGATGGACAAAGCCTACCTGCAATTGCGTGTTTTTAGGTTGCAAAACAAAATAACAAGGCAACACGGTTTCGATTCCATCATAGGGCATTCAAAAGCCATACTGGCAGCTGTCGAACTATCCAAAAAGGTTTCGGTAACCGATACCACCGTACTACTTTTAGGCGAAACCGGCACCGGTAAAGAGGTTTTTGCCCAAGCTATACATTATAACAGCCATCGTAAAGAACAAAATTTTGTAGCGGTAAACTGCAGCGCATTTGGCAAAGAAATATTGGAGAGCGAACTTTTTGGCCATAAAGCCGGGGCATTTACAGGCGCCATAAAAGACAAGCGCGGCCTGTTTGAAGAAGCCGACGGTGGTACCTTGTTTTTGGACGAGATAGGGGAGATGAACATCGACCTCCAGGCCAAAATCCTGCGTGTATTGGAGTATGGCGAGTTTATAAAAGTTGGCGATACCAAAACCAATAAGGTAAATGTGCGCATCATAGCGGCCACTAACCGCAATTTGGAAGACGAGATAGAAAAAGGCCACTTCCGCGAAGATTTGTTTTACCGTTTGTCGGTGTTCCAAATTACACTACCATCGTTAAACGACCGCAAAGACGACATAGGCTTGTTGGCTAAACATTACCTAAAGGAATTTGCCGATAAAACCAACCAATCCATCACCGAAATTGAGCCTGACTTTATAAAACACCTTGAACACCATAAATGGAAAGGTAACGTGCGCGAACTGAAGAACATCATCGAACGCTCGGTTATTATGTGCGAAGGGCCAAAACTCACTTCCGACCTTTTGCCGCTCGACTTTTTGTTCGAGCAAAAGTCGGCTACCACTACTTTCGAGCTGTCCGCAGTCGAGAAAAACCACATCCACAAAATTCTGCACTATACCCACGGCAACAAAACCGAAGCCGCACGGTTGTTGAACATCGGGCTGACAACTTTATATCGAAAAATCGACGAGTACCACCTTAATTAAGCTCCTAAAAAATCGTAATAAACCCTACCATTTTGAAAAACACCCTGCCATTTTGGTAGGACTTGTCTTTTATTGTAAAAAAACACCCTATCATTTTGATAATTATTCTGATTTTTACAAAATAATCCTACTTTTGTTAGTGAAATGTCATAAAAAAAGCGGCATGTTTAATAAAAATTCTCTTTTTTTGATCCATTACCGAAATAATTTTACTCAACAGGCCTGTTTTTCCTCACCAATCGCAACCCCTTCATTTAATTTATGAACGCACATATCAGAAAACTCTCAATCGCAGGGATGTTGGTTACCCTCGGTATCATATTTGGCGATATCGGTACCTCACCCTTGTATGTTTTTCAAACCCTGTTAGTAGAGGGTGGTAAAGTTGACACCCAATTGGTTTTAGGGTCAATTTCCTGTATTTTTTGGACACTCACCCTGCAAACCACCTTCAAGTATATCGTTATCACCCTTCAAGCCGATAACAACGGCGAAGGTGGGATATTTTCGTTATACGCCTTGGTACGCCGTTATGGTAAATGGCTGGCTATTCCTGCTATCATCGGGGCCGGTACTTTATTGGCCGATGGCATCATTACCCCACCCATTTCGGTTACATCGGCTATCGAAGGGTTGAATCTGGTGCCCGCGTTTGCAAAAACTATTGTGCCCGGCAACGCGCTCGTGTTGTTTATCGTAATCGCTATCATGTTACTGTTGTTTTTCTTTCAACAGTTTGGTACCAATGTGGTGGGTTCCGCTTTTGGCCCGGTGATGTTGATATGGTTTGTGATGTTGGGCGTATTGGGCTTTTCACAAATAATTCATTATCCCGAAATTTTCAAGGCGCTTAATCCTTATTACGGCATGCGTTTGCTGATTGATCATCCGAGAGGGTTTTGGCTACTTGGCGCGGTCTTCTTGTGTACCACGGGTGCCGAGGCACTGTATTCCGACTTAGGCCATTGCGGCCGTAAAAATATCCAGGTAAGCTGGATATTTGTAAAAATAACTTTGCTGTTAAACTACCTTGGCCAGGGCGCTTGGGTATTGACACAGGCACCGGGTAAGAATTTCGGCGGTGTAAACCCGTTTTTCGAAATCGTACCCCATGCGTTCCTGATACCAAGTATCGCCATCGCAACCATGGCCACTATTATAGCCAGTCAGGCACTCATCAGCGGGTCGTTCACGCTCATCAGCGAAGCCGTGAGCATGAACTTCTGGCCGCGTATTACTATCAAATTCCCCTCAAATATCCGCGGGCAAATATATATTCCCAGCATTAACTGGATATTGTGTTTCGGCTGTATCATGGTGTCGTTGTATTTCCGCACATCCGAGGCAATGACCGCCGCCTATGGTTTTTCCATCACCATCGCCATGCTAATGACTACCATCCTGATGTCGTACTTTATGCGGTATGTTAAACATTGGCCGTTATGGGTAGTCGTATTGATTTTATGCGTGTTCCTGACAGTTGAATCTGCTTTCTTTGTAGCCAACGCGGTTAAAATCCTTAAAAGGTTGTTCTTCCTGGTGTTTGAGTTTGGTTTGATATTTACCATGTACATTTGGTACAGGGCGCGCAAAATCAACAACCGCTTCCTGCATTTTGTCGACTTGAAGGACCAGATACCAATCTTAAATGCCCTGAGCAACGATACATCGATACCCAAATATTCAACCCACCTCATCTATCTCACCAAGGCAAATAACGCTAAGCAGATAGAACAAAAGATCATGTACTCCATCATGAGCCGGAGCCCCAAACGCGCCGATACCTATTGGTTTGTCCACATTGAGCGCACCGATGAGCCCTATACCATGGAGTACAGTATCGACCAGGTTGAGCCGGGCAAGGTAATCAGGATTGAGTTCCGTTTAGGTTTCAGGATACAACCAAAAGTAAATGTGTTGTTCCGTAAAGTGGTCGAAGAAATGGTTGCCCGCAACGAGGTCGATATCACCAGCAAATATCCGTCGTTAAACCAATACAAAGTGGCCGCCGACTTTAGCTTTGTCATCATGGAGAAATTCCTATCCTACAATAACCTGTTCAGCGTTTCCGAAGGGTTTATTTTACGGAGTTATTTTGCCATTAAAAAAATGGCGCAGTCCGAAGCTAAAGCATTTGGCCTCGATACCAGCGATACCAAGATTGAAAAAATACCACTGGTTGTTAAACCGGTTAATAATATCTCGCTCACAAGGGTCGAAACAAATCCTCACGAGTTCACTCATCAGTAGTTTTAACAAAAAACTTAACCCACCTATAATGACAAGACCCTACCGTTTCGGTAGGGTTTTTTTGTTTGCTCTGTTTTCTATTATTCATTCTGTTTTTTATAAATAATTGATTTTTAATTATTTATAAGATGGAAAAGCTTTGTGGCATTGCGTTGGCAAGGTGCGGGATAAATAATGATTAACATGAATATCAATACACTATTACAGGTTCGGTCGAACCAAACTAAGGTGACTAACAACATTTCTTTTAATATCTACTGTCATATAAGCAACTAACTTTTAACCTCAACTTTAATAAGCAATTCATCTTCAAGTTCTTACAAAATCAAAAAACATGGACACAATACTCACAATCTCGTACGTGCTATGCTTCATAGTCGTATTCTGGGTCTTTTTCAAAACAGTTAACTACTTCGAAAACATTTAAACATCATGATCGCATTATTCATTGTTGCCATCGCCGTGTTTGTATACATGGTTTATGTGCTTTTAAAACCCGAAAAATTCTAACCCTTAAAAATCAAACACTATGAACACAGAATACGCAGGTATTATTTTTATGTACCTGGCAACAGTTGCCCTCGCTATTCCATTGGGTAAATACATTGCCAAAGTATTTAACGGCGAGAAAACCTGGCTCGACTTTATGGCGCCCTTAGAACGTCTCATCTTCCGCTTTAGCGGCATCGACACCAAAAAGGAAATGAATTGGAAACAACACTTGTTCGCGTTGCTTTCGGTTAATGTGCTTTGGTTGTTTTATGCTTTCTTCTGTCTATTGTTTCAGGCGCATTTGCCGCTCAACCCTGATGGCAACCCTAACCAAACACCCGATTTGGCCTTTAACACCGCGCTCAGCTTTGTAACCAACACTAACCTGCAGGATTACTCGGGCGAGAGTGGCGCTACATACTACACACAATTATTTGTGTTTATGTTTTTGCACTTTGTGAGTGCTGCTACCGGTGTTGCTGCCATGATGGTGGTATTTAAAGCCATGAAAGACAAGGTTACCGACAAGCTCGGCAACTTTTGGGATTATTTGGTAAAAGCCATCACCCGATTGTTTTTGCCTTTAAGCTTTGTTGTGGCCGTAATATTAGCTTTTAACGGTACACCAACCAGCTATAAAGGTAAAGATACCGTAATAGGCCTGCAAGGCGATACTATCCATGTTTCGCGTGGCCCTGCCGCCGGTATGATAGCTATTAAGCAAACCGGTACCAATGGTGGTGGTTGGTTTGGTGCAAACTCAGCACACCCGCTCGAAAACCCCAACTATGTAACCAACATGGCCGAAAATATGAGTATCATGATTATCTCTATTTCATTGGTATTCGCATTGGGCTACTACCTCAATAAAAAGAAACTGTCTTGGGTTATTTTTGGTGTGATGACGGTAGGCTTCCTCATTATGGTCTTTCCATCCGTTACGGCCGAGGTAAATGGCAGCCCGTACCTGCATCAGTTGGGCATTAGCCAAACCACCGGTGCCATGGAAGGCAAGGAGGTTCGGTTTGGGCCTGCAGCATCCGCCTATTGGGGTATCAACACAACAGTCACCTCAAACGGTTCGGTAAATGCTATGCACGATAGCATGATGCCGGTATCGGGTATGGCCCAAATGTTCGATATGATGGTGAACTGTTTTTACGGTGGCGTTGGGGTAGGTTTCCTCAACTTCTACATCTTCATCATCATTGCCGTCTTTATTTCAGGCTTGATGGTTGGTCGTACGCCCGAGTTTATGGGTCGTAAAATAGAGGCCCGCGAAATGAAGATCGCGTCGCTCATTGCTTTGCTACACCCCTTCATCATTTTGGTAGGCACCGCTTTGGCAGCCTATATGTTGGTTCATTTCCCTAATGCCAATTGGGCAACAAAACCATCGGCATGGCTAAATAACCCCGGTTTCCACGGCTTTACCGAAATGTTGTATCAGTTTACATCATCGGCAGCCAATAATGGTTCGGGTTATGCAGGCTTAACAGCCAACAATATCTTCTGGAACGTAAGTACAGGTATGGTAATTTTTGTTGGTCGGTTCTTCCCAATCATTGGCCCCTTGGCCATTGCAGGCTTATTGGCCAACAAAAAATTCATTCCCGAATCTGCAGGTACTTTAAAAAGCGATAGCACAACATTTGGTATCATGATATTTTCTGTCATCATCATCGTTGCAGCTTTATCGTTCTTCCCTGCATTGGCTTTAGGCCCAATTGCCGAACATGTTTCAATTAAATAATCAGCACTAAGAAAATGAAATCAACTCAAAATACATTATTTCAGGGCGATCAGGTAAAAGAGGCTTTAAAGCAGTCTTTTATTAAGCTCGACCCACGCATACTGGTACGTAACCCCGTAATGTTTACGGTGGAAATTGTTACTGTGGTCATGCTCTTTGTAACCATCTATTCTTTCTCGCACACCGGGCAAGGTAACTTTGGTTACAATGTAACTGTTTTCATCATTCTGTTTTTAACCGTATTGTTCGCCAACTTTGCCGAAGGTATAGCCGAGGCACGTGGTAAGGCCCAGGCCGAAAGCTTGCGCAAGGCACGTGAAGAAACACCTGCCCGTTTGCTGGTAGGTGGCAAGGAACAAATAGTGATGTCGTCGCAACTCAAAAAAGGTGACGTGTTCATTTGCGAAACAGGCGATAACATCCCTACCGATGGCGAAATTATCGAAGGTATCGCTACCATCGACGAATCTGCCATCACAGGCGAGTCGGCTCCGGTTATCCGCGAGTCGGGTGGCGATAAGTCGTCTGTTACAGGTGGTACCAAAGTATTGTCCGACAGGATAAAAGTGATTGTAACTACCCAGCCGGGCGAAAGCTTCCTGGATAAAATGATTGCTTTGGTGGAAGGTGCATCGCGCCAAAAAACACCAAACGAAATTGCATTGACTATTTTGTTGGCCGGCTTTACGCTCATATTCGTCATCGTTTGCGTTACCCTGCAACCTTTTGCCGAATATGCCAACACTCCGATAACTATAGCGGCGTTCATATCGCTATTTGTTTGTTTGATCCCCACAACTATCGGTGGCCTTTTATCGGCCATCGGTATTGCGGGTATGGACCGCGCGCTGCGTGCCAACGTGATTACCAAATCGGGTAAGGCGGTTGAAACCGCAGGCGACTTGGATACGTTGTTGCTGGATAAAACCGGTACCATTACAATTGGTAACCGTAAGGCCACCAATTTTTATCCTGCCGATGGTGTGGAAGAGGCTGCCTTTATCAAAGCTTGTATTTTAAGCTCATTGGCCGATGAAACACCCGAAGGTAAATCGATAGTGGAACTGGCCGAGCAGGCAAAAGGTATGGCTTCGGTTAAGGCTCCTGCCGATTCTGTGTTCATTAAGTTTACTGCCGAAACACGCTCAAGCGGCCTGGATACCCCTAATGGTTTGCGTATCCGCAAAGGCGCGTTCGACTCTATCCGTAACATCGCAACAAAAGCGGGCAATGTTTTCCCTGCCGAAACTGAAGAGCAGGTGCGCATCATCTCGTCAAAAGGCGGTACACCGCTGGTAGTTTCTGAAAATGAACAGATTTTGGGTGTGATAGAACTGCAAGACATCATTAAACCCGGTATATCCGAACGTTTTGAACGCCTGCGCAAAATGGGTGTTAAAACCGTAATGGTAACCGGCGATAACCCGCTGACTGCTAAATTTATTGCAGAAAAAGCCGGTGTGGATGATTTTATTGCCGAGGCTAAGCCCGAAGATAAAATGAACTACATCAAAAAAGAACAACAAGGCGGTAAACTGGTAGCCATGATGGGCGACGGTACAAACGATGCCCCTGCCTTAGCGCAAGCTGATGTTGGCGTGGCCATGAACAGTGGTACACAAGCCGCCAAAGAAGCCGGTAACATGGTGGATCTGGATAACGACCCAACCAAGCTGATTGAGATTGTGGAAATAGGCAAGCAATTGCTGATGACCCGCGGTACATTGACCACCTTCTCCATAGCCAACGATGTGGCGAAGTACTTCGCTATCGTTCCGGCATTGTTCATGGTATCCATACCTGCCCTAAAAGCATTGAACATTATGGACCTGCACAGCCCGCAATCGGCTATCCTCTCGGCGGTAATATTTAACGCCATCATTATCCCGTTGCTGATACCGTTGGCATTAAGGGGTGTAGAGTATAAACCAATTGGTGCCAGCGCGCTGTTGCGCCGCAACTTGTTTATTTATGGTTTGGGCGGTGTTATTATCCCTTTCATTGGTATCAAACTGATTGACTTGCTGGTTGGGACTTTAATATAATTTAAAATCTAATCCCGATAGCTATCGGGACTAAAAACTGAATAGAAATGAAAACTTACTTATTGCCTTCAATTAAGATCACCATTATCCTGTTAGTCATACTATCAGGCCTGTATCCCCTCGCAATAGCTGCTATAGGCAAATTAACGCCTGGCGGCGGCGATGGTGTAACTGTTACCCTTAACGGCAAAGTGGTGGGCTATGCCAATATTGGCCAAAAGTTTACCAAAGACAAGTATTTTTGGGGCCGCCCTTCGGCTGCCGATTATAAGGCCGATGCGGGCGCGGGTTCGAACAAAGGTCCGTCAAATGCTGATTATTTAAAAGATGTTAAAGCAAAGATCGACACCTTTTTAAAACACAATCCTGGCGTTACAACTGCCCAAATACCTTCCGAATTGGTTACCTATTCGGGTAGCGGTTTGGATCCTGATATTTCGCCCGATGGCGCCAGGATACAGGTAGCCCGGGTGGCAAAAGTACGCAACCTGCCTGCCGGCAAAGTTTTGGCTTTGGTAAACCAACATGTTGAGCAACCGTTGTGGGGTTTATTTGGCCCTGCCAAAGTGAATGTATTACAATTAAACGTAGCTTTAGATCAGCTTAAATAAAAGGGTCTTTTACGGCCTGTTAATAGGATGGAAAGTGATAAAGAGCGGTCTGTCGAACATTTTCTCGAACTGATCAAACGGTCAAGGCGCGGAAAGTTCAAAATATACATTGGCATGAGCGCCGGTGTGGGCAAAAGCTACAGAATGTTGCTGGAGGCTCAGGCGCTCCTGCGCAATGGAATCGATGTAAAGATAGGCTATATTGAAACACATAAACGCAAAGAGACCGAAGCTTTATTAGAGGGGTTACCCATCATACCGCGCCGGAAACTGTTTTACAAAGGGAAAGAACTGGAGGAGATGGATCTCAAAGCCATTATCAACAGCCACCCCGAAGTGGTCATTGTCGACGAGTTGGCCCACACCAATATTGAAGGGAGCCCTAACGAAAAACGCTGGCAGGACGTAGTACAAATATTAAATGCCGGTATCAATGTAATAAGCGCCGTAAATATCCAACATCTCGAAAGTTTAAATGAGGAAGTGGAGAAAATTACCGGGGTTGTAATAAAAGAACGTATACCCGATAGCATACTGCAGCTTGCCGACGAGGTGGTAAACATCGACCTGACTGCCGATGAGCTGATAGACCGCCTAAAGGCCGGGAAAATATACGACGAAAAAAAGATACCCCTGGCGTTGGATAACTTTTTTCAAGCCGAGCGGATATTGCAGTTACGCGAATTGGCACTGAAGGAAGTAGCCCATCAGGTTGAGCGTAAAATAGATATCGAAGTACCCAAAAGCGTAAAACTAAGGCCGGAGTTGTTTATGGCATGCATCAGCACCAACGACGAATCGGCTAAGGTGATTATCCGAAAAACTGCGCGACTGGCATCATATTATCGGTCTAAATGGTACGTGTTGTATGTGCAAACCGATAATGAAAGCAGCGATAAAATCAATCTGGCATCGCAAAGGCATTTGATCAATAACTTTAAATTGGCCACGCAGTTGGGCGGCGAACTGCTGAAAGTGAAAAGTAACAACGTTGCCAAAACCATTTGGGAAACCGCCGAAGCAAACAATATTACTACCATTTGCATGGGCAAGCCGCAGTTTAAATTTTACCAGTTGGTTTTAAAAACCGCTGTATTTACACAATTGTTAAAAAAGATGTCGCAAACACATATCGACCTTGTCATACTATCATAACATGAGCATTAAAAATAAACTCCGTGCCGGCATAGGCTTTTTGTTCATACTGGCATTACTGTGTTCGGGCTTTGCTGCGTACTACCTCAACCAATTGTCGAGGGATTCGAAGGCCATATTAAAGGATAATTACGAATCCATCGTCTATATGAAAAATATAGGCCGCGCCATGGATGTTCCCGCTAAAAACTTCGCTGATGAGTTGCGGTTAAAAACTATCGAAGCCAATATCGTAGCCGAAGAACATGACATTACCGAACCCGGCGAAGGGCCGCTCGCTCATTCATTGCACCAATTGTTTGATGAGTACAAACAGGAAGCCAATCCTGAAATCAGTGCTCAGCTAAGCTTGAAAATGAAAGACGCCGTGTATGGCATCATGCAGCTCAACATGAACGCCATACAGGTTAAAGACAAAGTAGCCAATGATACGGCCAATCGTGCCCTCATCATCATCGCGCTTATCGGTTCTTTTTGTTTTTTGATAGGATTTAGCTTTATGGTCAACTTCCCCGGATACATTGCCACTCCGATAAAGGAATTAACGGAAAGCATTATCCAGATTGCCAATAAAAACTATACCAACCGCCTCGTTTTCGATTCGGATGATGAATTTGGCGAATTGGCCGAAGCATTTAACCAAATGGCCGGTAAATTGAGCGATTTTGAACGTAGCAGCCTGGCCGATGTATTGTTTGAAAAGAAACGAATCGAAACCATTATCAACTCCATGCACGATGCGTTGATTGGTTTGGACGACAAACAGACCATCATTTTTGTGAACGAAGTTGCCTGTAACCTGATGGGCCTGGCCCAGGATAAACTGATTGGTCAAAACGCCACTAAAGTGTCCGAGGAAAACGACCTGTTGCGCAATATGTTAGTGAACGACAACAAAAAGATGAAAATATACGCCGATAACCAGGAAAGCTACTTTACCAAAGAAGTGCTCGACGTAACCAACGAAGACAAATTCATCGGTAAGGTGATCATTCTAAAAAATATAACAGAGTTTCAGCAATTGGATGAGGCTAAGACCAATTTTATCGCTACCATTTCGCACGAATTGAAAACACCTATCTCGTCCATCAAAATGAGTTTGAAACTGTTGGAAGACGAAAGAATAGGGAAAGTAAACACCGAGCAGAAATCGTTATTGGAAAACATTAACGACGATACCCGTCGTTTGCTGCAAATTACAGGCGAGTTGTTGGATATGGCACAGGTAGAAACCGGTAAAATACAGCTCAATTTTGGCAGCACCCACCCCAAAAACATTGTGGATTATGCTGTTAAAGCCGTTAAGTTTATTGCCGACCAACGCCATGTAAACATCAAAGTTAAATGTGACGAAAGCCTGCCCAACGTTCGTGCCGATTTGGATAAAACAACCTGGGTATTGATCAACCTGTTATCAAATGCCATTAAATACAGCCGCGAAAATGCAGAGGTTGAATTGTTGGTAAAAAAGAGCAAGGCCGATACCATCGAGTTCTCGGTAAAAGACCACGGCAAAGGCATTGAGCAACAATACCTGTCGCGCATATTCGACCGGTATTTTAAAGTGCCCGGTGCAAGTACCGAGCAAACCGGCACCGGCTTGGGCTTGGCCATTGCCAAAGATTTTATCGAGGCGCAATCAGGCAAAATCAGTGTGGATAGCGAAATGGGCGAGGGGAGCAGGTTTTTCTTCCTGCTGCCGATAAGCTTGAATTAGTCATAAAAAAGCGTCCCGAACTTCTTCGGGACGCATAATTTTTTTTGCTAGTTTACCCTTTTGGGTTTTCGGGGGCTTTGCCTATCAAATCCATAAACTGGTCCAGCTTAGGTGTGATGATGATCTGCGTACGCCTGTTTTGAGCTTTGCCCGCGTCTGTGCTATTATCTGCAACGGGGTTATATTCGCCCCTGCCGCCTGCAGTTAAACGTTTGGGGTCTACGGCAAAATTGTTTTGTAAAGCCTGTGCTACCGACGATGCCCTCAAAGCGCTTAAATCCCAGTTGTTCCTGATGTTGGGCTGCGAAATAGGCACATTGTCGGTATTGCCTTCTATCAGCACATCGTAAGTCGAGTAATCGGTAATGATCTTGGCTATTTTGCTCAATGTTGTACAGGCTTTGTCCGATATTTCATAACTGCCCGATTTGTACAACATATTATCGCTTAGCGAGATATAAACAACGCCTTTCAACACTTTAACATCTACATCCCTCATTTCATCCGCGCTTAACGAGCGGGTAAGGTTTGTAGTCAGTACCATATTTAGCGAGTCGCTTTTGTTTTTTACGTTTACAAGGTGCTGGATGTATTTGTCCGAAGCACTGATCTGGTCGGCCAGTTTCGATATGTTTACATTGCCCTGGCTGTTCCCCGCCAAACATTTGTTCAAAGCGTCCTGCAAAGCATCACGGTTCGATTTTTCCGATGCGATTTGGTCTTCCAAACTTTTAACCCGCTCCCTCGAGCCCGCAAGCTCCTGCTGCGTAACCTGGTAGCTGGTCATCAACTCGGTGTGTTTGGTCTGTAACTGGTCGTAGTTGGTTTGCAGCGCGGCATAATCCTTTTTGCTCACGCAGCTGGTGGCTAAGGCCGCAATGAGGAGTAACGGCAGCAGCTTCATATACTTTTTCATAGTTCGTATGGTTTAGTAATGGGTCATAATTCATTTATAACCTGTCAAACCAACAAACCAAGGTCTTTAAAGTTTAAATTTTTTAAAAAAAATCAAGGCGATGATTTAAAAGAAAACGCCCCCTGAAAAATTCAGGAGGCGAAAAAGCTGGGTAAATGATGGGGCTCGAACCCACGACCCTCGGTACCACAAACCGATGCTCTAACCGACTGAGCTACATCTACCGTTTTTGTCCAAAGGACTCCTTTGGATGAGTTTGCAAATGTAAGGATACTCAGTTTAATGTCAAAACCTTTTTTATATTACATTGTGTTTACTAATTTATTGAGGGCGCACCTGCTTATTGGGTAACTTTGGATCATGGCAGATCATCTAATTGAATTGAACGTAACCGGGATGCACTGTAACAACTGTGCCATATCGGTACACAGGCTTTTGGAGAAGAAAGGCCTGCACGATATTCACGTCGATTTTGCCGGCGAAGAAGTAAAATTCACCACCTCCGACGAATCGGTTTTACCCGAAGTAATAAAAGGCATCGAAGGCTTGGGATACCATGTGGTAGAAGACATGGCCAATAACCACGAACCTTTTTACCAAAAAATTGAGAACAAATTCATCTTTTCGTTGATATTTACCATCCCGCTTTTACTACACATGGTTTTTCCATGGCATATTTTACACAACGCTTATCTGCAATTAGCCCTTTGCCTGCCCGTGTTTTTGTTGGGATGCTGGCATTTTGGCAAGAGTGCTTTCAACTCCTTAAAAAGCGGCGTGCCCAATATGGATGTACTCATTTTTGTGGGTTCATCATCGGCATTTATTTATAGTTTGATTGGTACTATCCAGCATTTAGGCGAAAATTATCTTTTTTACGAAACCGGGGCCACCATCATTACCCTGGTTTTATTGGGGAATGTATTCGAAAAGCGTTCGGTAAATCAAACTACCTCAGCTGTTAAAGACTTGGTTAAAATACAGCAAGTAGATGCACGCAGGTTAGTGAACGGAACGGTCGAGGTCATTAATGCACAGGAAATACGCCCCGGCGATACGCTGCTTGTAAACGAGGGCGACAAAATACCTGTCGACGGCGAAGTGCTATCCGGGGATGCTTCGGTCGACGAATCGATGCTGACAGGCGAAAGCACCCCTGTCGAAAAAGCAAAATACGATAAAGTAATAGGAGGTACCATCGTACAACATGGCAACATCCACATGCTGGCCACCAAAGTAGGCTCTAATACCGTCCTTTCGCAAATCATCGAGCTGATGAAAAAAGCCCAGGGTGCAAAACCGCCTGTACAAAAATTAGGCGATAGGGTAGCGGCTATATTTGTGCCGGTGGTTATTGGTATAGCCCTGCTCACCTTCGCGTTAAGCTACTGGGCTTTTGGCATCAGCTTTCAAAACGCTTTGATGCATGCCATCGCGGTATTGGTTATATCATGCCCGTGTGCTATGGGCCTCGCCACGCCTACGGCCGTTATGGTGGGCTTGGGGCGCGCCGCAAAAAATGGCATACTCATTAAAGGTGGCGATACGATAGAGGCCGTAGCGAACGCTAAATACGTTGTATTCGATAAAACCGGTACGCTTACCACCGGCAAATTTAAAATACAGGAAATAAAGGCCGAAGCCGCCGAAATGGAAAAAGTACGGGGCATCATCCTTTCTATCGAGGAACGTTCAAGCCACCCCATCGCGCAATCGCTGGTAAACGAATTGAAAACATTGCCACTGCAAAAGGTCATACTCAAATCGGTGTCCGAAGAAAAAGGCCTGGGCATGCGTGCCGAAGATGTGGAGGGCAATCATTACTTTTTGGGCTCCGGTTTAAAAAAAGATGAGGCGGCAAAAGGTTCCGATTTTAATTTGTTCCTGTATCAAAACCAAAAACTGCTGGCGCAGATATCTGTTGAAGATGAGATAAAGCCCGAAGCTAAAGGCCTTATAGCGCAACTCAAAAAGATGGGCATTATCCCGGTACTGCTTAGTGGCGACAGGAAAAGCAAATGCTTGCAGGTTGCCGAAGCGCTCGGTATCGAAAAAGTGCATTACGAACAATTGCCCGAGCAAAAGCTTTCGGTTATCGACCTGTACAAACAAAAAGGCACTACCATTATGATTGGCGATGGCATAAATGATGCCCCTGCATTAACGCAGGCTGATGTTGGTGTATCCATGAACGACGCCAGCCAGGTAGCCATACAATCAGCAAGGGTAGTGCTATTAAATACCGACCTGCACTCCGTAGTCAAGTTTTTGCAGGTGAGCAAACATACGCTCATCACCATTAAACAAAACCTGTTTTGGGCATTTGCCTATAATGTCATCGCTATCCCCATAGCGGCTGTCGGGTTGCTGAATCCCATGGTTGGCGCTTTCGCCATGGCATTTTCGGATGTGGTTGTGATAGGCAACTCCCTCCGGTTAAAGAAGAAAAAGATATTCTAAAACAAAAAAGTCATTCCTACGCGAAGTAAAAATGACTTAATGATTAATGACCCAATGACTTTCTTAATTCGCCATCATCTTCAAAAACGAAGCTAATTTGGCTTTCATTTGCCTGCGGTCCACAATAAAATCCAAAAAGCCATGCTCCTGTACAAACTCGGCGGTTTGGAACCCTTGTGGCAAATCCTTCTTGATGGTTTCTTTGATTACCCTTGGGCCGGCAAAGCCAATCAATGCGCCCGGTTCCGCAATGTTCACATCGCCAAGCATCGCGAAGGATGCAGTAACACCGCCGGTAGTAGGGTCTGTCAACAACGATATATAAGGTATTTTTGCTTGCGATAACAATGCCAGTTTAGCCGAAGTTTTGGCCATTTGCATCAGCGAGAAAGCGGCCTCCATCATACGTGCTCCGCCCGATTTCGAAATCATTAGGAATGGTATTTTTTTAGCGATACAATAATCTATCGATCGTGCTATCTTTTCGCCTACAACCGAACCCATCGAACCGCCTATAAAATTAAAATCCATACAGGCTATCACCAACTCCTGACCCTCAATTTTACCATGGGCTGCGCGTATGGCATCTTTAAGGCCCGTTTTTTTCATGCTTTCGGCAATGCGGTCGGTGTATTTTTTGGTGTCGACAAAACCCAGAGGGTCGCCCGACGTAAGGTCCGGGAACAACTCTTTAAACTTGTCATCGTCGAACAAAACAGAAAAGTATTCTTTTGACCCAATACGTAAATGATAGCCGCAATAGTGGCAAACGTATTGGTTTTCCACCATTTCCGAATTATGAAGCGGTTTTTTGCACGACGGACATTTGTTCCAAATACCGTCAGGCGCTTCTTTTTTTTCTTCGGTGGTGGTAATGATCCCTTTGGATTCCCTCTTAAACCAAGCCATTACAGTGTCTTTCTCTTTCAAATCCCTGCAAATATAGTAGTTAATACGTAATAGAAAAGTAGTTGTTCGAAATGCTTATTCATAAGCCATCTCAATTAAGCGGAACATTCTTTTTAATAACTTTATAACCTAAAAAGTGACAACAATTTTTCCGCCAACTATTTCCCATTTAATTAATTTCCGATTAACTTCGGAGCGAAAACCAAAAACACTCAAAAACATGGACATCAAAAATTATAAAGGCGTTTTACATGGCGACCAGGTGCAGGAGCTTTTCGAAGCTGCAAAAAAGCATCAATTCGCTTTGCCCGCCGTTAACGTTATAGGTACCAATTCCATCAACGCCGTTATGGAAACCGCCAAAGCGGTCAATTCGCCGGTTATCATTCAACTTTCTCATGGCGGAGCGCAGTTTTATGCAGGCAAGTCCTTGGATAATTCAAAACTGCAGGCCTGTATTTTGGGCGGTGTTTCAGCAGCTCGCCACGTGCATCTGCTGGCCGAGCATTATGGTGTTGGTGTAGTATTGCATACCGACCATGCCGCCAAAAAATTATTACCATGGATAGATGGGTTGTTGGATTACGGTGAGAAGTTCTTCGCAGAAACCGGTAAGCCTTTGTTCTCATCACATATGCTCGACCTGTCGGAAGAGCCTATCGAAGAAAATATCGAAATATCGGCCAAATATTTGGCCCGCATGGCCAAAATGGGTATGACACTCGAAATCGAACTCGGCGTAACCGGTGGCGAAGAAGACGGTGTTGATAACAGCGATGTGGATAGCTCACGTTTATATACCCAGCCGGAAGATGTAGCTTATTCATACGAGCATTTGTTAAAAGTTAGTCCGCGTTTTACTGTAGCAGCGGCTTTTGGCAACGTACACGGTGTTTACAAACCGGGCAATGTTAAATTGCAGCCTATAATTTTGCATAACTCGCAGGAGTATGTGAAAAAGAAATACAACCTTGCTGCCGAAAAACCCATCAATTTTGTATTCCACGGTGGTTCAGGCTCAAGCCAGGAAGAGATACGCGAAGCCATTTCTTACGGTGCTATCAAAATGAACATCGACACCGATATGCAATGGGCATTTTGGGAAGGAATCAAAGATTACTACAAATCGAAAGAAGGTTATCTGCAAAGCCAAATCGGTAGCCCTGATGGAGCTGATTCGCCAAACAAAAAATATTACGATCCGCGTGTATGGTTGCGTAAGGGCGAAGATAGTTTTGTTAAGCGCTTAACCACAGCGTTTGATGATTTGAATTGCTTAGACGTTTACAGCAAACTGTAAGCTAAAACATAGCTATTAAAAACGCCGCGCTTGTCGCGGCGTTTTTTTGTTTACCTGATAAAACGAATGCAATGCCAATCGAAGTAAAAAAAGTTACCGACCCGGCCGAACTTGAAACCGTTTTCGCCATACGCCGCGAAGTTTTTGTTGGCGAACAAAATTGTCCCCCGGAGCTGGAATGGGAGTACGAAGACGAGTCGACCCACTTTTTGGCCAAAGTAGATGGTGTGCCTGCCGGTGCATCGCGTTGGCGCAAAACTGCCAAAGGTTATAAACTGGAACGCTTTGCGGTATTGAAGACATTTCGTAACCAGGGGGTAGGGCAGGCCTTGGTGCAAACTGTTTTGAACGACTTGCCTGCCGATGCAAGCTATGTGTATATGCATGCCCAAATACAGGCAATAACACTATACCAGCGTTTCGGCTTTGTAAAAGTAGGCGAGCAGTTTGAAGAAGCGGGAATACAGCATTTTACAATGGAACGTAAAAGGTAATTACCCAAATATCTTCCCCGAAAAAGCCATAGCCTCGTTCCATTTGTCCATATTCAAACCAAGCTCAACGCCTTGGCTTTCCAAATAACCTATCAACGTTTCCGTCGCGATGTTGCCTGTCAACTTATCCGCAGCCATGGGGCAGCCGCCATATCCCTTCAGAGCACTGTCGAAATTAGTACAGCCGCTTACGTAAGACGCCTTGATTTTTTGGATACTGGTTTGGGGCGTGGAGTGCAGGTGTACGCCAAATTCCGTTTCGGGGAAGCGTGTGGATAGATGCCTGTACAAATAACCGATATTCTCGGGCGTGGAAACCCCGGTGGTGTCCGACAGCATCATTGTTCCGATACCTTCGCCTGCCATCTTTTCGGCCCAATGTTCTACGATGTCGGCATTCCATTCGTCCCCGTAAGGGTTGCCAAATGCCATCGACAGGTATATGCGCAGTTGCTTGTTGTGCTTTATACAAAGTTCATGAATCTGCTTCACCGTATCGAATGAGGCGATGATGCCGGAGTTTGTATTGCGCTGCTGAAAGGTTTCGGATATCGAAAACGGGAACCCCAAATAGGTGATTTCTTCAAACAGCACCGCATCTTGCGCACCGCGTAAATTGGCCACAATGGCAAGTAGCTTGGAGCGCGACTGGCTCATATCTAACTCCGACAAGACCTTTGCCGAGTCCTGCATTTGCGGCATCGCCTTGGCTGATACAAAGCTCCCAAAATCGATGGTATCAAAACCTACCTGCAGCAGTAGGTTGATATATTCGGCCTTGATATAGGTCGGCACAAAATCATGCAGGCCCTGCATGGCGTCGCGCGGGCACTCGGTCAGTTTGATACTTGGGGGCATTCTCGTAGGTTAACTTTAATAAATGTAGGGTTTAATGCAGCTAATTGTCAAGTCCATATCGTAAAAAAAGGCCGTCAGGTTAAAATCCTGACGGCCTCGTATGGATTTAAGCCTCAAGCTTACCTCAAATCTTTTTTACCAAAGTCGATGATAACCGGTGTGGCCACGCAAATTGATGAGTAAGTGCCGAAGCACACCCCAATCAATAACGCGAACGAGAAGCCCCTGATCACATCGCCACCGAAGATGAACAATACGATCAACACGAACAATACCGTCAATGCGGTAATAATGGTACGGCTTAGTGTGGCATTGATAGCCTGGTTGATCACCTCTTTTGGATTGTCGGTTTTAGCATGGTGCAGTTCAAGGAACTCACGTATCCTATCGAACACCACCACCGTATCGTTAATAGAGTAACCAATAACCGTTAATATCGCCGCTATAAATGCTTGGTCAATATCCAGCGAGAAAGGCAACAAGTCCTTAAATATCGAGAAGAACGACAATACCATCAAAGCATCATGTGCGGTAGCCACCATAGCACCCAAACTGAACTGCCATTTGCGGAAACGGATAAGGATATAGGCCGAGATGATAATGATTGCGAAGATTACCGCGTAAAAGGCTTTCGATTTCAAGTCGCTGGCAATGGTGGGACCAACCTTTTGCGAACTCATGATTTGATAATCAGGACCGATTACCGAAAGACCTTGTTTTAATTTGGCCTGTACGTCATTATCGGCAGTTGTCGAATTATCATCTATATGGTACGTTGTAGTAATGCGCACCTGATTGTTGTCAGCACCATAAGTTTTTACTTCGGTTTCCTTGTTTAGGGTTTGGTCTACAGCCTGACGTACTTTTTCAGCCGAGATTTGTTTGTCATACCTTACCAAAAAAGTACGGCCACCCTTAAAGTCTACACCGTAGTTAAAGCCTTGGGTAAACATGGATATCAAACCCGCCAAAATAAACACACCTGAGAAGATATAGAATTTAAAACGGTTTTTAACAAACTGGTAATTGGCGTTTTTAAAGGTGTGCGAGCTCCATGGGTTCGAAAACTTGATCACCTTATCTTTGTCTTTCGACAGCATCCACTCAAATATCAACCTTGATATCAGGATAGAGCAGAACAATGAAGTTACGATACCGATCATCAACGTAGTAGCGAAACCGCGGATAGGGCCGGAGCCAAACACATATAATATTGCACCTGTTAAGAAGGTACTGATGTTCGAATCAAGAATAGAAGATAAGGCGTTTTTGAAACCGTCAGCCAATGCGATGCGCATCGATTTACCGTGGTTCAACTCCTCGCGGATACGCTCATAAATCAATACGTTGGCATCCACCGCCATCCCGAGCGTCAGTACGATACCGGCAATACCTGGCAAAGTTAATACCGCGTTTAAGCTGGTGAGCACACCCATCAAAAAGAACACATTCACCAATACAGCGATGTTGGCCACGGTACCGGCACGGTTGTAATAGGCTATCATAAACAATAGCACTACAATGAAGCCGATAACACAGCTCATTAAGCCGTCGTGTATAGCTTGCTGGCCTAACGATGCACCAACTACCTCTTCTTCAACAATGCGTGCAGGCGCTTTTAAACGGCCCGATTTTAATATGTTGGCCAAATCCTTTACGTCGTCAACACTGAAGCTGCTTCCGCTGATGGATGATATACCACCGATGATAGGGTCTTTAACGCCAGGTGCAGAGTAAACATTATCGTCCAAAACAATAGCTACATAGCCTTTGGTTTGCCTTGATGAAACCTCGGTAGTTATTTTGCCCCATTTTTCGGCACCGGTCGAGTTCATTACCATCACCACCTCGTTTCCACCTGTTGCTTGATCAACACTCGGACGAGCGTCCTGAATCACATCTCCCGAAAGGGCAGGGGTGTTATCAGGGCCGGTCAGCTTCATGGCATATAGTTTGAAAACTTTTTTGTCGCCCTCAGGCTTAACGTCCCACAATAATTTGCAGGTACGTGGCAACGAAGCCAACGCTTCGGGGCTATGTAAATAGGCGTTTACCTTTGCAGTATCTTTTTGCAACGCGTAACCTACCACAGGTCCGGGTTCGCCACCCATTTGTCCGGTGTTCGGGTCGCGACCAATCAAAAGCTTTAATATCGACCTTAGCGGTGCTTGTATATTCAAAGCATTGGTTTTGCCCAGTGCCGAAGTATCCGTAGCCTTAGTCAATTTGCTTAACAAAGAGGTTTTTGACGTGTCTTTTTTGTCGGCAGTTATTTTGGCGGCAACAGGTTTAGCCGCAGTTTTAGCGGTATCCTTTGCCGAAGCTTTCAATTTCGCTGCCAACAGTTTGTCCAGATTGTCCAATGCCGGTGCAATTTCGGAATTGTCATAAGTTTCGTAAAACTCCAGATTGGCCGAACCTTGTAACAGGTTGCGCACGCGCTCCTGATCGGTAACGCCGGGTAACTCAATCAATATACGGTTACCTTGTTGCAGCTGTATGTTAGGCTGAATTACCCCAAATTGGTCGATACGGGTATTCAGTACCGTTTTGGCTTGCCCAACAGCTACAGTAGCCTGATCTTGCAAATAAGTTTTTACGTCGCTGTTGCTGGCGTTAAACTTGATATGGTCCTGGTTTTCTTTGGTGCTGAAGATAGCAGCAAGTTTACCATTCGGCGCAACTTTTTCATATTCCTGTACAAACAGTGTAATATAATCAGTCGTGCTGGTTTTGGCTATCACATTGGCATTGGCAATTGCCTGGTTAAATGCCGGATCGGGGTTGTTGTCCGATAAACTCTTTACCAATTCGGCTAACGATACCTGCATGGTAACATCCATGCCGCCCTTTAAGTCCAAACCTAAAGCCAATTGCTTGGTTTTAACATATTGGTAGTTGAACTTCAAAAGTGGGTACACAGGTTGTGTATCCATCGAATCGAGGTATGCTTTCTCTTTTAATTGCCTGTCCGCAGGTTTGAAACGTTTCGCGTATTCTGCGGCATCGCCTTCCACTTTCCGGGCAACCCACGTAAACGAGAGTTGGTACAAACACACTATGGCCAACAGAATGGCGAAAAATTTAATAACTCCTTTACCTTGCATTGTAAGTTAAAATGTATAATTAATTAGTCTATAAGCTTTTTTAAACAAGACGGCAAATCTAATAAAATTTCGGAAAACGAATTTTTAATTCACACAAAATAAAAATTGATGTGTTTATGTGCGCTCTAACGTGATAAATGAAAAGCTAAATTGGTGATTTTCATCTGTTTGATGGTCTTCTCGCGCTGTCTCGTGCCAAAGCTTATAATCAATTTCCGGGAAAAACGTATCGGCGTCGAAGCTGTGGTGCACAATCGTTAGGTAAATACGGTCGGTAAGGTGCATGGCCTGTCGGTAAATTTCGGCCCCGCCAACAATAAACACCTCAGCCTCGGTTTTGCATATCGCGATAGCCTCCTCCAACGACTTCACCACCTCGCAACCCGCTATCTCTATATCCTGCCTGGTGATCACAATATTCCTTCGCTTAGGCAAAGGCCTGCCCACCGAATCAAAGGTTTTGCGACCCATAATAACGGTACCGCCGGCGGTGGTATCCTTAAAATGCTTCAGGTCCTTCGGCAGGTGCCACAAAAGCTGATTATTCTTGCCTATGGCGTAATTACTGCTTATCGCGACGACTATGGTGATGGTTAGTTTCATTCAGCTTTTTTATCTACGCGTCATTGCGAGGTACGAAGCAATCGCTACGCGACAGGTCGCCGACGGACATGGGTAATTATGGATATATCGCAAATCTTTTTCCCCAACCCTCTTTCCTGCGCAGCAGAAGAGAGGGTCGACCAGCGCAGCGTAGTCGGGGTGAGTCGACTGCGCCACATGGGTAAATATGTGTGTCTTAAAATAAATTCTCAAACCTTCACCGTCGCCGCAGGGTCTCTCGCAGAGGACCGTGCGTTTGCAGGATATGGGTAAATATGGGTATAATTAACTATTTACATGGGTTATATATCCACAACTACTTGTCACAAAGATACGAAATTTCGACCATTCGAGTGTTCGAATTTAGTATACAGTCATGCTTCTTGTTGTAGGTACATTTCCAACTACTATACCAAATAGAAAGTTTTTTAGTTTTTTTCTGTCCCTCCAAGCATATGAATTAGCACCTTCCCATTCATCAAACTCAAAAACCACTGAAAATGTATAAATGTCTGGTTTTAATCCTAAGTAACCTTTGAAGTTTTTCAGGGTCCTTACTACTTCATCATCGCAGCTATCTGGTAACGTTTTTAATCTGGCAATATCTGTTATCGTTCCGTCTTGATTAATCTTGAATGATATCGAAACCTTTCCTTGCACGCCGCTTTTCTTTGCGACATCGGGATACTTAATATTTTGTTCCAAAAACTTTTTCAAAGTAGGTGCGAGAACGCTGTCGGCTGCTTGACTATACACTTTTCCGACCAAAAGCGAAAACATCAAAACAAAAACCGAAATAATGCGCTTCATAACTTTTTGACTAATTGCGTAATATTTACTTTTCAGTTCCCCCTTTAGTGAGTTAGGGGTCTATACCGCCACTGCCCCCTTAATATGCGGCCAGGGGTCGTAATCCTCCAAAGTAAAATCATCAATGGTAAACCCAAAAATGTCTTTCACGTCCGGGTTTATCTTCATGGTGGGCAGCGGGCGTGGCTCGCGGCTCAATTGCAAATGCGTTTGCTCAATATGGTTATTGTACAAATGCGCGTCGCCAAAGGTGTGTACAAAGTCGCCATAGTCCAGGTCGCATACCTGTGCCATCATCATGGTAAGCAGCGCGTACGATGCGATATTGAACGGCACCCCCAGAAATATATCAGCGCTGCGCTGATACAATTGACATGAAAGTTTCCCTTTCGTTTCCCCCTTCAGTGGGTCAGGGGGCTGCACATAAAATTGAAATAAACTATGGCAGGGCGGCAAAGCCATCTGGTCAACATCGGCCACGTTCCATGCCGAAACCATAATGCGGCGCGAGTCGGGGTTTGTTTTCAAGGTTTTTACCACCTGGCTTATCTGGTCAATATGCCCGCCATCGGGTTTTGGCCAGCTGCGCCATTGGTAGCCGTACACCGGGCCCAAATTACCATCCGCATCTGCCCACTCGTCCCAAATGTGCACGCCGTTCTCTTTCAGGTAGCCTATATTGGTGTCGCCGCTCAAAAACCAGATGAGTTCATGTATGATGGATTTGAGGTGTAGTTTCTTCGTGGTAACCAACGGGAAACCGTCCTGCAGGTTAAAGCGCATCTGGTAGCCAAACACGCTGATGGTGCCGGTCCCCGTACGGTCGTGCTTTTGTGCGCCGTTCTCCAGCACATGGCGCATAAGGTCTTGGTATTGTTTCATTTTTTGTCGGTCATTAAGTCATTGGGTCATTATTCATTGGCCTATCGCTAAAAAAAACAATGACTTAATGACAAATGACACAATGACTCTTAAAACACAAAGGAAATTAATCTATTTTTGGTTTCCTACGGATGTGCAAAAATAGCGTCCGTGTTAATCATTCTGCATGATCAATTTTCCAAACGCAAAGATCAATATCGGTTTAAATATAACCAGTCGCCGCAGCGACGGCTATCATAACCTCGAAACGGTTTTTTACCCCATCAAACTCAACGACGTACTCGAAGTGATTCCCGGCGATGAACTGGCTTTTACCTCTTCGGGCATCGATATCCCCGGCAGGGTAGAGGATAACCTTTGCGTAAAGGCCTATCATTTGATAAAACAGGATCACGACATGCCGCCGATCAAAATCCACCTGCACAAACATATCCCCATAGGGGCGGGGCTTGGCGGCGGCTCGGCCGATGCAGGTTTTTTCATCAAACTGCTCAATCGGGTTTTTGATTTGAACTTATCCGTTGATGTCATGGAGGCCTACGCCCGCCAGCTCGGTGCCGACTGTGCCTTCTTCATCCAAAACAAACCCACCTTCGCTTTTGGTAAAGGCGACGTGTTTGAACCCGTTCAACTCGACCTGTCGGCCTACCACCTCGCACTCGTAATGCCGCCCACCCATGTGTCCACGGCCGAAGCCTACCGGGGTGTAAAACCCGCACCCGCCAAAACTTCCTTAAAAGATCTGATCAAACTCCCCATCGCCGAATGGCGCAACCATATCAAAAACGATTTCGAAGAACACATCTTCAAAGCGCATCCCGAAATAAGAGGGGTGAAGGCAGCCCTGTACCAGGCCGGTGCCCTGTACGCCTGCATGAGCGGGAGCGGGGCTTCCGTGTTCGGGATATTTGATCAAAAACCGGATCTTGGGTTTTTGGCCGAAATCAATCAGGTTTTCGATTTGAGCTAAAAGCTGAAAGCCAAAAGCACAAAGCTTTTTTGATTTCAGATTTTTTTTCTTCGCTTTCAGCTTGCTGCTTTTCGCTTTCTGCTTTGGTTCGCTTTCAGCTCAAACCCCCGCATCATCACTCACCCCTTTCCCGAAAGCCTCTACCCAATCCCTTTCGCCGCCGCCTTTGGCTACGGCCGTTAATAAGCGGTTATGGGCGAGTGTAGCAAGCGGCATAGGGGTTAACGTCAATTGCGATAGTTTAAGGGCAAGGCGGGCATCTTTTAAACCCAGTTTCGTCTTGAAGCCTACAGGCTCGTATGTTTTGTTTGCAATCAGCTTGCCATAGTTCTGGTAAATGGGCGCGTTAAAAATTGTCGAGCCGAAAAACTCTGCCACCTGTTTGCGGTCAAGCCCGCTTTTCTCAGCAAGGGTAAAGGCTTCGGCCATCAGCTCCAGCGAGGCGATGATCATAAAGTTGCCCGCCACCTTCAACACATTGGCCGCGCCAACGGC
>NZ_CAITNG010000137.1 GCF_903893715.1 uncultured Mucilaginibacter sp.
AGTGCCCCACCTTTAACCTTTACGGTAACCCCGGGAAGCGGGCCTCCGTCCTCCTTGTCTGTAACCGTACCCCTTATGGTACGATTTTGTGCAAAAATCTGCATTGAGTAAAACAGAAAGCACAAACTTAATAGTAAAAGTTTTTTCATGTTCGTTAATAAATAAGATCAGTTAATAGTTAATTAATTATAAAAGTAATGTTACAAAATCAAATTATCAAGTGAAAACACAAAACAAACTTCATTTTTTTACAAAAACGGTAGTTTATAGACTATAACATGCTGTAATAATGTGAAAAAAAACCGCTAAAAATGTCGTTTTAGTCATAAATTTTAAATTATTGACGACAAAAACCCAATAAATTTAAAAGATTGGTTATAAATTAATTATTTGATTAAAAAAATGATAAAAATAACACTTCTTTTAATTTTTTAGTACTATGTATTGCATAATACAATCTTAAACATATATCTTTGTATTATGATTGTAGAGAACACACAAACACAGATGCGGAAGGGGATATTGGAGTACTGTATCCTCTCCATTATATCAAAAGGCGAGACCTATGCATCGGATATTATAGCCGACCTTAAAAAGGCAAGGATGCTGGTTGTGGAAGGTACGTTGTATCCTTTGCTTACCCGGTTGAAGAATAACGGGCTACTGACGTATAATTGGGTGGAGTCGACGTCGGGCCCGCCGCGAAAATATTATGTACTGTCGGCCGAAGGGCGTAAAGTGCTCGAGCAACTGGATTCAACATGGTCCGAACTATCGTTCGCGGTGCAAACCGCACTTGAAGGCAGAAAATAGAAAAACACTGATCACAAAAACATATCATGAACAAAACCATCATTATCAATATAAACGGTATCATCTTCCATATAGAAGAAGATGCCTACGAAGTACTAAAAAATTACATGACGGATGTGAAGCGTCACTTTGCCAATGCAGAGGACAGCCTGGAAATTACAACCGACATTGAAAACCGCATTGCCGAGATGTTGTGCGATATGCTTACCCGCGAAAACAGGATGGTGGTAGTTGCCGGCGATATAGCTGCCATTATTGCGCAGATGGGCACTGTTGAGGATTTTGAAACATCGGGCGCCGACCATAAGGATGGTTTTGCCGGTTATCAAACATATACGGATAACCGAAAGCTGTTTCGCGACCCTGATGACCATTTGTTGGGCGGTGTGTGCGCAGGTATTGCTAACTACTTTGATATGGATACCGTTTGGATACGCATTGCCTTTGCCATTGCCTTTTGTTTTGGCGGCACGGGGCTTATGCTATACATTATATTATGGATAGTGGTACCGAAAGCCGAAAGCCGAACCGACAGGATGGCCATGAAGGGCGAGAAACTAAACCTGGAAGGTTTTAAACGCAACTTTGAAGAGGAATTAAAGAACGTGCACGCCACATTTAAGAGCGCAGGTACAGAAGCACGCCCCTTTGTGTATAAGGCCCGCGATTTTTTTGGTGATTTTTTGCATCATTTTGGTTTTTTTTACAGGGTTTTGGGCGGGTATTGCTTAAAATGTTCGGGGTAATCATCCTGATGATATGCTTTGGGTTTTTTATAGCCGCATTGGTGGGGTTTATCGCTATATTAGGCTACAGCCATGATATCTATCATCTGTTTCCTTTCACCATTATCGCACCCAATAACGGCCACAACAGCATGATATTCTTTAGTGCCTTTGCCTTAGTGGTTATCCCAATCATTGCCATTGCCGCGCTTACGCTCAAAGTGGTTTTCAATACGGTTGGCCTCAACAAATCGGCCGGGTATACATTACTGATTGTTTGGATAGGTTCGCTGAGCATTGTTATCTACTATACTGCTAAAATTGCAAACCAGTTTAAAGTAAACGAATCGTTTACTCAAACTATCAATATCAAGCCCAACAAGGCGGGTGTTTATCACTTAACGCTCAACGACATCAAATTCCTGACAAAAGCAGACAGCATGCGCATGGATATCGACCGTAATTTTGATGGCCGAATTATTCTGGATGACGATAGCCGTGAAAATGGTATGCCGCGCAATGTTGACATATACGTTGAAAAGACCGACCAGCGCAACATAGTGCTCGAAGAACGTTTTAGCGCCCAGGGCGCAAATGACGAAGATGCATTAAGAAATGCACGCGGCGTTAAATACAACTTTATACAAAAAGACTCGGTGCTCACCTTTGATCGTAGCCTGCAAATACCACATGGTAAACTGTGGCGCGACCAAAGGGTAAAGCTTACCCTGAAAATTCCTGTAGGTACAATATTGGTTATTGATGAAAACCTGAATTACCTGATCAACGACACCGATGTTGGCGATTGTAAAAACAAAAACAAAGAGCCGAATTGGACATCGGCACCGTTTATGCTGGAAGATGGTGGCTTAGGCTGCAAAGTTGATACCCTGTTTTCAGTACCGGCTGTTATCCCACAACCCATTGCAAAATGAAAAACATAACTATTATTTGGTTGGGCCTGCTTTGTATAAGCGGGCCTAAACAAAAGTTTTATGAATGCCGGGCTTCGGTTCCCGCTAAACTGCAAAGCTATTGGATAATAAAAGCCAAAAAAGAGTTGTTGCGTGCCCAGCCAAATCCTATTGTGCAGGGCCTGCAAAACACGCTGCATTTTATACCGTCAAATGGCATCAAAAAAATCTTTCCTTACATTGCCGATTAAAAAGTTTACTTTTCAGTGTAACCTTTTCCCGGTTTATTTCATCTTACTATCAATACTGACGAAATAACAAAATAACTTATTAAAAGTGAACCGAAAAGGGCGTTTTTGCCCTTATCAGGCTTACTATGTCAAAATTTTAGCTATGAAGACACATTACAAACTATTCCTTATAACATTATTTGCGTTGCAGGCTGGTGCTGCAATAGGCCAGGCGGTTAAGCCCACGGCAAAAATATCGGGCACCGTGTTGGACGACAAAAAGCAACCACTATCTTACGCTACTGTAGCATTGCTGAAGGCAAAAGACTCGTCGGTAGTGAAAGGCGCCATTACAAACGAAGCCGGGATTTATACTTTTGAGCACCTTAATCAGGGAAAATATCTGGTACGTGTGAGTACTGTAGGTTTTTTAAAAGCTTACAGCAAGCCGGTTACAGTCAGCCAAGAGAATATTAACATGCCCGCTATTCAATTAACCGCGGGAGCAAAGACATTAAATGCAGTATCGGTAACCGCAGCCAAGCCGCTCATCGAGCGTAAGTTAGACCGTATGGTAATGAATGTGGAAAACAGTGTTTTGGCTGCGGGTAACGATGCCATGGAGATACTGGAACGTGCACCGGGCGTTACGGTGGACAAAGACGATAACATCAGCCTGAATGGCAAACAAGGGGTTACCGTAATGATCAATGACAAGCCTACACATCTTTCGGCGGCCCAGTTGGCAACCCTCCTGCATTCCACCGATGGAAATAACATCCAGTCTGTCGAAGTAATCACCAACCCATCGGCCAAATATGATGCCTCGGGCAATTCGGGTATCATCAACATCATCCTGAAAAAGAACAACTCGGTTGGCACCAACGGCTCAATAGTGGCTACCGGGGCTATCGGTATCTATCCCAAGGGCAACACCTCCATTTCGCTCAATCACAAAGAAGGTAACCTCAACTTTTACGGCTCATATAGCATAGGCAGCAGGGAGCGTGCGAACAACCTTTATATCGACCGAATAATAGATACATCGGGCAAGCAAACCTATTTTACACAACATACATTTATGCCGTCAACCAACTATAATAACACTTACCGTTTAGGTGTTGATTATGATATGGGCAAAAAGAATACTGTCGGCCTTTTATTCAGCGGTTATTTTAACGGTGAAAACGACAATAACGTAAACAACACCGTGATAGGCTCGCAACCCGGTATTACAGACTCATTGCAAAACACCACATCGACCATCAGCCAAACCTATCACAACTACGAGTTCGACCTGAACGATAAATACCACATAGACAGCCTTGGCCAGGACATCAGTTTTGATGTTGATTATACCAACTTTACCAATACCAACAACGCCGTATATAACAACTACTACTTATTTAGCAACTTAACCACTGAACACCCGCCGTTGATACAGCGAAACCAATCGCCATCAAACATTATCATTAATACCGAAAAGGTTGACTATACCCTGCCCTTCCACAAAACTATGAAGTTTGAGGCCGGGCTAAAATCGAGTTATGTTAAAACCGATAACAACCTGCAGGCCCAGTATCAAAACGGTGGCGGTACTTTTATAAACGATACC
>NZ_CAITNG010000138.1 GCF_903893715.1 uncultured Mucilaginibacter sp.
ATCAGCAACAAAGTGACTTGCGCTCGAGCCTGAATGACCAGCTGCAAACACTAAATGATGCACTGATCCAGGAACAACAGTTAAAAGCCAAATTTACCGCTGCCGAATTAACTGATTTACAAAATGCCATAACTCAATCTCAACATATACCCGGACATGCTGCGGGTGGATATATTGGCAATGGTGTTTTCCGAGGTGGTGAGAATGGCTATGAATTTATGTTAAACCACTCAACCACACAAGCAGCTGAAAGATTAGCCGGCGGTAATCTAAATCAGGATTCTATTCTTGCGGTATTGGCCCGGGGATCGAATAGTTCTCAATCTTCCTCAAAGCAAATTGTTTATAACGATCAGAGACATTTTGACAGCCATTTAAGCGTTCAGGACCGGCGGGCAATTGCAAAGGTAAAATATATTTGGCCACCGGCACCGCGGGTACGTACCTGAGTAAGGACGAAGGGCTCACCTGGACGAAGATAGATGGCGGCAGTTACAATGTTTGCATTAAGACGCAGCACGGCAAACTGACACTGTTGGCAGGCGGTAACGGCAAGATAGCCATGTTCAGCATGAAGTAATGAGTTTATGGCCGAGAAAGAGAAATTAAGGATAGATAAATACCTGTGGGCCATCAGGGCTTTTAAAACCCGCTCACTGGCTACCGAAGCCTGTAAAGCTGGGCGCGTGAAGCTGAACGGTACCAATATCAAGCCCTCGCACGAAGTGCGCGTAGGTGAAGTGTACCATGTGTCGAAAGGGCCCGATCGCAAAGTGCTGAAAGTTACCGGGTTGTTGGAGAGCAGGGTGGACGCTAAAACCGCCGTTAATTTTTATGAGGATATTACGCCTGTTGAACAAACACAGGCTTTTAAAACCATGTTCAATGCGCCGGTATTGAAGCGCGACCGCGGTGCGGGCCGGCCCACTAAAAAAGACCGCAGAGATATTGGCAATTTGACCGATGATTTTTTTGATTAAAATCACTCAATCCTTTAATCATTCAATCATTTTTTTACTTTAGCGCATGGATGCACAAATAAATATTCCGGTATTGGACGATACCGAACTGCGTGTTTTAGGCGCGCTAATGGAAAAATGTAAAACCACGCCCGACTATTACCCCATGACCTTGAATGGCCTAACGACCGCCTGCAACCAAAAAACATCGCGCAAGCCAGTGGTTGATTATGATGAGGAAACGGTTGTTTTGGCATTGGATTCCCTCAAAAAGCGGGGATTGATATCCACCGCTACAGGCGGCTCAAGCCGGGCTGTAAAATACAAACATAATTTTGCCATTGTTTTCCCGGTGGTACCGGCCGAGGTGGCGGTTATTTGCCTGCTAATACTACGAGGCCCGCAAACACCCGGCGAAATCAACACCAACTCGGGCAGGCTGTACGAGTTTGAAACATTGGATGAAGTGCAGGAAGTGTTAGAAAAACTATCGCAGCCAGATATGCCATTTGTGCAGCAACTGCCAAAACGAGCCGGACAAAAAGAAGTACGTTATGTGCATTTATTGGGTGGCACACCCGTTATTGCCGATGAGGACGAACCCAATGAGCCCGCCCGCCGAAACGTTGGCGACCTGGAGTTGCGCCTGGCCAAAGTTGAAACGGAACTGGCCGAAATGAAGGAAGCCTTTGATAAACTGATGAAGGAATTAATGGGATGATAAATTATTTTCGGATGCGGAATCCAAAACAACATAGCAACCGTATATCAATTGGTTTGTTGATTAAAGGTTAAGGTTTGGTCCCGGTTGTGATAAAACATGGCCGGGATTTTTTGTTTTAGCTGGCCTATCCAATAGTTGAACGGGGTAAAAACAAGATGTTAAATGTTCAAAATACTGTTTATTAGGGGGTTAATTTGGAGTTAGAAATATATTAATAAATAGCTTGCACCTTATACCCAATAGTCCTATATTTGCACCACTTTAAACAAAAGCGTTAAAGGATTCCGTAGCTCAGCTGGTAGAGCATAACACTTTTAATGTTGGGGTCCTGGGTTCGAATCCCAGCGGGATCACAAAAAGCCATCCAAATCGGGTGGCTTTTTTCATTTATATGGTTTTGCAAATTAAGGTGCGGGCTTATATCAACCCATTCTTTGCCGCGTACAATACCAGCCCTGCGGTATTGCGTACGCCTATTTTTTCAATCAGGCGCTGCCTGATGCCTTCAACCGAGCGTGGGCTTAAAAATATTTTCGAACCGATTTCGGCGGCGGTTTGGCCATCGCATATCAATCGCAAAACTTCCAGTTCGCGGTCGGTAAACTCGATATGGCTGTTGAATGAAGGTTTCATGTTTTGCCCCGTAACCAGTTTTTTGAGGAGGGCCTTGCTCACAACATCGTTAAAGTAATAACCGTTTTCGTGGGCGGCGTATATGGCCCGCCTCATTTCTTCAGGGTGGGCGTTTTTAAGCAGGTATCCGTTTGCCCCGTTTTCCATCAGGTGGATGATAAACTTTTCATCATCGTACATGGTTACTGCCAAAATCCGGATGGCGGGAAATTTAGTTTTGATGATTTTGGTGGCTTCCACACCGTCTAAAATGGGCATCTTCAGGTCCATCAGTATCACATCGGGCCGTAATTTTTCCACCTTGGCCACCAGTTCTTCGCCGTCGCCGGCTTCAAGCATCATATCCAGGTTTTCATCCTGCTGTATGGTTACTTTTAGCCCTTCCCTGAATATAGCCGAATCGTCGGCTATAGCAACTTTGATTTTGTTCATGATAGGTATCAGTTTCGCGGAACAGTCAGGTCGATCTTAAAACCCGCGCTATCCTGCGAATAATTAAGCTCACCTTTTAGCAGGATAATCCTGTTTTGAATGTTCTTTAAACCTAATCCCTCTTTATTGTATCTCAGGCTTTCAAAGTCATGCTGGGTTATCCCTTTTCCGTTGTGCAAAATAGAAAATATCAGCAAATTATTTTCATATTTCGAACGGATACATATTTTATTTGCCTGAGCGTGTTTTAGTGTATTGTTTACCAGCTCCTGTATGATGCGGTAGATGTTAATATCGTTGGTTGATTGTTGCGTTACATAGCTGTAATCGAGGTTTGTACTGAGCTCAAGGTGGGTACCGTTGGATATTTTTAGCGCAAAATGTTTAATGGCTTCATTTAAACCAAACTCCTGTAATATGCTCGAGTGCAGGTTATGCGAAATGCCCCTCACCTTGATGATGGCCTCATCAAGCAAACTGGTGCATTTACGGTAAAGGCCCTTGTCATCATCTTCGGTATGTTTGTTTTTGATGCTGTAGATGTACAGTTTGGTTGATGAAAGCAGGGCACCCACTTCGTCGTGCAGTTCTTCGGCTATGCGGTGGCGTTCGGTTTCTTCGCTGCGTACCGCTGCTTCGATCAATTGTCGTTGTTGGCGGTCTTGCAGGTCGCGCAGCGATTGTTGGTATTGCAGGCGCTTACGTTGTGTGAAGATGAAGATGAGCAGCAAACTAATGAACAGCAACAACATGGCAGCTATGCCCACCACCAACATAAAACGTATATCCTCATTTTCGAGACTCATAGAACCCTTTAGCTAAAAAAATATTAAAAACAATGTAGGTAATGTTGTGTACGTTCCATAAGGTTACCGCAAAGTTTTGCATGCGTACTTCCAAATCGTTATAAAGCAGGAAAATAAAGAAATTAATGGTTACATAAATGCCCAAACCTGTAACAATCCAGAAATCGGCCTTAAAGCTGTAGGTTTCTACGCTTTCGGTTATTTTATACAGATAATATTGCAATACGTAAAAAAGCAAACAAATCGCTTCGACTGACAGCAGGCGGCTGCTGAACGCCCAATAGTTAAAAAAATCTTCGGAAAAAGCGAAGTTGACCACTAAAAATACGAGGTACAAAAATGGGAGAAGCTTTTTAAAACGGACGAGGAAGGGCTGTTTTAACCCGATAAAAAAAATACTGAATAAAAAAAACCTGATTACTGAGTGCAGATTATACAGGTAGTTGTTTGAATTATATTCAGTAGGTATAACGTTACGCAGTTTCCAGGTAAGGTCGATGAGGATGTTGATGGCCAGGGCTGTCCAAACATAAAAAACAACCGGCTTAAGAACGGCCGGCTGTTTTTTGGTGAGCAGTATTGCTGCGGGGATACAGACCGCCCACACTTCGGACCAGTCAAGGAGTAACTGTATAATCTTTGGCATGTAGATTTATAAAGTGTTTTTTAGGTTGCCGGTGGTGATGGGTTGGTATCGTCTCCGCCACCTCCGCGTACCCTTCCGTCGGGAGTAGCCTGGCAAAATTTAATGTGATAAAAAATATCGTTATCAGCATTGACGGTAGGTATGAATAGCAGATAATCATCCGGCAACGCGTTGACGATGAGTTTTTGAACATTTTCAATCGAGATGACGTTATTCGTCATTACGATGGGACCGTTTATGGTCAGGACATCTGTTTCATCAACATCTAGGGTATCATAGTCGGGATTGTAACTATCGCTTTGTTCGATGTACGCGTAAGCCACCAGGCCGATGCTATCGGTACCGCCCGGGAAAAAATAACAAAAACAAAAGCTTTCTATTCCGGGCGTATTGGCAACGAGTTGCGTTATATCGCTAATGTTATACCTTAACGACGAGAAACTGAGGGCAGGGGTATTGCTCATTTTGATAAAATAATAATTAAGGGTTAGGGAAAGGGTGAATAATTGTTTTCAAAAGCGTTTTGTA